>JAUWIU010000065.1 GCA_030608075.1 Phycisphaerae bacterium
AGCAGCAGTAGCTTTGCGAGGTAGAAATATTGTTTGGAGAGACAAAATTATGGTCAAAGAAATAAAGGGTCAGGTAACAGCCGGGGCGGGCAGTTACGCCATCGTGGTCAGCAGGTTCAACGAATTCATAACCGCCAAGCTGCTCGCCGGCGCAATAGACTGTCTTTGCCGTCACGGCGCTTCAGATGAACAGATATGTGTAGTCTGGGTGCCGGGTGCGTGCGAAATTACTATGGCCGCAAAAAAACTCGCACAGAGCGGAAAATACGTCGCGGTCATTTGCCTGGGCGCGGTTATACGCGGCCAAACGTCCCATTACGACTACATCTGTCAGCAGGTGGCCCGGGGGATTGGGCAAATCAACTATGATATGCAGGTCCCCGCCGTATTCGGAGTCTTGACCTGCGAGACACTCGAGCAGGCCGTCGAAAGGGCCGGTACAAAAATGGGCAACGCCGGCGCGGACGCTGCATTAACAGCTATGGAAACCGTCAGCGTCATGGAACATATTTGAACTGATCATTGACAACTTAACAATACCAACCAAGCAGCAGTCAATTACAAAGAGGCCAGCAGGTGGACAAGAGGACAAGGGCCAGAGAGCTTGCAATGCAGGCAGTTTATCAGCTCGACGTACAGGGCCCGGACGTGTTTGAATTCTTAGGCCGGTTTTTGGCGGAAAATACCGATGATGATTCGATACGTAAACTCGCCTCGGACTGGACAAGAGGAACATGGGAGAATTTGGCACACTGTGATGAGCTGATAGTAGGCTCAATGATAAAATGGCAGTTGTCCCGGCTTTGCTCGGTGGACAAAAGCATCTTGAGACTGGCTGTATATCAACTGAAATTCTGTGCTGATATTCCACCAAGAGTCGTAATAAACGAGGCCATCGAGCTTGCCAAAAAGTTCAGCACGGAGAGGTCTCCGGCCTTCGTCAACGGTGTGCTCGATGCCGTCCTAAAGAAACTAAAAACCAAGAACCACTGAGGGCAACCGATTGAGAACAATCGCAGTATTGAATCAGAAAGGGGGTGTGGGCAAAACGACAACGGTCGTCAATATCGCTGCCGCTCTGGCCGCGGCGGGTCTGAAAGTAGCTGTTCTTGACCTCGACCCACAATCGCATCTGACAATACACCTCGGCGTCGAACCCGAATCTATCGAGTCAGGCTCGTACAAAGTCCTGACTCAATCGGCCTTGTTTGAAGAGGAGATTCTGCTGGTGCGTCCAAACCTCTGGCTGCTGCCGGCCAATATCAATCTTGTGGGCGCAGAGAGCGAGCTGGTCAGCGTGGTCGGCAGAGAAACCATCCTGCGGGAAGCCATCGAAAGGGGCGAAAGTAAATTTGATTACATTTTCATCGACTGTGCCCCTTCGCTGGGGCTGTTGACCCTCAATGCCCTGGCTGCTGCCGAAGAGGCCTTGATTGCGCTTCAGCCGCACTTTCTGGCCTTACAGGGATTAGGCAAGCTGTTACAAACCGTCGAGCTGGTCAACAAAAGAATCAACCCCAGCCTGAAAGTTAAATGGATATTACTTTGTATATTCGACAGCAGGGCATCACTGCCAAATGAGGTCAGGGCCGATATCGAAAAATTCCTCAAAGACGCGCGCGGAACCGACTGCGCCTGGGCAGAGGCGCAAATCCTGCCGGTCAATATCCGAAGAAATATCAAACTCGCCGAGGCGCCAAGCTATGGTAAAACAATCTTCGAATACGAGCAGAATTGCCACGGCGCCGAAGATTACCGCAAAGTTGCTGAATTCATAGCCACCGAAAATAAAAAGAATTTATTAGCTACAGAGGTTGCAGAGAAAAAAGAGCAATGCCCAATAAAGATTGTCGAGGCAGCCGGGACGAACTCGCAGGAGGCTTCAACGGGAAGGGTAACAGCCGACCTCTATACAGAAGGCAAGGAGGCTGATACTCAGTCAGATAGGATTTAGTTATGGGTATTGAACAGATACTGAAACAGAAAAGGGATGACATCCTAAGGATTGCTTCGCGTTACGGAGCCAGGAAAGTGCGTGTATTCGGCTCGGCGGTTCGAGGCGAGACCAGGCCCGACAGCGATGTTGATTTTCTCGTTGACCTTGAAGAGGGAAGGTCGCTTATGGACCTCGGCGGACTATTAATGGATTTACAGAAACTGCTTGGGCGGAATGTTGACATCGTTACCGAAAAAGGTCTGCACTGGTATATCAAAGACCAAATCCTCCGCGAGGCAAAACCGATATGAAAGACGACCGTCTGTATCTCATTCACATAAAAGAGTGCATCGAACGGATAGAGTCCTATCTGGGCAATGCCGACAGGCAGGAATTTTTCGATTCGACCTTGCTGCAGGATGCGGCGATACGAAATCTGCAGGTCCTGGCCGAGTCAACACAGCGTCTTTCGGATGGAGCCAAGGAGTCTCGACAGGATATTGACTGGTATAAAATCGCGGGCTTTCGGAACATCCTTGTCCACGACTATCTCGGTCTCGACTTGGACACTGTGTGGAATATCGCCGTTAATGAAATGCCCGTTCTCAAAAAGGGCGTTGAAGAAATGCTGGGATAGTTAGCGCGGTTGTATCCCCGATCAAATGGAACATCCTATTGCGTAGTGGGGTTGTCTCAACGGCTCCACTGCTCCATAATTTTATAATTTTAGCAACTTGGTTTGAAGGAAAGTGCTACGAACAATAATCTGGTAAACGAATTCGAGCGAATTGAGCAGAACATCAGGGATGTTATCAAGAAAAAGGCGGCAAAAGTCTGTGTCAGTGCTTCGACTATAAGGGTATTTCCCAAAAACTCGTCTTCCAAAATAAAAGGAACTTTGTTGCGGGTTGATGTCGACCGTATGTTGCGTATCAAAAACCCAAAAGATTTCAAAAAGTGGTTTGAAGAGGAGCTAACCAAAGTCGCAAGAGCAATACCAAAGGTGACGAGAAATAAAAAGAAGAACAAGAAGTTAAGCAGGGGGGCCCGATATTGGGGTTACGGGGCAAAGATACTTAACTTGTATCTGCGCGACATAGTGATTCACAACCACTATTTCACTGATGCACAAGTCGAGCGAATTCAGGATCTGCTTTATGTGCCTCTGGATGGCAAGGTCATCGATAAACTTAAAAAGTTGAACGTTTATTGCGACTTTGGGAGGATTAAAGAAATCGACAAACGCGATAAGTTTTACAAAGTGCAAGATGAGTTAGGCAGGGCTGCTGACAAGGCGGGTGCCCCTCGTATATGGTTCGATTATGTCTGGGCTGAAGACCCCAAAGAACACCAGCAGAGATAGCAAGTTTGTTCTGTGGCTTTGAAAAATCCGGGTCAAATATCGCTATTACACCAGTTGCTGCGGATTCTGTAGCTGCTCTTTAATAAAACCCAGAAACTGCGCGGCATAGACTTCATCTATAACACGGCGGTCAACCGCTAAAGATAAGCTCACCATTTTTCGTGTTAGCACATTACCCTCCTGGGGCAAAACGGTGGGGATTACACTGGCGACCGCCAAGATAGTGCTGGTCGGCAGGGCGGGGTGTGGTTAGTGTACTTTCAGGACGACCACCGATTTGGCCGGCAGAGTCACAGTAAGTGTGCTGTTATGTAGATGGGCATCGTCAAAAGATGCCGGCTTTAACTGCTCCGGATTCTCAAAAGTATTGTGAGCGTTCATTTCCGCTGCAGTTAAGACCTGCCCTGAAACCTTTTTAGGCTCGAGACCGCGAAGCTCGCACACAACTTTGGCACCGGCTCGCGGGTCAAGATTGCAAAGCGATATGTGTATCCGGCCCTGTTTGTCCCGTGATGCCGAAACGCTTAACGCCGGAATCCGGTCGTCGCCAAATTTGTAATCGCCGCTTTGCAGTTCGACCGGCAGCAGGGTGGCGTCGTGATGGGCCTTGTACATATCAAAGACATGATAGGTCGGCGTCAGAACCATCTTTTCATCTTTGGTAAGAATCATCGCCTGCAGAACGTTAACGGTTTGCGCGATGTTGGCCATCTTTACGCGGTCGCAGTGGCGATTTAAGATATTGAGGCAAACTCCCGCCACGAGGGCGTCACGCAGCGTATTCTGCTGGTAAAGAAATCCCGGATTAGTACCGGGCTCGACTTCATGCCACGTGCCCCATTCGTCCACAATTAATCCTATCCTTTTGTCGGGGTCATACTTGTCCATGATTGCCGAGTGTTTTGTAAGAAGCTCATCCATAAACAAAGCGCCTTTTAAGAATGCAAACCAGCCTGCCTCGTCAAATTCGGTCGCAAGGCCCTCAGGAGGCCAGTCGCCGCCTTTCCATATGTAGCAATGGACACTGAGCCCTGACATACGCCAGGCTGCTTCTTGCATAAGAACCTCAGTCCAGTTGTAGTCGGCCTTGTTTGCTCCGCAGGCTATCTTGTACGTCTTGTTGCCTGAGAAATCTCGGATATATGTCTGATAGCGTTTATAAAGGTCGACGTAAAACTCAGGGGTCATGTTGCCGCCGCAGCCCCAGTTCTCGTTGCCCACACCCCAGTATTTTATCTTCCAGGGTTTTTCCCTGCCGTTAGCGCGACGCAGGCTCGCCATAGGGCTTTCGCCGTCGAAGGTGGTATATTCGGCCCACTGCTGGAGTTCCTGAACCGTGCCGCTTCCAACGTTGGCGCTGATATAAGGCTCACAGCCCAACTGCTCGCACAAGTCGAGAAACTCATGCGTGCCGAAGTGGTTGTTCTCGATAACACCGCCCCAGTGCGTGTTTATCATAGAGGGGCGCATATCGCGCGGCCCGATACCATCTTTCCAGTGATATTCATCGGCGAAGCACCCGCCCGGCCAGCGCAGAACCGGTATCTTAATACCCCTCAAGGCCTCGACCATATCGTTACGGATGCCACGGGTATTTGGAATCGGGCTATCTTCACCGACCCAGAATCCTCCGGAGATGCAGCGACCCAAATCTTCAGAGAAGTGCCCGTAAATGTTCCTACTAATCATTTCTTCGCCCTGGTCGGCGTGAACCACCAATCTGTTCGCGGTTTTGGTTTCGTCTGTAGCGCCATCTGCTGTGAGTGTCAGGAAACAGTTACCTGCGAACACTACCATCAACACAAGTGAAATGGTTCCTCTGGTACGTATCACTCTAATTGCCCGTTTTCCGAATTTGTCACCAGTCATTTTCTTCCTTTCTGCAAATAATAAAACCTTCTGTTAAACCAGCTCCTGCGGGGTTTGTAATCGCTGCTTAATACAGTTTAGAAACTGCGCCGCATAGACTTCATCTATAACCCGGCGGTCAACCGCAAGAGTTAAACTAACCATTTTTCGTGTTACCACATTACCGTCCTGAGGCAAAGCCATCGGGATTACATTGCCAACCGCCAAGATAGTGCTGGTCGGCGGCGGAACAATCCCCAGAAATGAATCAATGCCGTAGGAGCCAAGATTACTCAAGGCTATCGTCTCACCTTCCATCTCTTGAAGCGTTAGTCTATTGCTTCGCCCTTTTTCCGTAAGTATTTTTTCCTGGGCGGCAATTTCAGACAACGTCTTTTTGTCTGCGTCCTTTATTACGGGCACAACAAGGCCCTGGGGGGTGTTGACGGCAAAACCAACGTAAACGCCGTCGGGTATCCTGAAATTGTCAATCTCGATTGTACCTACCATA
>JAUWIU010000046.1 GCA_030608075.1 Phycisphaerae bacterium
CCGATGCCACCACAGGCTCCAGCGAGTATAAGGGCAACCAGACATCTACCAGCTTTGACCCGAGACCTCTAAGTGAAGGCGTTACTTACTACTGGCGTATAGATGAGGTCGGCACAACCACAAGAAAAGGTGACGTCTGGAGCTTTACGGCCGTAGCACCGGTCAACATGCAGGTCGACTTTGCCCCGGAGGTATGGGGCAACGAAACGCAGGCAATTCCCGGTACACTCAAGCCGGGCTGGATACCCTTCATGCCGGGCGGCTGGGGTGATTTGTATATGCATGACTTCCGTGGAATAGAGAACCTGGGCGGCACGGGTGTCGACGTGTGTATCACCGGCTGCACTGAGGGAAGGTCTGGCATGAAGGTCTACGACATGTGCATGGACAACAAGGCTGGCGGCGCGGCGCCCAACGGTAGTCCCGTGGGTGAGCCTATTGCCAATAGTTGGTTCACCAGCGTGGACCGCTGCGCAGGCCCGCTTGGTGTGGAAGGCAGTTCGCAGCTCGGGCTTTACAAGCTGCCGGCAGGTACCTATGAGCTTAAGATGTACCACAACCTCTGGGAGCCTTCGAGCGACCAGAACCGGGAATGCACTAAAGACGGCTATGGCAACCGGGGCTCTATGGACGTTCACGTCCGGTCATTAGCAGAGCAATGGGCTTGGCGTGATACACTATGTGAGGCCTCGGGTTTCCACTGCGGCCCTGCCGGCGATGCCCTTAACAAGATGACGGGCTTTGCCGGCCCCAACCAGGGCAACAACGTTGTCGCTATCCAGGAAGCCTTCGGCGTACAGCCGACCTCTGTGCAGACCGACGCTGACGTTGCCACTTCACTGGTCAAGTTCTGGACCGATGGTTCTCCGGTTATTGTTCACTGTCAAACCGGCGAGGGACGAGACAGCCAGTACCGAGGCGATCGTGCAGCCATTAACGCCTTTGAACTGCGGTCTGTACCACAGGAAGAGGAAGGTTGTCCGTGTTTGGGTGATTTGGCTGCACCTGCCGGTCAGGTGGACCTTCAGGACCTCGATGCTATGGTCAATATGTTAGTTGCTGCGGGACCTCCGTTTATCGTCCCCGTCGAACCAGGCCACTGCGGAGACTTGGTAGATGAAGCTGGGCAGGTAGACCTTCAGGACCTTGATGCTCTGGTCAATCTTCTGGTGAATGCAGGGCCTCCGTTTATTGTGCCCTGCGAATAACTTGTTACTCGACTCTCGCGGCTCGCTGCCCGAGGCGATTGGCCAATGCTGCGACGCGGCACCGCGATGATGCAAATCACGGAATGGGATTTGCTCGGGGCCTATGTTGTTTAACTCAACATGGGCCTCGTTTTTTTCGACCATTGCATCTGCAGCACAAATCTGGTATGAAAATGGGGTTGGATTTGCCCGGTGGTTAAAGCGGTGCAAGTTAAACTGTCAAAATGTTTTGTTTTGTGAGGAAACAAAATGTCTGGTGCGATGGAACTAAAAAAAGAGAACAGAGAACGATACAACCGCCGGGATTTCCTTCAAAAGCTCGGCTTTGGCGCGACCTCCCTGAGCGTTTTGCCATTGATACAGTACGGTGTTGGCGCCGCCGAAGTCACTAAGAACTCAGGTGCCCGCGCGCTGTACAACGAGAAGTACCGACCGCAGTTTCACTTCACGCCGCAAAAAAACTGGACAAACGACCCGAACGGCCTTGTTTACTACAAGGGCGAGTACCACATGTTCTTCCAGCACAATCCCTTCGGCATCAAGTGGGGCAATATGACCTGGGCCCACGCCGTAAGTACCGACCTGATTCACTGGAAGCAGTTAGCCAATGCGATTGAGCCTGACGAGCTGGGCACAATATATTCCGGCTCGGCTGTGGTCGACTGGAACAACACCTCCGGCTTTCAAACCGGCAAAGAAAACGTCCTCGTTGCCTTCTACACATCAGCAGGCAAACACGCACCCAAAAGAGTCCCATTCACCCAGAGCATCGCATACAGCAACGACCGCGGCCGAACCTGGACGAAGTATGAGAACAACCCTGTCATCGGGCACATCAGGGACGAAAACCGTGACCCCAAGGTCGTCTGGCACGAGCCCACAAAAACCTGGATTATGGCCCTTTACCTCGACGATAATGATTTTGTACTGTTCTCTTCGAAGAACCTCAAACAGTGGACCAGAATCCAGGACATCCCCCTCGATGACAGCGAGGAATGTCCCGACTTCTTTGAGCTGCCGGTCGATGGAAACCCTGACAACACACGCTGGGTCTTCTTTGGCGCAGACGGAAGGTACCTCGTGGGGAATTTCGACGGCCGAAAATTCACCGTACAGGCCGGACCTTTCGAATCGCGCGTCGGAAACTACTACGCCGCACAAACGTGGAGCGACATCCCGAAATCCGACGGCAGAAGAATCCAGGTCGCCTGGATGGCCGGCGGTAAATTTCCCGACATGCCCTTCAATCAACAGATGTCGATTCCCTGCGAATTGACCCTTCGCACCTTGCCTGAAGGAATTCGACTGTGCCGTGTGCCCGTTAGGGAAATCAAAAAACTGCGTTACGTCCGGTACCTCTGGCGATACACTCCACTTAAGCCAGGCGAAAATCTGCTGTCGGCAATCTCCGGCGAGCTTTTTGAAATCCAGTCTGAAATCGAGTTGGGCAGCGCTTCCGAGGTCGGCTTTACACTTAGAGGTACACCGGCTGTCTATAATGTGAGCGACAAAACACTTTCCTGTGACGGCAGGAAGGCCAACCTGGCCCCTGTCGATGGCAGTATCAAGCTGCACATACTGGTTGACCGCACGAGTATCGAAATCTTCGCAAACGACGGCCGCGTGTGCATATTCAGGTGCTTTCCGCTTGATACGAATGACACCTCGCTGCAGGTCTTTGCTCGCGGCGGCCAGGCAAAGATTCAGAACCTGAAGGTATGGAAGCTAAAGTCGATTTGGTCAGGAGCATAAGCAGATAATCGTTACCGCCTGCTGAAACGATACTGTTTGCTCACTCTGGCTGCTGCGGCCGGGGCCGGTAGATATTTCTCAAGCCCTGCGTGCAAACTTCTTCGCATTGCAAGTTGCATCCCACCGTATTGGGTTAGGCGTCCGGGCAGGCGTATCCCATCACCACTCTACGCTCTGCAGCCAGTCCTCAGCGAGGATGGCAAAATCTATCATATCGACAATGCCATTGCGGTTCAAATCTCCCGGCTGCTCATTGCCGCTTGCCAGCCAGTCTTTCGCCTGCCCTGCCAAGTCGACATAATCAACAATTCCATCATTGCTTAAATCTGCCAGCAGTGCCCACCCGTCCGGGGTGATACTGGCTTCGGCCGTGCCGCCGTAAGCGCCCATATTGATACGTATGTTACTTACAGAACTCGGTTCATCACCTAAAGCCGAACCCGGATTGCCGCTGTCAATGCAGGGGCTTGTATTGGCATCTGTTACCCAATCATTCTGGTTCGGGTCCCACCGTCCCGCTTGCGACTGGATGTGATAATCGTCGCTCGCAGCGCCAACAAAACTGGGGTCGTCGTCGATGTTTCCGAGTCCGGGCCAGGAGCCCTGAATATCGCTGTATGTGACTGCAACAGGCCGGGGAGCATGCTGGCCACCAATCTGCTGGTCGGAATTGCCCCATATAATGGAATTGGTCACGGGCATTGTCAGACGGCAGTAGTAGCGGTAAATGCCGGCGCCCGCGTTCTGAGCAATCGTGCAGTTTGCAATTACCGGTCGGCTTTCATGGATATAGACGCCGTCACCTCGGTTTCCAACAATGGCACAGTTGGTAATTGTCGGGTAGGGACAAAGTGGGTCTTCGCTGAAGCAGTTGATACCGGCCGTTGTGTTGTCGGTAATGACGCAGTTGCTGATGGTTGGGTTGCTGCCGCTGCAGTAGATACCGCTGCCGGCGTTGGTGATTGTAAAGCCGCTGAGCAGACAGCCTGTGTTTTTGCCGCTGGGGAAACGAACCGCCGAGTCGCCGTCACCGCTGATAACAGTAGCGGCAACAACAGTTGAATCCTGAGGGTCTTTCGAGCGGACGGTAATGTTTTGGCCTTTGAAACGGATGCTCTCGTGATAGAGTCCTTCGCCGGCCACTATCTCATCACCCGAATTGGCGTCATTGATTGCGTGCTGGATATAATCATATTTCCTGCCGCTGGTGAGATTTTCAATTGGTCCGTCCGAGCTGGAACACGCAAACTCCAGGGAAATTCCCTGCGACTTGCCGCCATAATAGTCGCTTTGCCAAATAATGATATCGCCATCTACTGCCGGTCCCATTCCGTATGGAGAATCGGCAAGTTTAATATCCAGTACCCCATAATTTTTTGTCAGCCAGCAAACCTTAATTTGGCCACCGTAAATACCATCGTCGACATCAACGTAAACAACCGTCTGCCCATCGATAGCCGCATCTTTCTGGGCACCGTTTTCTTTGATGATTTCAAACACCCGGATATTTTCCGGGTCTGAGATGTCAGCCCCGTATATATCCCCTTCATCGTTCCGCTCATCGGTCCAGAGAACGATATTACCCGAGACGGCCGGGTCAAACTGACGGGCTGCGTGTGTACAGACAGGAAAGACCGTGATGTCATTGACGTCTGAAATGTCGGCACCATAAATGTCGGCATGGGCCTCCCACACCACGATATTCCGAGAAATATCTATAAGGTCGTCGAAGTCGTAGCCATAATTGGAATCGATGCTGCGACTGCCGACATTTTCCGCGATGGTGAAATACAGCGGTTTTTCAAAGTCCGTGAGGTCGGCGCCGCATATACTAAAATGCGAATTGCCAGAGGGGTTTTGGAGGTTGATGTCGAAGTGTTCGACCCAGACTACTTTTTTACCGGAGATAGCGGGATGAACGTAGCATGCGGACCAGGACTCCCTCAGAGTTTTCTGGACGCCGGTGGTAATATTTTTTGCATACACCTTGTTTGCGGGATACGTATCGCCACCAAACCAAACAACGATGTCACCATCGATTTTGGGGTCGGTATCGATTCTGTCGCCGTTAAATTCAATGACCCAACCTGTTTCGACGTCTAAACAATCGATAGTCCAGCCGAGTGGGCAGGCTCCGCCCTCGGCATATACCACTTTCGTGCCGGAAACATCTCCACAATGCTGGTACTTTTTAATATCGATAACCAAATCCTCTTGTTTTGTTGTGACCGTGACGGCTGTTGTCTTAACTACGCTGGGCTCGCTATTGTCATGGCCGTCGCTGACAACCAGCTCGAAACTGTAAGCCCCCTCTTCGATACAATCAAAACAAGCAGTAGCGGCATTCGCATCGTCAAGAACAACATCAGGCCCATCCAGTTGTCTCCACGCATAGCTGAGCTCATCGCTGGGGTCGGGGTCATAAGAGCCCGTACCGTCGAGACAGACCTGTTCGCCCACCTGGCAGACCCTTTCCGGGCCGGCATCTGCCACCGGCGGTCGGTTGCCAATAACCACCAGCACTTCATCGCCTGCGCTGCTGTTCAAGGCGTCGCTCACAACCAATTCAAAGCGATATTCATCCTCAGATTCAGGCATGAACGTGGGCTGAATCGCTGCCGAATCACTCAATTGTACAGTCGGACCGGCAGTCTGCGTCCACTGGAATATCTTTGTGCCGTTCGGGTCGTCAAAATAGCTGTCGCTGCCGTCGAGGGTTACCAGTTGAACTTCATCGAGATGCTGGTCGCCGCCGGCGTCGGCAACCGGCTTCAGGTAGCCGACATACTCATCGGCGCCAATATCAATCCGCACGGCAAAAACCCGCTGGTCGCCATCTATATCGCTTTGACCAGCCTCGGCAATCAAGCTCAGGTCGCCGGCATTTATGCAGGGCGAATCGAGTCCTAAATGATAATCGTTATTCTCGGGGTTGACGAACAACGGGTCCTGCGAGATGTTACCGTTAAGGCCCGTCTGGTCGGGCAATCCGTAATAGTCACCGAAGTCATTATTCCAGAAATTATTGTATATGAGCAGATTGTGTCCTTCCGGGCCAAACCAGCGTATTCCATGCCCGTCCACAGAATCGGCGATTATGTTATTTGCTATCAGACACAACCCACCGACATCAGTATTAGCCCCGGCGAGGATATTACCGCCCTGAACAGACCTGTTGCCTACTATTGTATTGTTTATAACCCGTCCTTCGGACCCAAGGTAGACTCCGCCACCGCCGCCGGACTCAGCCGAGTTGCCGTATATCAAATTGTTGGCAACCACTTCGCTGCCCTCATAAAGGATTATTCCCCCACCGGCATATGCGACATTATCCTTGATTATATTGTGGGTAATAATCGGGCTCGCCTCGCAACAGCCGATTCCACCTCCTAATCCGAATTCTGCTTGTTCTTCGCCCTCTTCGCCCTCTTCTCCACCTTGTCCGCCTGTTCGGTAGCCTCCGCCCCCTAAGTCTTCTCCAAGGGGAACGTGATTATCTTTAATCACATTGCCCCTAATCGTTGGCGAACTATTGCGACAGTAGATACCCGCTCCCCAGTAAACATCCGGTCCCATGGAAGTATCCAGTGTTCCGTACCCGCCGGTGATGGTGAAACCGGTAAGCACTGCGTCCGTGCCTTCGCCATTGGCGAAAGTAACGACACTGCCGACGCCGTTCGCATCGATGATTGTGTCCGCCACAACCTCTGGGGCGTCCGGGTCCATACTGGTAACCGTGATAGCTTTGCCGAGGAAATCGATATTCTCGCCGTATCTTCCGCGCCTGACAACAACCGTATCTCCGTCAGCAGAGGCATCAATTGCCCCCTGAATAGTGGCATAATCCAGCGGAACCAAACGAATTGCACCCGATGCCGGCGCAGTCGCAACCACTAACAGTACAAGATTCGCAACAATTATGTTTCTCATTACTCTGTACCTCCAAATTTGTCCCATAGACGGTGTGCGCACCGAAAACGCACTCAATAATTAAGACGCCCCCCGGCCTGATTCGTTACAATAATTTTACAATTTTCTCAGGCTTTTTTAAGAACTTTCTACTGCGATATGGCCTCACGCACCTAAAGACGCCATATAGCTGTCGGAAAAGTCGCTTGCACGTGATAGAATCGGACTTGCCGACGTCCCGGCACACGTAGCTGCCGGAGCCTGCGTGACAGTCAACTACTAAAATGAGGCTGGCTTGACCTGCCTCTACGCCTCTACTTGTTGGACGAAGCGTTGAGCATTCGCATGAAGTTCTTCAACAGCACGGAAAGGTCGCGTTTGCCGCGTGCGGTTACTAAGTTGCCGTCAACCACATAGGGCCTGGCCACATACTTTGCACCGCCCTGTTCGACGTCCATCGCGCACTTCGGTATGGTGGTAGCGGTTCGTCCTCGAATACAGTCGGCTGCCGTCAGAATCTCGATGCCGTGACAAAGCGACGCCACCGGCTTATTGGCCTGGAAAAAGTGACGCGTAATTCGCAGCAGGTCTTTGTCGTAGCGAAGGTATTCCGGCCCGCGACCGCCGGAGACGTACAGCCCAGCATACTCTTTCGGGTCGACGTCGCGAAAGGCCACCTTCGCCTGCAGATGATAGCCCGGCAGCTCTCGCGTAATGTCCCACGGCGGGTCTGCATTCGGCGGAATCTCGTGTATGACAAGGTGATAGTGGCGGGCCTGTGGGCCTGCGACCACCACCTCATAGTCGTCCTCGGCGATTCGGTAGTAGGCGTACATCGTGTCGAGAACTTCTGAGCCGTCCCCGATGGGTAAAAGAACTTTGCGCATGGCTTTTTTCTCCTGGGCTTTTGATTTGTCTGCCAGCAGCCCCAGTAATCCTGGACCGGCCGCTAACACTTGACACATTTGGCGACGATTTAGTTTCATTCTGTCCGACTGTGCCTCCTAAAAATTCCACGATTTCTTGTTAACACACACTCAGAGCAAAAATGTACAACCGGCATTGTACCTCACTTCACTACTTTCTGGCAATGAAAATGCAGCAGGGTATTATTTCTTCTTTCAGGCCAAAAGACCAGTGAAAAACGCCGCGAAAAAAATTACAAGTTTTTTAAAAAATCACCAAAAAAGGATGAAACCGTAACAAATCGGTAACATTTCGTCGCTAAACTACCCCTGTCAAAAACGGACATTTTCTGTTAACCTATTTTCGAAAGGAGCGTCAGTATGGAAAAGTCGAAGCACATCAAAATCATGTTCGCGGGCATACTTTTATTCTTTTTGGCCGGGTACGTGGCAGCGGCGCCGCCGAGGGTTGTTAAAACGGTGCCGCAAAACGGCGACCGCAGTGTTGACCCCGGCCTGCGCAAAATTCGTATCGAATTCGACCAGGATATGAGCCAACAGGATTATTCAATCTGCGGCGGCGGCCCGGATTACCCAAAGAATATTGGTAAGCCGCGATGGATTAACAGACGCACTATCGTCATGCGCGTCAAACTGCAGCCAAATCACGAATATAAACTAAGCGTCAACTGCCCAAGCTACAGGAGTTTTCGCAATGTTCAGGGCGAGCCGGCCGTCATTTATCCCATCGAGTTCAAAACCGGCTCAGTAAAAGAAAAGGTAGTTAAATCACCGAGGCTGCTGTTACGCCAGGGCCTGTACGCTGAGGAAACAGAGGGCAATCTCGACAAGGCTATCGAGATTTACGAGCGGATTATTGACGAAGCCTCACATTACCGCCGGGTAGCTGCAAAGGCCACGTTCCAGCTCGGAATGTGTTATCTCAAAAAGGGCGAAAAGAACCAAGCGGCTGATTACTTCCAGCAGGTCGTCTCAAATTACTCTCCCCAGAAGCTCCTTGTCAAAAAGGCTGGTGAGCAACTCAAAAAAATAAAACCTGAAACAACAAAATCACTTTTTGAGCAAATCGATGGGCAAGTTATAAAATTCATTGGAGACAAGTATGGTCAAACAGCGGCAGAAGCAGAGGCCAAACATTTGTATTGCAACAGTCATATTTATTATGTCGACTCAAACTTCGTTCTTTGTCGTGGCGGTTTATCCTACTACTACAATTCGACTGGCCGGACAATTTCTGGAAAGGTAAGACTCTCCGGAACAAGCTACCCGAATCAAACGTTATATGACACCAGTGGCCATAAACTTAATACAGAGATAGTGCCAGATAAGACCAGGCTGAACCATTGGCAAATCTATTGGATTCCGAAGGAACCGCTGGCTCCTGAAGAGGCACTCTATTATGGATGGAGTGTTGATAGTACGCGAAAACTACCTCAGATGCCGGGTGAAGCATATTCTTTGAGAATGCAAAACCAATTCGGCAGCCCCGTTATTGAAACCTTCTTTCTGGTGTTGCCGAAGGAATTGAAAATATCGCAAAGCAACCCTCCCACGGGAAGTGAAAAACTTCTGAATTTTGATGTCTACTGGTGGACCAAGACAGTTCAACAAGGCGAAAATCATGTTGAAGGGGTGCAAATAGAGAAAGCACAAGCACCGGTTGCTTCTGAATCCGCAGAAGGACTGAAGTTAAACCCTGCCCAGTGGGTCGATGGTGAGATGTTGCGTTTCAATCTCAATACTATGACCGGGATGAAAATTGGTGAAATCATCTATACCGCCGAAACTGCCAGGTCAGAAAAAGAAAACAGTTGGCGGATTGAATCATATATGAACGTAAGCGTTAGTAAGATGCAGCAATACACCACGGTAGATGCGGGTCTTGATGATTTTGCACCCATTTATGGCAGAACGAAAAACCAACTCGGTGATTTCACCGCCGAATATAAACCGGATAAAGTGAAACTCACAGTAACTGCCGGTGAAAAGGAAACAACTCGCGAAATAAAGCTGGATAGTGCCGTTTATGATAATGAACAGGTGCTGTATCTCATACGCAGGATGCCTTTACGGCAAGATTACACGGCCCGCTTTTCGATATTCCCCGTTCAAAGCGGAGCGGTCTCAGAATGTAAAATCGCAGTAACAGGCAAAGAAAAACTAACAGTTTCAGCCGGAACATTTGATTGCTATGCGCTCGAGCTTGCCGTTTATGTCGGCCAGGTTAAGGCCCTCGAACATCATCTCTGGATATCGACAGACCGGCATCAATACCCGGTCAAGTATGATTCAGGCCAGGCAATAATGGAACTGGCGGAAATTGGCTTAAAGACAGCGACTGCGAAAAACATCGAACTCGGCGAATATGGAATATCTCTGCAGCTTCCAGCCGGATGGTTTCATACGGAAAATCCGACGATGGGAGTGTATAGGTTTTCGGTGCAGCTTATCAGCCCGCAGATTAAAAGCTGGTTGGTTTTGACCGGCGGCGAGCGAGTGTCTGCTTTCGATTCTGCCAGAACAGCGGCTGATATGGACATTCAGGTCTTAAAAGGATTTTTCAAGAATTACACAGTGCGGCAAGAGAGTTGGACTGATTTGACCGTTGATTCTATGCCGGCGGTCAGCTTCCAGGCCGATTATGAAGACAAAGCTGCCCAAATGGTCGAATACCGAACTTATATCCTCGGCAAATCAATGGTTTACTGGTTCGTCTTGCGAATTGATAAAGATAAGTTCGAAGAAGAAAAGGCCGAGTTTGACGCAATTGTCAATAGCTTCAGGTTAAATCGTAAGGCCATCAGAGCAAAAAAACTCGATGCCGATGACCTGAACAGCAAAGGATGGCAATTATGGAACCAGCGCAAACTCGCCGAGGCTGAAAAGGTATTCCAAGAGGCTGTAACCAAAGACCCCTCACTTGCAAATGCGTGGAACGGCCTGGGCTGGTCGCAGCTAAATCAAGGCAAAAAACTAAATGCAAAGGCTTCGTTTGAGAAGTGCGTCGAGCTTGAACCCACGCACGCTGCCGCCCTCAATGGTCTCGGCTGGCTCGCAAAAGGACAGGGCAAAACCGAAGAGGCTATCAGCCACTGGCAAAAGGCTGTCGAAGCGACACCAAATGCAACAGCGGCATTGAACGGACTGACTACTACGTATATGGAACTTAACCAGTACGATAAGGCCGTCAAATACTATAAAATGTGGTTAAAAGCCGAGCCTGACAACGCAGACGTCAGGGCAGGATTGAAAAAAGCCAGAGCAAAACTTAAGCGCAGATAAAAGGTCACTTGAAAATGAAAGGTATTGGCAATCAAGCTTCCACCCAGTTGAAGCCGGTTTTGTTACTGCTTGCTGTAGCGGTGATACTGCCCACCATCTGCCTGCTGTGGTTTATGACCCAGGCTGTGGAAAATATCCAGGTGGTAACAAAGCAAAAGCTCGTCGGCATCTACCAGGAAAAACTGGGAGAAGCGGTAGTGAAAACCGGCAACCTATGGAAACAGGAGTTGTCTTGCCTTGATACCGAAGTCGCAGGCAAAAGTGCGTTTGCACTTTTTGACAGTTTGCAAAGCCGCCTGGGTTACGCCGGCGCCGTCATTTACGATGAGACGGGAACACGGATTTATCCTCTGTTTTCAACTGATGTTAATGCTCCGGTTGAATTGGCCGATACATTTGCTCAAGTCTGGCAGGCTGAGTGCGCCGAGCAGAATTACAACAAAGCCGCAACACTCTACGAGAAAATCGCAGAGTCGAAGAACCTGTACACTCGGTTTACCGCCGTGCTCGGCCAGGCAAGGTCTCACGCAAAACTCGCACGCTCCGGCCAGCTTGCTGATTTCGATGAAAAAAAGCATCACTTAGAAGCGGCGATTGCAACCTGTGAGACGGTCGCATTTAATAACGCCGACCAGGATTGCAATATACCCACCCTGATGCTTTTGGCCGACGCCCGACTGCTGATGATAGAGCTGGCACAGCAGAGATTGAATCTGTCGGCGGAAACAAAAGACAATATCGAGTCTCGGATATGGGATACTTATCACCAATTATGCAACTTAGTATTCAAAGAAAACGAAGCCGGCTCTTTTCTGCCCTGCGACCAGCAAATTTTCATTGTGCGCAGAATTCTCGATATCTACGAAAAATACCCCTTTTTGCAGAAACACCCTGATGAGGGGACGTCCGCACGAACGGACGAGTCCGCCATACGAAGCCGTCTTGCCGCCGAGGAGCTTTCAGTTCGCATGGTCGAACATTTTCCCGATGCTGCCGCTTCGGGCGATTGGCCGAACGACCAGTTTCGGCTCGTCCCGCACGACAAGGAACCTGTTTACGCCCTGCGCCACCTCGCGCAGGACGAAACTCTGATGTTGTTCTGCAGAGAAAAGATTATTCGCAGATTTAGTCCCTTCGAGGAAACATTCAAAAATTCTGATGTAGCTTATCGAATAGTTGACGATACCGGCCGTTTTGTCGCAGGTACTGAAAAGTCCAAAACCGAATCGTCTATGACAATAACGGGCGCTGTCGGTAAACATTTTACCGGCTGGAAGGCCCAATTGTTTTTCAAAGAGGGCGACGTGTTTGAAAAGGCGGCAAGCAGGCAGGTCACTATCTATATCTGGGCCGGTGTGCTTGTTATCGTGCTCATCCTTGCGGCCGGCGGCTTCGCCGGGCAGGTCGTCGGTCGGCAGATTAAACTGAATAAACTCAAAAACGATTTCATCGCCACTGTTTCGCACGAGTTGAAAACGCCTTTATCTTCAATGCGCGTCCTGGTAGACACGCTTGTTGAGGGCAATTATAACGACCAGAAACAGGCCACGGAATATCTACATCTAATTTCAAAGGAAAATCTCAGACTCAGCAGATTGATAGATAACTTCCTGACCTTCTCAAGAATGGAACGCAACAAGCAGGCCTTCGATATGGCGCAGGCAAACCCCGCCGAAATCGCCAGGGACGCAGCCGAAGCCGTACAAACCAAGTTCAGCCGTGAAAAATGCAAATTTGAAATTCAAATCGACGAAAATATCCCGGACATCTTGGCCGACCACGATGCCATGGTGACAGTCCTGGTCAACCTGCTGGACAACGCATATAAATATTCTTACGATGACAAACATATTGAGTTGAAAGTTTTTGCAGAAGACGGTTCAGTATCCTTCTCTGTAAAAGACAATGGTGCCGGTATGTCCCGCCGGGCTGTAAAGAGAATATTCAACAGGTTCTATCAGGCGGACAGCAGTCTTTCCAGAACAGCCGAAGGCTGCGGCCTGGGACTTAGTATCGTAAAATTCATCATCGATGCACACAAAGGCCAAATTACCGTTGACAGCAAACCCGGCAAAGGTACTACTTTTACGGTAAAATTGCCCCGTCATAACTAAAATCAAGTTAAACCGATGGAAAAAATACTTATAGTTGAAGACGACCCTACAATGCTGCGAGTCAATTTATGAAAATAAAATATAATTTGCAATTTGGACTAACTATACTCTCGCTAATTATCTTGTTATGTCTTTCGAATATAGTTAGACCACAAGAACCTGACATTCCTTCATTTTATACGGATAATCACTACTGTCCCGTTAAGGTTTTAGAAAATTGTTGTAAGATAAATAAACATAATAGGTTGTGAGAAAAAATGACTGTGTTCGACTTCAACTCGTTCGTAGACTTTGGCCAAAATATTTCCATGGCAA
>JAUWIU010000049.1 GCA_030608075.1 Phycisphaerae bacterium
CGGTGAGACGGTGAGACGGTGAAACGGTGGGACGGTTGGACGGTTAGCGGAGCACAGATGGCGGAGATGAATTTAGAATTCGTTGGGATGCTTAATCTCGCGTTTTCTTTTCAATATCTGCTATTTTCCCTGGGTTTGGGGACAATAGTGACCATAATATCATCGGGATAAGTGGGATTGAGGCCGGTGGTGCGGGCGGGAAAGACTTAACCAACTCTTGAGGTGTTTGGCTTTCTCTCTGTCATCCATGCAAAGAAAATAACATAAGCTCTTGAGTTTTCAAGTATTAAATGGTATGGTGTTTGCATAATCCAAGCTGCGTATGTATTTTTGCAGCCCCCGGGCCACCAAAACGGGTGAGCTTTTCGTTAAGAGAAATAAAGAACTGGGCAAAAGGAACTTAAAATGGAACAAAGGACAAATATATCAGTACCGGTTTCAAATCGTGTTTCACAGATTCCGAAGTCTGCTATTCATGAAATGACCCGTTTATCAAAAGAAGTGGATGATGTAGCATTTTTGTCGTGGGCAAAGCCGACTTCCGGAACCCCGGAACATATAAACAGGGCAGCAATCAAAGCAATAGAGGAAGGGAAAACAGGTGGTTATTCCGAGCCGGCAGGTCTTTATGAATTACGAGTGGAAATAGTGAAAAAATTAGGAGAAGTTAATAGTATTGAAGCATCTGCCGAGGAAATTGTTGTAACTGTGGGAGCTATAGAAGGTCTTTGTGCCGCTGTAATGGCTGTTATTGACCCAGGAGACGAGATAATTATTCCGATACCCGGCTATTCCAGTCATGTCAGGCAGGTGGTGATGGCTTCGGGCAAGCCGGTCTGTGTCCCTACTGTTGAGGAAGAAGGTTTTTGTCTGGATATCGGAGCGATAAATAATGCCATTACGGATAGGACAAAAGCCATTATGTTCAGCGACCCTAATAATCCCACAGGCTCTGTTTATTCCAAAGAAGAACTGGAAGCTATTGCTGAAATAGCCTGCAAAAATAATCTTATTATTATTACCGACGAAGCGTACGAATACTTTACTTTTGATGGATACAAACACCATAGTATAGCTTCTTTTCCCGGCATGAAGGAACGAGTAATCAGCTCATTCACTTTTACAAAAACCTACGCAATGACAGGATGGAGAATTGGTTATGTTCATGCATCAAAAGAGTTAATACCCCAGATTAAAAAGGGACATATACCATTTGCAATTTGTGCACCTGTAGTATCTCAGTACGCCGCAGTTGAGGCTCTTAGAGGCTCCCAGGAATGTGTTGACAACTTCCGTGAGCACTATGAAAAGACCAGAAATTTGATGTGTGAGAGACTTGACCGACTTGGTAATATATTTGAATATCAAAGACCCAAAGGTTCATATTTAATGTTTCCCAAAATAAAACTGGAAAGAGGAAAAGATTCGCTTGGTTTTGCAAAGCGATTATTAAAAGAAGCGAGGGTTTCCACTACGCCCGGAGTGGCTTTCCGAGGAGAGTCACATCTACGAATGTCTTTCTGCGTTCCAGAAAAAACGATTAATAAAGCATTTGACCGAATGGAAGATTATTTTTGATATACAATTCGATTGCTACTGGTTCAGCAAGGCAGCAGTGAACCCCACCCTATGTTTTAAGGGATTTCCAGGGGTTTGGGGAAATGGCGGGTGCAGGGGAATGTTTTCATAATTCCGGGCGGGTTTTTCGATGCCAAACGATGATGCTGTAGGTTGCGAAATAAGCTGCCACTGCGATGGAAAGGCCTATTATGGTTGAGCCGACGCAAAGTTCGTATCCTATCTGCCAGAGCAGATTCAGCAGAGTCTGGCGAAACTCGGCACGAAAGAAGTTGGTAAAAAAGGGCGATGACCCAAATCGACCGAACATTTCCTGGACCTGCGCCCCGGACAATTCAGGGCCGGGGCGAAAGAGTTTCAATACAGTTCCGCCGAGCAGATAGCTGGGATAGTAAACAGGAAAGTAGGTAAACGGGTTGGAGACCCACACACAAGCAAGTGCAATGAGCTTGTTTGCCCGCAGGACAATGGCCAGGCCGAGAAGTATAAGCATGTGAAAGCCGATGAATGGGGTCCAGGCAATGAATAAACCCAGGGCGACACCCATCGCAATTCGGTGCGGCGAATCATCGGCGTGCAAGATGCGGTATTTCAGGAATTGTTTCAAACGGTCAAGCGCCGATGGGGCGTGGTGTTGGTCCACTATCATAGCAAGTACCTGAAATATAAAAAGTCATTAGACCTTGTCTGCCTGCGGCGATTTTCGCTCAATTTGGCTGCATACCTTCTCGTACACATCAGCAATTGTTACAACTCTTATATCGTGTTTTGGGTTGGGACTGTCGGCCTTGAGGCCTCTGGTGTTTGGTTCGAGCGCAACAACACAGTCGGCTCTTTTGTAGGGGGCAACCCTGGCGGGGTTGGAGCGGCCGAAAATCATGACTACCGGCGTAGTTAGAGCGGCCGCGATGTGACCCGAACCGGTATCATTGCTTACAACGACGGTGGCAGAATTCAGCAGAGCTACAAGCCGGCTGATGTCGGTCATGCCGGCAAGATT
Source organism: Phycisphaerae bacterium (assembly GCA_030608075.1). Lineage (GTDB taxonomy): Bacteria > Planctomycetota > Phycisphaerae > Sedimentisphaerales > Anaerobacaceae > JAUWIU01. Next base: position 2,579 of record JAUWIU010000049.1, read on the forward strand.
AGCTATCGGGACATTCGCCAGAGCGGCCAGCCTTGCAACCAGGCTCTTCTCAGACTGGGTCCCCGTGGAAACTATAGACAGGGCGAACTGCGACGAAATTTTGTCTGCAAGTGCTGCAAAATTCTCGGCCGGCCAGCACTTGTCCGGGTGAGCCGAGCCTGGTATTAAGACGGCATAGTTGTCCAGCTCAATATTGCGCTCAGTCAACAGCTTTTTGGCTTCCTGGGCGGCCACCGGGTCGATAGGCAAGTCGAAGTGCACGTCGAGGTCACGAGCGCCGGCCGTGCGTACTATTTTCAGGTAATAATCGACCAGATGGATACAATCTTGGTCCTGGCTGACTTTGTGAGTATAAAAGATATGGGCGAATTCTCTGGCGTTTGCCATTCCGAGGCGTTTTCTGCATCCCGACAGCCAAGCCAACGAGGCCGTTCTGAAAAGACCCTGCAGGTCAATTACAGCGTCAAACCTGGCGCGTCGAAGGCGGCGAATAAGCGTAAGGAGAGAAGCGAATGCCCTGCAGTTGTACCAGGCTTTACCGAGAAACTTGCGGTCAAAAAGGATAATATCGTTTAAGGCGGGGTGGTTGTCAAGAAGCGGGGCAAAGCCGGGGCGGACCAGCCAGGTTATCTTAGCATCGGGGAAACTTCTCCGCAGGGCTGAAAGTGCCGGCAGAGCGAGAACTATGTCGCCAAGTGAACTGGGCTTGATTATCAGGATATTCTTTAGATTTTCTGCCATAGGGCACATCCGCTTCATCTGCGTACTGTTTGCAGCCTGCCGAAAATTTGCCGCTGCTGTGACGGCTTAAGCTTAACAAAGTTATAATATGCTGTAAAGCTTTGCAAGCAGCCGACGTGATTGGCGCCGGGGCCAGGTAGAAAAACGCCAATTTTCTTGACCGGCTGTCCTGCTTTGTTTTTAATTAGTATCTGTTGCGGAAAGCGAAAACCAATGATGTCACCCCTGCACCTGCTTTCGCACGTGTAAACTTGTCCCCGCGAAAGCGGGGAGCAGGGGTCTACGGGCTAAAAACTGGATTCCTGCTTTCGCAGGAATGACAAAACCTCGTTTCCGCAACAGGAACTAATTAGGTGGGTTGTGTCAAGAGAATTTGAATTTGGAAGGTTTTTGAGATGCTCAAAATCAGCAAACGTGCAGAGCAGGTGCCGCCTTCTGCCACTATCGCGGTCAGCTCGCGAGCGAGAGAACTGAGAGCCAAGGGGCTGGATGTACTGAGTTTCGGCGCCGGTGAGCCGGATTTTGATACTCCCGAGTATATCAAAGATGCTGCAGTGGCAGCGATGAAAGCGGGCAGAACGAAATATACGGCTGCTGCCGGCACAGTCGAATTGAGAACGGCGATAGCCGAAAAACTCAGGAATGAAAACGGTCTTGAATACACTGCCGAGCAGGTCATCGTCAACCTTGGCGCCAAACATTCGGTCTACGAGGCAATGCAGGCGGTGCTCGACCCGGGCGATGAGGTCATTCTGGCGACGCCGTACTGGGTAACATATCCCGAAGCGATAAAGCTTGCCGGCGCGACAGCAAAGGTGGTCCAAACCGAAATGGCAAACAGCTATAAACTCACGCCGAATCAGCTTGAAGACGCCCTCAGCGAGAAAACCGCCATGTTTCTTATTAATTCGCCGAACAATCCCGGCGGCTTTACCTATCCACCTGAAGAATTGAGCGCACTTGCAAAGGTCCTTGAAGGAACAGCCGTGTGCGTACTGTCTGACGAAATCTACGAGAAACTCGTGTACGGCGATACGAGATTCGTGAGCTTTGCTTCGTTGAGCGAAGATGCCTACAAGCGAACTCTGGTGGTAAATGGGTTTAGCAAAACGTTCTCAATGACGGGGTGGCGTTTAGGGTACACTGCCGGGCCCGGCGAAATCATAAGGGCGATGGCACGGCTGCAATCGCATATGACTTCCAATCCTGTGACTTTCGCACAGGATGCTGCTGTCGCCGCCTTGACGGACGCAGCCGCCAACGAGACCATCGAAAAAATGCGGATTGAATTCGAGAAACGTGGCAAGTATATGACCCGACGACTGAACAGCATCGAGGGGGTTGAATGCTGCGCGCCTACTGGCGCTTTTTACTGTTTTCCTGATGTCTCAAAGCATTATGGCCGAACTATTAATAGTGTCGAAATTACCGGAAGTATGGGTTTTGCCGAGGCTTTTCTGGAACAGGCGAACGTTGCCGTGGTTCCCGGCCTGCCGTTCGGCTGTGATAAGAACATCCGAATGAGCTTTGCCTGTTCACTCGAGCAAATTACCGAAGGGCTTGACAGACTGGAAAAGTGGCTCAAACAGTAGAAACAAAAAGGGCGTTTGCTTTGTCCGGCTGGCCGATGATACTGGGCTGGCTGGCTATGATGATTTTCGCCTGCCACGCCTCAACGCACATGGTCGCTGCGGGTGACACGTGGGTGGCAATGGCATGCGGTCGACATTTTATCAATCACGGAGTAGATACTGTTGAGCCGTTCAGCGCAAACTCACACAAACCTGGGCCAACGGCGCAGGATATCAAGAAATGGCCGAAGACAGCGCGATGGATTGCCGAGAAAGTCGGGCTTGAGACTGTCCAATACTGGCATCCGACCGGCTGGGTCAATCAGAACTGGCTGACGCACGTGATTTTCTACCGGCTTGCGACAACCCTCGGCTCTGAGGAGGAGCCGTATTTCGATGCGCTGGTCTACTGGAAATTCGCGCTTTACATAATCACGGTTATATGTGTCTACTACAGCGGTCGATTATTGGGTGCTAACGGGGCTTTGTCGGCGTTTTTTGCCTGCTTTGCGATGTTCGTTGGACGTTCTTATCTTGACGTGCGTCCGGCGGGATTTTCCAATATCCTCGTAGCCATGTTCCTGCTCGTACTCATTCTGACCACGTACAGAAACGTGCTGTATATCTGGCTTATCGTGCCGATGGTGGTTTTCTGGTGTAACGTCCACGGCGGATATATCTACGCGTTTATAATGCTTGTTCCGTTTGTGGGCCTGAATTTTCTAACGAATTTTTCACAAAAATCGTTTGTCTCGATTGGTCGAAGAGGCCTGTATCATAGTGTTGGTGCAGGCCTGACTGCTTTTGTTGCTGCCATTATTCTCAACCCGTTTCACTTAACGAACCTAACTCACACTTACCTTATCAGCGTTAGTAAGCACGCCGAGATGTGGCGAATGGTGAGGGAGTGGCATTGCGGCTTCGAGTGGAGCAACCGCGTGGGTACGAGCTTTCCCTTTCTGGTCCTGTTTATCCTGTGCATCGGCTTAGGCGTATTCTGGCTGTTCAGCCGGCTGCTCAAGCCGAGGTTCCTGAAAGCACCGAAGAACGAACTCAACGCTCAGGAAAAGATGTTCACCATCGTCTCGAAAATCTTCGGCATCGCCGCGGCTATATTTATTTGCTGGGCGACATTCCTCGCCCTTTCATTCATCGACCTTGACGCCCTGAGCTTCGTCATCTGTGCGGCGTTTGCAGCTATTGTGCTGCTTAGTGTTTATAAAAGTGTCCATTTCATTTACCTGGTTGTTCCGCTGGTTTTGTCAGGTTTATGGATTGCCGACGCCGGGGCCGGCTATGAAGGCAGATACATCTATCCGTTTATCACACTACCGGTGTACCTGATAGTGCATATTCTTGCCTGCCTGTTTTCAAAGAACGCCAAAATCATCCCCAAGAACATCACTTTCGTAGTCCTGACATCGTTGGCGGCAGTTGTTCTGATGCTTTCGATATTCAATCCCTTCGGTTTTGAAAGCTCTGCGTGGAATTTCGAGCAATTTTTACACCTGAAGCGTATGTGGCGTCCTGGATACGAAGGTCCGTATCCGCCAAACTACAAATACCTGTTTGCCGTGCTTTACTTTCTCAACATTGCCTCGGTTATGAGCTGGTTTGCAATTGTGCGTTTGAGAGAGACGTGGACGCGGCTGCCGGTCGAAGCGAGCGAGCAATCCGGGACTGAGGCGTTTGAGCTGCCCAAGATTGACGCGGCATTACTGGTAATCGTGGCCCTTACGGTTTATATGGCCGTTCGCTCGCGGAGATTTATCCCCATAGCAGCGATAGCAGCGTGCCCGGTTCTGGCGATGTTCATCGACCAGATGGCACGCACAATCTCGGCGGCACGCAGCTTCCACCAACACAAAACTCTGACGGTGCGGGCGATGCCGGAGGCGCTTGAAAGGTTCTTTATCATTATCGCCGGTGTCGCCGTTTTGTGTTTCGGCAGCTATTGGGGACTCAAGTTTAAGCAGGTGTACCTCGACCCGTGGCCGACCGACACAAGACGGACTTCGGTCTTTATGCGAATGACGGCGTCTGAAGCCAAGCCGTTTGACGCCTGCGAGTTCATAAAGGCCAACCGGTTGGAGGGCAAGATGTTCAACTACTGGACCGAAGGAGGCTTTATTGCCTGGGGGCAGGAGCCTGACCCCAATAGCGGGCGAACACCTCTTCAGTTGTTTATGGAGGGTCGTGCTCAGGCGGCCTACGAGCCTGACCTTTACAGACTTTGGTCAACGATAATTGGCGGAGGCCCTGTTGTGCACAGTGCCATGGCCAGGCGGCACCGGCTAACCAACGCCGACTACGTAAAGGTCGGCGAGTGGGTCGACCAACAGTTGACAGCCCACGATGTTTGGGTGGTCCTAATGCCGACAGGCGAGGCCGGCAGGCCTTTTATGAAAGGGCTGGAACGCAATGCCAACTGGCAGCTTGTGTTCTTTAACAACAAGCAGCAGCTCTACGTGAACCGGCAGCGAGCGCGGCAGTTTTTCAAGGACCGAAAAACAATATTGTACCCGGACGAATTTTCGAAGAACCTGATTACGGCCCACAATATGTTATTGATGGAGTCTAACGAATCGGTGAGACGACAGGCGCTGGCTTTGGCTATCCGAGCCTTTGAACTGAGGCCTTCGCAGGTGCCAATGCGTGAAATTATCCTTGCCGCGCGGTTCGGAGAGCTGATGCCTCGTGTCACGAAGTTTTGCCAGAAGTATTTCGATGACTTCGCACAAAACAAGGATGCCTTGGCAAAAGAGCCCGGCTATCACAGCAGAATCACAGCGGCACTGATTGCAATAAGATATTTACAGGATATTGCCGGTCGGCAGGGCAAAATGGAGCTCGTCGAATCGTACAGCATCAAAAGGCGGCGGTACGAACAGGAGCGAGAAGATGTTCTCAACGCTAAAAGGTGGTAGTCCGTGACAGACGATACGTCCCGAGAAAGCCGGGCTGATTCAAACGGCGAGGATGCTGTTTCTATCAGCGTTTTTTTCCCCTGCTACAATGAGCAGGACAATGTCGGGCGAACGGTCGACCAGGCGGTTGGCGTTCTGGACAAGCTCGGCGCCGATTTTGAAGTGATAATTGTCGATGACGGCAGCAAAGACAATACCGGTCAAATTGCGGACAAAATTGCCGAGCGCGACAGCAGAGTCAAAGTGGTGCACCATAGTACGAATCTCGGTTACGGGGCGGCGCTGCGTTCCGGCTTCGGTGCGGCAACAAAGGAACTTGTTTTCTATACGGATGGTGACGGGCAGTTCGATATCAGTGAAATGCCGCCGCTGCTTGCTCTGATGACCAATTACGACATCGTAAGCTGCTACAGAATAAATCGTCGTGACAACCTGATACGGAGATTCAACGGGTGGTGCTGGTCAAAAGTGACAAGCGTGTTATTCGGTATGAAAATCCGGGACATCGACTGCGCTTTTAAGCTATACAGAAGAAAAATCTTCGATAATATTGAGCTGGTAACGACCGGGGCAATGGCCGACGTGGAAGTTCTGGCCATGGCCATACGCAAAGGCTATACTATTACGCAAAAAGGCGTCCATCACTATCCGAGAAGAGCCGGTGCGCAGACCGGCGGCAACCTGCGAGTAATCTTTCGCGCCTTTAAAGAGCTGATTAAACTGCGGAGCCGAATTCGAAAAGGCAACGGTTGATACCGGCTGGTGATAAGCAAAGCGCGATTTGTGATTATATGAACGAAGAAAATATCAACTTGTTCATTTACGGCTCACTGCGTGACGCTGCGATATTCAAGTCAGTCAGCGGATTGAGTTATACGCGCAAGCCGGGTCAAGTTGATGACGCAACGCTTCCGGCAGAACCTGCCTTTCTGCCGCGGCATCGAAGGGTCAGCCCTGACAACGTCTACTTTTACGCCGTTGCGGACAAGTCTTCAAGAATTGAAGGGCTTGTCATATATGACGTGCCTGCCGAGGCAATGGCTGAGATAGACAAGTACGAAGGCAAACGCTATGACCGAGAAATCGTTCGAGTCAACACCGCCAAAGGCCTGGTCGAGGCGCAGGCCTACCTGACAACTCACGAGTCAATGAAAAGATATTTCGGCGACAGATTTCACGTCAATTTGATACACGAACTCTGGCTGCGAAAACGCATCGAAGAATTCATAAGGAAACGCACACGGCCGGGCGACCGGACCGCAGATGCCGAATCGGAACGTCGAGCAGACAGAGAGCTTCTTGCAACTACCGAACGCGACCTGGTCATAAGCCATTACCGTACAGACGCGGTTAGTGACTATTACCTGGAGCACGAACTCGACCGACCGCGGCCGAGCATAAGACATTTGTACAAAAACCCACGTGCCCAGGCGTTTATCGAAAACTACCTTGCGCTGGTGGTTAAGCAGGTTCTGCTGAATCAGCTCGAAGATAAGATTCAGTCGCAATACCGATTCGAGCTTAACCACATGCTTGCTTCAGAAAGATATTTCAAGCGGTCGGTCAGTTTGCTTGTGGCCCTTCGGATGATAAATACAAACAGTCCCACTGTCGAATTAATTGTGGGACAATGTCTTGATAGTATGCCCTATCAAAGATATGACCTGATAGATTATGTCAAGTATGCGGTACAGGCCGCCGGTAGTATTTTCGACGAGCGTGTGGCGCGTGCCCACATTGACAGGATTCGTTCGAGCCTTCAGCCCGGTCTTGTGCCGCTCGGCTGTGAAGTGGAACTGAGCAATCTCGGCCACAGAGCCATCGTACCACACAACGACAAGCGGAAAGTGATTGACCCGATATTCGACGGCTTCCGGTACTTCAATGATTTTTGCCTGGACATTTTGTCGTGGAAACTTGGTGGATATATCGACGACCATACCGGCTCGACCGAGCAGGCACGTCGTTGTGGTTTTTTCGAGTTGGCTCCGGGAAGACTGAACATCGCGGGCGAACTGGCGCGACCAGCAACGGGAGACCCTTGGCTGCTCAATCAGCTTATACGTGAGATTACCACGTTCTATGAGATTCGGCCTCACAGCCTGCACCTGTCTTTTCAGCTTCGCAAGAATCAAATCGGCAATCAAAAAGTCCTGCCTTTAGGGTTTGTCAAGTGCCTGCTGGTGCTCGGTGGAGGGCCTGAACTGAGAGCAACCGGTAGAGTGTGGGTGTCAAGAATGGGATATGACGAAATAAAACGGTACCAATACGGGGAGGAATTAGTCTTTGCAAGAACCAGCAGGCGCAGATGGTATCTTGGGGAGCCGCAAATAGCAGACAAGGCCCCTGCTCAGGCAACCGCCTACATTCAGCAGTACAAGTTCATCCGTTTGGAGAAAAGAGCGAGCTATGAACCACTAATAATGTGTCTTAAAGGCCTGCAGTTGGGCTATAACCCCGGCGATTACCTCAGCGCCGAGCAGCTGCGAAACAGCAGGAGATTACGGGAGGACTATGAAGAATTAAAGCAGTGGGCCGCTGAACCAACCGAAATCAGTCCGCAGGCGATAAGCAAATTTCTAAAAACCGTGCAGCGCGGCCTGATAAACGAAGGCCACAACCGTCCTGTGCATAAACTGCACTATATCGACTGGGCTTTAAGCGCTGTCGATGTACAACTGCGAATGTTCAATAAGCAGCTCAGAAAATCACTCAACAACTCGTAGAGGTCGCATCCTGCGGCTTGTTGCAATTGAGTCGATATATCTTCTTCCTCTTTAACTTTCGGACGCCGAACCGGGCGACTTCATTATGGTCAAAGGCCATCTTCGGCGGCAGTTTTTCCACGTCGAACCATCGAGCTTCTGCTGCATCGTCACCTGCTCTTATCGACGGCAGGCTGCCGCCTGCAATACCGATAAATACTACTGTAATTTGTCTTCCTCTCGGGTCTCTGCCGCATTTGCCGAACGTGTGCATCTGTTCGAGCGTTAGGTTCTCAAGGCCGGTCTCCTCGGCTAATTCTCTGGCGGCAGCTTCTTGCAACTCCTCATCCATCTCGACAAATCCGCCGGGAAGTGCCCATCGGTCTTTGAAGGGCTGTTTGCGGCGCCTGATTAGCAGCAGCCTGGCCGTGTTTTTGAAAAAGGCGAATACGACGATGTCAACCGTAACCATCGGCCTCGGCCAATCGTAAACGAATTTTCCTTTCTCAGCCATATCGCACATAAACCTCTGGTTCTTTTTGCCCATGCAAACAGGCGGAATTGATTGCCTGGAAATCCAAGTATACGTCTCGTGCCAGTATGTGTCTAAAAAAAAAGAGACTTTAGCATCCTTACAGAGTTTTCTTCTATCCTGCTTTTCGTTTTTCACTGCTTCTGCACCAATGTAACGTACTTATGGTCTTGTTCAGATGACCGATATATATATCGCGTTACATATCAACAGCGATTTGTTGGCTTATGTGCTCTGTGGTTCGCACGCGGTATATGCTTTTTGTGCATCTTACGATGGCGGCGATTTGCACGGTCTACCGCATTTGAAGCCGCAGGCAATAATGAGCCGTTAAGAAAAGTTGGTGCCTTTTGAAGGTTCGTAGATGAGAGTTTCTTGAGTGTATCTTTCAGCGTTGTAAAACGTTTGATGCTCTGGCAGGCCTTGGGGGCGAGTTTTTCTTAAATGCCAACAAAAAAAGTGCACGTCTCACGAAAAAAATTCCCTTCAGTGGGGAAAAAACCTTGCTTTATCGGAACCAAGGTGGTATATTATGGTATCTTCAAAATATCTTTGCTTTTCCTGATGTGCAGGCAAACGAAACGGTCACTTATTTTATCGAAAGGAGGAATGTTATGTGTAAGAAAATGATGTTTACAGTTTCTTTTGTTGTGTTGCTGGTTATGGTTGGCATCGTTTCAGCAGTGGAGTTGAAGGTGGATTTTGGGAACGCCGGTACGCTTGGCGAGAACGACCCGGCTGATGCGGTTGGCGCCTGGACCCAATGGGCCGAGACAAGCGGCAGCAAGACTATCGAGGGCATTACGTTCACGCTGTCCAATGGCGGCCTTACTAACGGTGCCAAAATAAGGGATTGGCAAGAGGGCAG
>JAUWIU010000035.1 GCA_030608075.1 Phycisphaerae bacterium
AAGCCAATTCAAACCCAATCAAACCCAATCAAACCCAATTCAAACCCAATTCAAAGCCAATTCAACCCCAATTCAAACCCAATTCAAAGCCAATTCAAACCCAATCAAACCCAATTGGTAGGGTGGCCTTCAGCCCACCGCTGGGGTTTAGCAATTTTTGTCTAATGTTACACGCTGTCCGAGTAAGATATTTGTTTCAGGTTGCACTCGATTCGAGTAATATACCGCAATAAATGTTGCTGTCGAGACAATGAAGTACCAATTATGAAAGTTAGGAGTTCACAATGAGAAACAAAATCCTGCTTACGGCCTTGTTATTCCTCGCGGTCTTTAACATTGTAGGCTGCAAAACCCGACCCGAGCAAATAATACAGATAAAGCCTCCTTACGATAAACCCTTACCCCCCGGAGAACACGCCCTGCGAAAAATACTAAACACCCAGGAAATTCCCGATTTCACTATGGCCTGCCTCGACATCAACCACTTACGGCCCGCAATAGACAAAAGCCTCAATTACCTGAAAAAACCTTCCAGCCGACGATTCTTCCCCTGCGGTGACATCACCCACGACAGGGCCGTCGACAGCTTAGAGGCCTTCGCCGAGCTGCTTGATTCAGGCCTGAAAGGCCCGCAGCTAAACCAGGCCATCAGCAACACCTTCGACGTCTACATGTCCGTCGGCTGCGACAACATCGGGACAGTGCTCTTCACCGGCTACTACACACCCATCTTCGATGGTTCTACCGCCCGAACCGAACGCTTCAAATACCCGTTATACAGCCAGCCTACCGACCTGGTAAAAGCGCCGAACGGCGAAATACTCGGACGCCGAGCACCCGATGGGCAAATCACGCAGTACCCGCCCCGCGCTGTCATAGAGACTTCGGGTATGCTCAGAGGCAGCGAACTGATGTGGCTCAGCGACCCATTCGAGGCATATATCGCCCACGTACAAGGCTCGGCAAAAATCAGAATGCCCGACGGCAGACTCACCGGCGTCGGCTATACCGCCGCCAACGGCCACGACTATAAAAGCATTTCAAAAGTAATGGTCAACGAAGGCATTATAAGCCGCTCACAGATGAGTCTCTCGGCCATGATAGATTATTTCAAAAAGCACCTCGACCAGGTGGCTAAGTACACCCGCCTCAATCCAAGATATGTCTTCTTTACAGAAGAACAAGGCCCACCTCGCGGCAGCCTTAATGAGCAGGTAACCACGATGCGAACTATCGCCACCGACAAGTCCATCTTTCCGCCGGGCTGCATCGCATTCATATCCACCACTCTGCCGCGACTCCAGGCCGGCAGTGTCGTCAACCAGGTATATGACGGCTTCGTCCTCGACCAGGACACCGGCGGCGCAATACGCGCGCCGGGACGCTGCGACCTTTATATGGGCACAGGTCAAACCGCCGGCAGACTCGCCGGCCGCACATATCAGGAAGGACGCCTCTATTATCTCTTTCTAAAATAATACAACCACTGCTTCGCAGCAATCGCTCGACTAACTCAGACCGCCTGGATTGGTATATCCTGGCAACAAGTCCGAGAATGCCCACAAACCAACGACCAGCCGTTTTTCGCCGACACCGCCCAATAACCACCCTCAACCGACACAAAACTAATAACCGATTTCTTATGGGGCTGGTTCTAACGCACCTGCTTAATCTGCTTTCGCCCTTAAAGGCGGCCACCTGCCTGGTCGATTTTTAACACAGGCAAATACTGAGCTTCTTCACTAAAGGATGAGGGGACATGAACCATAAACAACGGTACAGAAGATTGCGACTGCTAATCAGCAGGCTCAACAAAGAACGCAAAACGCAGGCGAAAAAAATAGACATCCTCTGCAACGACCTCATTGCGGCCCACAGGGACTTCATCAAAAAGTTCGATACGCTCAGTTTCAAAGCCGGCTTCTATGAGTCAATCGTGGGAATAACCAGCCTCAACAACCTCTTCGACACCGTCTGCGAATTCATCGAAGACGAAATCCCGAATGTCAGCTCTGCCTTATTCTTGCGCAAGGCCCAAGGCTTCGAATTACATATTTCGCAAAGTCACCAGCCAATCACCCTCAAAAAACAACGTCTCGAGGACTGTTTCACTGCCGAGCTTGTCGACAGCATCTGCAAGTCAAACAAATCCTGCACACTTGATGACATGTTTGCGATGGGCTTGCAGGCAAATCCAACCATGCTCAGTAAAATCTCCGTGCGCACAATACCGCTGGGAAAACTCGCCTCGCCGCTCGGCTTTCTGCTGCTCTACCGCTCCTCCGAAAAGAAATTGACTCCCGATAAGCTCAAAAACATCTCCGCGATAACGCCGGGACTATCCCGCGAAATAGAGTTCTGTCAGGAGCTTTGTCGCTCAGCCGGCTGAGAATCTTGTCCCGGTCTTATCATCAACTTTGCTGATGCTCGTGCACCGATTCCGGTGCCGCCGAGCTCGCCCATTCACCCTGTTAAGCTCGCCTGACCGAGTCAGCCGCAAAAACCTGCCCTGTCGTCCCGAGCGAAGTCCGCCACCGGCGGACGAAGTCGAGGGACCTCTTCCTTCCGTCATTCCTGCGACACGTACCGCACAGCAAAACCTGCAACACAAGGCCCCAAACCTCTAAAAATCGTCAGTTTCAGAAAACAAAAAGACATTGCCGACAGTAGCTTAGTTTGATACTCTGCGCCTGTCGGCAATTTTACGCTGCTTAAATACACGCTTGGCTATGACCTTCGCCGGTGATGACAGGCAGATGTACAGGAAAGGAAAAAAAGTGACTGTTAAGAAATATCCGGTAATTTGGCTGCAGGGAGCAGGCTGCACAGGCTGTTCAATATCAGTCCTCAACGCTGTAAGTCCGAAGATTCAGAATCTCTTACTCGACGAGCTGGTACCAGGCCACCAGCTTAACCTGCTCTTCCACGCAACTATAATGGCCGGCCAGGGCGAACCGGTGATTGAAGTCTTAAAAGACACCCAAAAAACCCGCAAGGCCGGCTACATACTCGTTGTCGAAGGTGCAATACCAACCGCCCACAGGGGCCTCTACGGCTGCGTCGGCGAGAAAGACGGTAAACATCTGACAATTGAACAAGCCGTCGTAGACCTCGGTGCAAATGCCCTGCTCACTATTGCCTTGGGGACCTGCGCAACCTACGGCGGAATACCGGCAGCCAAACCAAACCCCACGCTGTGCAAAGGCGTACAGGCAATCTTTAACGAAAAGGGAATCGAAACGCCGGTTGTCAACGTCCCCGGCTGTCCCGTACACCCCGATTGGTTTGTCGGTACGGTATCCGTCATATTATTCTCCGGACTCGAAGCATTGAAACTCGACAATATCGGTCGGCCAATGCTTTTCTACGGCCAATTGATTCACGAAAACTGTCCAAGACGAGCCGATTTCGACAAGGGCAAATTCGCCGAAAAGCTCGGCGACCCGGGCTGCCTTTACAAACTTGGCTGCAAGGGACATTACACCTACGCCGACTGTCCCCTAAGACAGTGGAACAACGGCACAAACTGGTGCGTCAAGGCAGGCTCGCCCTGTCTTGGCTGTGTCGAGCCAGGATTCCCCGACGGCACCTCACCCATCTATGAGAAAATCACGTTCGAGGAGCTCAAATGATAACCAAAGTAAAAATCGACCCCATAACCAGAATAGAAGGCCACATGGCCATTGAGGCCGTCATAGACGACGGAGTAGTCAAGGACGCCAAAAGCGCCGGCACACTCTTTCGAGGCTTCGAGATAATACTACAGGGCAGAGACCCGCGTGATGCCAATCGCCTCACCCAGCGAATCTGCGGCGTCTGTCCGACCGCCCACGCCACCGCATCTGCTCTGTGCATCGATGATGCCTTCGGTTTGACTGACAAAATCCCCGATAACGCCAAGCTCATCCGCAGTCTTATACTCGGCTCCAACTTCCTGCAGTCACACATCCTGCATTTTTATCATCTCGCTGCTCTCGATTACGTCGATGCCGCCGGTACCGTCGGCAACCTCGCCCCCTTTGTCCCCCGCTATGAAGGCGACTATCGCTTCTCCAGCCAAGTAAACGCCGAACTGGTAAAGCACTACCTGAAGGCACTGGATATAAGACGAAAGTGTCAGGAAATGCTGTCGCTCTTCGGCGGAAAGATGCCGCATAACGTCGGTGTCGTCCCCGGCGGCGTTACCGAAAAACCCACAGAGGACAAAATCACAAATTTCTTGTGGCGACTTAACGAAATACGTGATTTTGTAGACAACCTTTACATCCCCGATGTCATAGCTGTGGCCAAAAGCTACAATGATTACTTCGGCATCGGAATGGGCTGCAAAAGGCTTGTTGCATACGGCGGCTTTCATCTGCCTACCGGAAAGCTGTTCAAGCCCGCCCTCATCTCCCCGGACCTCCACCCTGAGCCGTTTGACGCCAGGAATATCACCGAGGACGTAAAGCATTCCTGGTACGCCGATTCAACCTCCGGCAGAAACCCTGCCAACGGCCAAACAAAGCCCGACCTTGACAAGAAACAGGCATATTCATTCATAAAGTCGCCTCGCTATAACGGCAGCGTTTGCGAGCTTGGGCCTTTGGCGCGAATGGTGAGCAACTATGTGCAGAATGACGAAAAAACAAAACAGCTCCTCGACCCGGTCCTCGGTGAATTGGCCGTTGGCGTCGATGCCTTGTTTTCCGTCCTTGGTCGCCACGCCGCAAGGGCCTTGGAAGCCAAACTCGTTGCCGATTCTATGGTCGACTGGCTCCAGCAGCTAAAGCCAGATGACCCGATTATCGTCCCCAGCGAAATCCCTGAACAGGGTGACGGCACCGGCCTCAACGAGGCCCCGCGAGGTGCACTTGGCCACTGGATGACTATCAGGGACAAAAAAATCGAGCGATACCAGGTCATTACGCCAACCGCCTGGAACGCTTCACCGAAAGATGACAAAGACCAGCCCGGAGCCATAGAGCAGGCCTTAATCGGGACCAAGGTAAAGGATAAAGACAATCCCTTCGAGCTTGTCCGAATCGTCCGGGCATTCGACCCGTGCCTCGCCTGCTCCGTCCATTTGCTCGACGCCGGCAGAAACGAATTAGGAGTATTTAGAGTTGTTTGATATGCCGACTCCAGATACAAATATTATTACTCCGCCCGAAAAACCCGCCAAACCACAAAGGCTGCTGGTACTCGGACTCGGTAACATCCTGCTTCGAGATGAAGGCATCGGCGTTCACGTCGTCCAGAGCCTGCAGCAGTCACCTCTGCCGCCGAACGTGGAAGTCATCGACGCCGGAACCGCCGGGATGGATGTGCTGCTTTTGCAGCAGGGTTCATACAAACTCCTGGTCGTTGATGCGACCAGGGCCGGCAGCACACCAGGCACCATCTATAAGGCCCGGTTCGAGCCGGACGGGAGCGACAAATTAAGCCGGATTTTCGGCCACAACAGAAACTCCGAAATAAGCTTACATCAGTTCGGATTGATTGATGCTCTGGCTGCCGCCCAAAAGCTGAACTGCGCACCCGATGAAATCGTAATCATCGGAGTTGAGCCTAAAGAAATCGACCCCGGCCTGGAGCTAACCGAAGAACTCCAACGCAGGCTCCCCGAAATCCTTAATACCGTGCTTGAGGAAATTAGACATGTTGTTTACGAAGAATAAACCCATTGACGAAATCCTGGACTCGCTCGACGGCGAAAAGAATATCTTCCTCCTGGCCTGTAACGGCTGCGCAGAGGCATGCGGCACAGGAGGTCAGCAAGGCCTGGACACAACCAAGGCCGAGCTTGAAAAGGCCGGCAAAAACGTAACCGCCGCCTGCCTTGTCGACTTTCTCTGCAACAAACTGCTCGTAACAACACGCCTTTCGCGCGAGATGGAGACTATAACAAAGTCTGATTCAATCCTGGTCTTAACTTGCGGCGTCGGCGTGCAGGCGGTCTCAAAGGTCATAAACAAAGTCGTTCACCCCGCCGACGATACGGTCTCTCTTGGAGGACTTCAGGGACTATGGCCGGCCGAGGAACGATGCCAGGCCTGCGGGCAATGCGCCCTGGACTATACCGGCGGCATCTGCCCTGTTACTACGTGTGCCAAAGGTCTTCTCAACGGGCCCTGCGGCGGCGCACAGAACGGAAAATGCGAAGTCGACCCCGAGAAAGACTGCGGCTGGCAGCTTATCTATGACAGGCTCAAAAAACTCGGGCGACTGGAAAACCTCGCAAAGCTCCGCACGCCCAGAGACCACAGCAAAATGCTGCCCTCACAGGAGCTGCGAAAAACTTCATTTTATGACGTGGAGCAGGCGACTGAATCCTGACCGACAGACGAAAAGTCGCCGACAAAATTGAACAACACGTGGAGATAGCTGAACGATGAAACTTATCGAACGCTTCAAGCAAGCCGGCTTTGCCATTACTTGTGAAGCCGGGCCGCCAAAGGGCATCGAACTAAACAAGCTCATAGACGAGCTTGAGCCCCTGCGCGAAAAAGTCGATGCTTTTAACGTCACCGACCTCCAAAGCTCGGTGCTGAGAGTCGGCTCAATGGCAACTTGTCGCCTCTTGAAGGAAAGAGGCCTTGAGCCTGTTATGCAGCTTACCTGCCGCGACCGAAATCGTTTGGCTCTGCAATCCGACGTCCTGAGCGCCGCCACATTGGGAATCGAAAACCTGTTGTGCCTTACAGGCGACCATCCGACTTTGGGAGACCACCCCCAAGCAATGCCTGTCTTCGATTTGGATTCAGTACAGCTATTGGCGGCAGTAAAAGGCCTGATGAACGGCAAAGATATGGCCGGAAATGACCTCGAAGGCAAATCCCCGGATTTCTGTCTCGGAGCAGCCGTAAACCCGGGCGCCGACCCGCTCGAACCGCAAATTATTAAAATGCAGAAAAAAGTCAACGCCGGAGCACAATTCTTCCAGACACAGGCCGTTTACGAGGTCGACAAGTTCGCCGACTTCTGCGAAAAAGTAAGCGACCTGAATGTGCCAGTCATGGCCGGATTGGTCCTTATAAAATCACCTGCGATGGCCAGGTTTATGAACGAAAATGTCGCCGGAATTCACGTCCCCGACGAGATTATCGACGAGCTGGCGGCTGTCCCGAAAGAAAAAAGAGTCCTCAAAAGTCTGCAAATCTCCGCCCGTCTTATTAAACAACTAAAAAACTTATGCCAGGGTATCCATATTATGTCTCTGGGCTGGGAACGCCACGTGCCGGCCCTTTTGGAAATGGCCGCACTATAACAACCAAAATCAAATGAGCGTCATCTGGTTCAGCCGAAACAAATTAAACCTCATAGCTTTTCCATTGAGGCCTTTCAAACAGTATGACGCCTGACAAGTGGAACATCACGTTATCTCCGCCGAGTTTATCGCCGTGGACGCCAAAAAAGACCGATTCAAAACAAATAGCGGCCTTAATGAGCGGCGGCCTCGACAGCACTATCGCCGCACATCTGCTCAAACAAAACGGCTGGGAAGTTTTGGGTATAACAATGAAGACCCCCCTTTCCTGCGACACCCCCACCCCGGGCTATCGCCAAGCCGACGCCGCACCGGTCTGCAGGCAGCTCAATATCCCTCACTACTTCGTTGACGTCACCGAACCCTTCCAAAAACTCATAATAGAGCCGTTCCGACAATCCTACGCAGTGGGCCGAACCCCAAATCCCTGTGTCGACTGTAACACGTTGTTGAGGTTTTCACTCGTGTGGGATTTCTTACAGAAAACTTTTGGAATCGACCATCTTGCTACCGGCCATTACGCACGGGTTATTGAAACCAGCCGGGGACCCCGGCTCGGCCGCGCAAAGGACTTCGCTAAGGACCAAAGCTATTTTCTGTATGGCATCGCCCCCGAAAAGCTCACAAGATTGGTCCTGCCCCTCGGCCAACACACGAAACAGCAGGCCCGCTCAATCGCTGCCGAGCTTAATCTGACTGTCGCCGACAGACCCGAAAGCATGGAACTGTGCTTCGCAAAAGAAGGTGATTATCGCGCAGCCCTGCTCAACAGCCAGGCAAACCAGCCCGGCTCAATAACTGACATGCAGGGCAACAAGATGGGAACACACAGGGGAATCGCAAATTACACCCTCGGGCAAAGGCACGGCATCGGCTTCGCAGGGCGAAAGCCCCTTTACGTCGGGAAAATAGACCACCAGACCAACACCGTTGCACTTGGCACAAAAGAACAGGTTAGCTCTCGCACCGTCAGAGCAAATCAAATCAACGTTCTCATACCCGGCGAGCTTGCCCCAGGCAAGACCGCTCACGGCAAGATTCGTTCATACGGCAACCCTCAGCCCTGCAAAATTCTTAACGTTGCCAAAGCCGATATGGCCGTTGAGTTTGACCAGCCCCAATTCGCCCCCTGCCCAGGCCAAAAACTTGTCTTGTACGATGACGATGACACCATCATCGCAGGCGGCACAATATACTAACGCAATATTGGCAACACACGCTTAGCTGTTTCGCCGCCAGGCTCGGAGCTGCCAGGTTTGTCGCCACTCAAATAAATCCTTCCAACAACCGCTCCACAAGCTCCATCGGCAGACCCGTCACATTGGTCAAACTGCCCTCTATTCTTTCCACAAACTCATCCCCATTCTCCCGTATTGCATAGGCACCCGCTTTATCCAGCCACGAGCGGCTCTTGATGTGCTCGGCAATTTGCTCATCGGTCAACCTTCTCGGCTCAACGACCGTCGTGTCGCTCTCGACTATCTCGGTACCATCACTCAGCCTGACAATAGCCACCCCCGTTATCACCTTATGAGCTTTACTGAACAGCTTTCTGGTAATCTGCTCCGCTTCTTCGGCATCAGCGGGCTTGCCGATTATCTCCCCGTTAAAATCGGCAACCGTGTCGGCCCCTATAACCAGAGAATCCGGAAATCTTGCAGCTACGCTTTTGGCTTTTGCCAGCGCCAGCCTTTTGGTGTATTCGCACGCCCCCCTCCCCGCCGACGAAAAAGCCGACTCATCGACATCCGGCACAACAACTTCAAACTCGTACCCGCCCAGCCTGAGCAGCTCTCTTCGCCGCGCCGAACCCGATGCTAAAATAATAAATGCCTGATGCTTCAACAATTCGATACTCAATCCCGCGTCACTTCAAGTGCACGTGATACACTATTTTTCTGCAGAATCTCACATACTCTTTCTCGATTTTTTCAAAGTCGTCGCCGATATAATGCTCGAATAATTGCCGCCCGATAGCGCGATTCCACCGAACAGTCAGAGGAATATTCCGGTCGGCTGCAATTCTCCTTGCCGCCTCGCTGAGCGGCCATTTGCCCTTCAAACCGTCCATCAGCAGCCGATGATAATTACCTAATCGTTTTCCATAGTCTTCTTCCCGCAGAAATCGGACCAGTGCATACGATTGCCCGTAAAAAGCCGCCGCCGAATCGGATTCGTCCCCCGTTAGCACCTCACCCGGATTCAGTGCAACTAATTCACGCAGCGGTATCATCTTGTTTTTCATCAGAGTTTTCTTCAGTGCACCGAGCCGATACAGATTGCGGGCCGGCTCAAAGTAAAACAGACCACCCTTATACCTGCTGGCCTCAAACAGCGTAGCCACTCCCTCATCCAACCAGCTTGGCAGACGGTACGTAAAGTGTCGGCTGTTGAACTGATGCCAGCCCTCGTGCCCAAGAATGGAAAACGTGCGCTCTCTGCCGATATTATACACCACGCACAGCCCGTTCAGATAATACGCGCCGGCCTTTATCTTGCAGTACATCGACGCCTGTGCCCCGGCAAAGCCTTTCGTAAAATCCTCCCACTGTCCTCGGTTCGCAAAAAGATAAACGCTGAACTTCCGTTTGCTTTCGATAGGTTTGGGCAGTTGACTGTTGTAGACTCGATGCGCCGATTCTAAAAATCCCGGAACCTCAGAAAGCATCAAAGGCTCTAAAAGCGTTGTGAAAATCTCGTAGTGTCTCGTGCTCAGTTTCAGCCCGCCGCCGTAATCGCTCTCCCAGCCCTGCACGCTCTCCAGAGCAGGCAGATTCTGCCCCCGCAGGTACTCAATCATACCCTCACAACTGTCGATTCTCGAAGTCCGGCCGGGTCTTACATCAGACTCACTTTCCAGACACCCAGCCAAAAAAATAATCACAACTGCAGCAATTGCAGCAACTCTGCTTATCACAATCCGCCTCCTCAATCGTCAATCTTTAATCTCTGCGAACGTCGCCCCGAAAACCTCCGCCGTGAAAAGGTAAACCTCCGTCTCCGGCTCCTTCCACGCCTCGGGCGACAGCCCAGCTTTGTGGCTGCAGCAGTTGCACAGAAACTCTTCTTTGCTCCAGCCCGTCTCGCCTGCAACCTGAGGCAGAAAGCACCCGCTGGTCACGCCTCGCTTTATGTAGATGCCGTCAACGCACAAACGCAGGCTCAACGGCTCGTCCGTTCGCCGCAGCGGTGATAGAACCGATATCTCGACATCCAGCTTGTCCAGTTCGTCAGCCGTTATCGGGTCGCCTAAGAAACGCGGGTCGCCCGTAGCCGACGCCTTTGCCATCTCCGCAACCAGTTCGATTAACGGCCCCTCCGAAGTAAATTGCCCGATACAGCCTCGCAGCCGTTCCCGGTTCTTCAATGTTACGAAGCACCCGCAATGGGCATTTAGTTCCGGGTCGTCCGAACGGGCTTTGCGACCGGCCACACCGGTTATAACCGACTCAACCGTATCGCGAGCCGTCTTCAGCAAAACCTTTTTTTGCGCCTCGTTCATTTTTCACCCGCCAAATATACGGCCCAGCAACTTTATTACATAAACCACACAAATGAGCAATATGATAACAACAACGGTGGCAATATTGAAATATTTTTCTATCAACCGCCGGGCTTTTTCGCCGAGGAAATAAAAAAGTAATGCTTCCCCGCCGAATCGCATTGTGCGAAAGACCACGCTTATACCGGCAAACTTAAGCAGCGAGACATCCGCCATCCCGCCCAGCCAGCTAAACAGCATATAAGGTACCGGCGTTAGTGCCGAAATGGAAATCGCCCAGAAATCCCACTTCCTGTAAAACTCCAGCGCCTGATGGGCTTTGTCACCCAGATGAATCGGCCCGAAACTTATCTGCTCGAAGAAACGAACGACATTCTCACCGCCGATAGCCATACCAAGAGAAAAAGCAATTACTCCTCCGAGAACTGAGAAAAATGAACAGGTAAGGCCATACCGCAGTGAACGCTTCGGCTTGCCTAGGCAAAGCCCAATAACCAGCACATCCGCCGGGATCGGAACAAAAATCGGCTCTGTAACCGCAAGGATAACAAGCGCTAAAGTGCCGAAGCGTGTATCTGCCCAGTGAAGCACCCAATCATACAACCGCCTGTGCAGATGCCACCGGCTTATCTTTCTCTCGTCACACCTTGCTTGTGGCTCGTCACTCGATTTATCGTTTACCATCTCACCATTCGCCATTCGACATTCCTTGTTCGATGCCTGTCCTGAGCAACCTGTGGCGAGCAACGCCGAACCAGGTCGAAGGATTCACTATTCCCCGCCTGCCCCTGCAATTCTTAGGCAGGGGTCATTGCGAGCAGCGAAGCGACGAAGCAATCTTACTCCTTACCCCGCCGAGAATCTCTCTTTGCATTTTGATTCGTCATTTTGCTTTTTGCATTTTCATTTTTCATTTTCCTCTGTGGCCAATTTTTATGCCCAAAATAAGAATAATCGGTTATAATGTCAACAGAGATTACTGAGGCACCTTTGACAGCTATGCTTAGCACAAAGCAGTTTACTACTGTCAGCAACGGATTATTGGTACGAGCGCCGGCCAAGATAAACTTAAGTCTCCTCATTGCCGGCAAACGCCCCGACGGCTTCCACGAAATCGAAACCATAATGGCCAAGGTCGACCTCTTCGACCAAATCCTCATCCAGCCCGGCCAAAGACCCGGCATCGAGCTTCTCTGCACCGGCCCGCACTGGGCACCCCAGGGAAAAGATAATCTCATCTACCGGGCCTGCGAATCGCTTATGAATAGTTGTCACTCAGTCGCCGACATCAAAATCACCCTCACAAAAAATATCCCCGCAGGCTCAGGCCTCGGCTCGGCAAGCAGCGATGCAGCCGCAGCCCTCATCGGCCTTAACAAATACCTGAACCTGCGCCTTCCCAAGGCCCGCCTCGCCGAATTAGCTGCACCACTGGGAAGCGATGTGCCCTTCTTCCTGAACGGGCCCTTGGCCATCTGCACCGGAAAAGGCGAAAAAATCAAAAAATTAAACCAAAATTTCGATTTCCTCGCCATTCTGCTCCTGCCGGACGTAACTGTCCCTACAAAAAAGGTTTACGCCAACTACAAGGACAACGCCGCCCTCTATCAGAACCTGAAAGCCCAAATAAACGCCAATATCGAAAAATGCAGGATTGATTTGATATCTCGGATGTGCGCAAATATGCTGGAACTAAGTTGTTTTGGTTTGTATAAACAATTGCGTCGATTGAAAGCTGAAGTTGAGTTGCTCGGCATCAGGCCTTTGTGCCTGACCGGGAGTGGTTCAGCAATGTTTTCTATTATAAATGAACGTAACAAAGAAAAAACCGGATACTATCAACGTCAAATCCAGGAAAAAGTCGGTTGCAAAAGCGTTATCGTGACCAACAACAGATGGTAAACTTTTAAGAGAGGCAAAGAAAATGGAAATCACCGAAGTCAGAGTCAAACTCATCAACAACAAAGATGACAGGTTAAAAGCTTTTTGCTCGATAACAATGGACAATGAATTTGTCGTCCGTGACATCAAGGTCATTGAAGGTACCAGCGGCTACTTCGTTGCTATGCCATCGAGAAAAATGAGTGACCACTGCGAAAAGTGTGGCAGCAAAAACCATCTTAGAGCCAAATTCTGCAATGGTTGCGGAACTCCGCTCATCGAAAATCGCGCCAGGACCGACGCCAAAGGCAGAATGAAGCTCCACGCCGACATCGCACATCCCATCAACGTACAATGCAGGCAGAAAATCCAGGAAAAAGTCATTGCCGCTTTTAAGGAAGAACTGGAAAAATCAAAGCAGCCCGACTACAAACCGGTCGACATGGATGAACCGGACGACGAGGTCCCTGAAATAGTCTCGTAACTAACCACGGCCAAAACTGGGCAAATCAGCTCTAATCGGCCGAACACAAACAATAGCAGCTCTCGTCATCCTCTGACTGCGGAGTGTAAAAGCCAACAGCATTATGCAACCGCAGGGGCCGGCTCTTCGATGTCGCCAAATCTCACACTTATCTTTTTGCTAATCCCGCGAGTCTGCATGGTTATCCCGAACAGCATCTCTGCGATACTCATCGTCCGCTTTGAGTGCGTGATTACGATGAACTGCGAGTCCTCCTGAAATTCACGAATCAACTGATTAAACCGCTCGTTGTTTGCCTCGTCAAGCGCCGCGTCCACTTCGTCAAGCAGACAGAACGGCGACGGCTTCGACTTGAAAACCGCGAACAAAAGCGCCAGCGCCGTCAGAGACTTTTCACCCCCGCTCAAAAGCGATATGCTCCTCGTCTCTTTACCAGGCGGTCGCGCCGCAATCTCTATACCCGCTTCCAGAATATCCTCCGAATCTTCAAGAACTATATCAGCCTTGCCACCGCCGAACAGCTTCCGGAATATCTCCTGAAAATGAATCCGAATCTCCTCGAATGTCTCCCTGAATCTTTCTCTGCTCTTCCTGTTAAGACGGCTTATCAACTGCTGAAGTTGGCTCTTGCTCTTGTTCAGGTCTTCAACCTGGCTGCTTAAAAACTCGTGCCGCTCCTCAAGGCCTTCCTGCTCATCTATTGCCTCAATGTTTACGTTGCCCAATCGTTCGACCTTCCCTCGAAGCTCACCTATCTCCCCCTTTATTTTTTCCCAGTCCACCCGGCTCTCGTTGTAATTCTTATAGGCCTCGACAAGCTCAATCTGCAGCTCCTCCCGCACCCTCTCTGTCAGATTTTCCTCCTTCACCTCCAATTGGCCCAATTCGACTTTCAGCTCATTGATTTCCCGCTCGACCTCCTCTCCCTCACCGCGTCTCTGCCGAACCAATTGCTCCACTCGTTTCTGTTCTTCAAGAAGCTCCTTTACCTTGTTGTGCAGCAGGTGACTGCTCTGCTGCCTCTTTTCTTTTTCAACAAACAGTTCCGAAACCGCCGCCTCGCACTTGAGAATATCTCTCTGCCCTGCTGCAGATTGTTCGCCGCAGCTCTCCACCTCCGCCTGTGCCGTCTCGGCGGCGCCCTGGTTCGCACGCAACTGGCTCTCCAAAGACACAGCCGTTTGCTTCAATGCCCTGCTCTGTTCGCTAATCTGCCCGACAGCAACCTTCAGGTCGGTAAGTCTCTCCGCCAGCAAATGCTCTTGTCTTCTTTGTTCAGCGTATTGTTGCTCAAGCTCTTCTATCCGCACCGACCGCTGGTTGTTTACCGTCTCCAGCTCCTCGAGTTTTTGCTTCGAGTTATACTCCTTCTCAGCCGACTGGGCTATCTGCTTTTCGAGAAGACCGATTTCGCCGCCTATCACCGGCTCCTCCTGCTTGATGTGCTTGATATTCTGCTCAATGACACTCAGCTTTGAGTTGACCTGCATCTGTTCCGTGTTGGCTTCATAAGTAGCCGTCCGCAGTTCCGCGCACAGACGGGTTAAGTGCTCGGCTGCCCGGCTATTTCTCTCGATTTGCTCTTCGAGCGCCACCGTCTCACCGGTGATATTAGCTATCGTTTCCTGCAGTTGACGCAGTCGGCTTTTCCTTGATATCAGACCCGTTGCTCGCCCTAAAGGCCCAAGCTTTATCACGCCGCCCCCGAGAAACTCCCCCTTTAAGGTGACAAACCTGTACCTGTCCGGCAATTCCTCAGCCAGTTCAATTCCCGACTCTATCGAGTCAACTATCAACGTCTTGCCAAGCAGTCTCCAGACCAACGGAGCATATCTGCTTTCACAGGTTACGAATTCTGCAACCCTGCCCTTCACGCACGATACCTCTGACAAATCCGCTCTGTCCACGAACGGCTCTGTCTTGTCGGCGCTTATGAAATTCGCCCTGCCGCCAAGTTCTTCAATCCTCTTAATATCACCCAAAAGCTCGGCTGTGTCGTTGACTACCAGAGAGTCGGTCTGCCCCTCAAGCGACGCCTCAACCGCATTTGCATATTCCACGTCCGCAACAATAATATCGGCCAATATCCCCTCAACGTAATCGAATGTGCCCGTTTCAGCCGACCGGCCTGCCAGAATGTTCTTCACCGCGCTGGTAAGCCCTTCACACCTCCTTTCCATATCCGTCAATACGGCCAACTCGCTGCCAAGTGCGCTTAGCGCCTCTCTGCTGTTGGCCAGGCGTTTACTGTCGCCTTCTATCTGCCTGCGAAGCTCGTCTCTTTTGTCGCGCTTCGCATCAAGATTTTCATCCAGTTCCTTCAGCACTTTTTTAATGTCGCCTAATCTCGCCTGGTACTGCGCCTTTTCCCCTAACAGTTTTTCAAGTTCGACACTGGCAATGTCCGCCCGACCTGCAAGACGGTCTTTCTGGCTCGATAAATTGTCACGATACACCGAGATGCTCTGCACTTCGTTATGAAGCTGAGCTGTCCGCCTCACTATATCTATTATGCCCGACTTCTCATCTTCAAGATGCGCCTCTAACGACGTGCATTCCGCTTCTATCTGCCTAATAGTCTCCTGCACCTCCTCGCCGGCCTGTCTCTTTTCTCCCGCCTCCCTTTCGCACTTCGATTGCGCATCTCTGCAACTGCTCAATTCCGCCTCGAAAACCCCCTTTTGCTCACGCAGATTTCCAACCCTCTCTCCCGCAGAGCTCCTGCGCTGCCCAAGCTCCGAAACCCGCGCTCGAAGAAAGTCAATCCGCTGAAGATACTGCTCTATCTTGCTCCGTACCGCCACAAGAGAGTTGTCCGTCTCGTTTATCTCGTTCTCCGTTTCGATTATGCTCTGGCCCAGCACGCTCAATAACGCGTCATTTCTCGATACCTCCGCTGCAATAGCTGCAAACCGCCGCTCCTCCTCCGCCAGCGACGACCTCTTTTCGTCGCTCACCCTCCGATTCTTCGCATATTCAGCCAGTGAGTAATTGACCTGAAGCTCTTTGAGTCTCTGCGTGTACTGAAGGTAGTTCCGCGCTTTACCCGCCTGCAGTTTCACGCTTCGAAGCCTCTTTGTCACCTCCCCCAAAATATCCGCCAGCCGAAGCAGGTTCTGTTCCGTCCGTTCAAGTTTGCGAAGTGCTTCTTTCTTGTGCGCCTTGTATCTGCTGATGCCCGCCGCCTCTTCAAATATCACCCGCCTGTCCGTCTTCGAAGCGCTGATAAGCTGCTCTACCTGACCCTGCTCAATTACTGAATACGCCCTGATATTCAAACCCGTGTCCATAAAAAGTTCACGAATATCTTTCAGCCGGCATATCTTGTTGTTTATCCGATATTCGCTCTCCCCGCTTCTGTATATCCTCCGCGATATTTGCACCTCGTCAGCCTCGACCGCCAGCTGCCCAGCAGTATCCCCAAGCAGCATGGTAACCTCGGCAGTTCCACCACCCTTCCTGCTGCTGCTGCCGCTGAATATCACGTCCGCCATCTGGTCACTTCGCAGACTCTTGACCCTTTGTTCCCCAAGCACCCACTTCACTGCATCGACCACGTTACTTTTGCCGCAGCCGTTCGGCCCGACTATCGCCGTCACCGCGCAATCAAAACTAAATTCCGTCTTGTCTGCAAAGCTCTTAAATCCGTCAAGAACAATCTTCTCAAGTCTCATCTTTCCCCTGTTATAAAAACATAATCGAACCAAAAATTCACCATCTGCGCAGTCACTCTCACCACCAACGCAATAGTAACATTATCGGTCGGCGCTTCGTCATTTCTTGATATTTAGGCCAATTTTCGGCAGCGGGCCAACGCGAAACTCTGCTTCTATCACACCTTTGTCGCACATCTGCTTCAAAAGCCCTATCGTATCAGCGTATCCCGCTGCCAGCCCAGGATGAGTCTTGTTGAGAGGCTGCTCTCCTAATGTGCGAATTATGTCGCGTACATCGAAAGAGCTTTTCAACTTCGCAACCGCATCACCACGCCTGCGGTATTTGCACATTATTGAGACATATTCCTGACCCGACGGAGCGTTTATCGTTATACCACCGTCAATCGACCGAACAAAAATATTCCTGCGGCACTTTATCGGCCCGCCGAACAAAACAATCCGAGGCCGCCCGCTCCGCGAAACAAACATTGCCTTTTGTTTGGTTTGTGCAACTTCTTCAAGATAGAAAGTACCCCCAATCAGCCTTCGTCTTATCACAACATCGTCTAATCTTCTAAGGCTTTCGTACGCAGCCAATCGAATATCAAAATCTCCGTCTCGCAGAAGGCTTCGCAAAATTGCAGTTGCGTCGTTACGCCTGGCCCCGAGCGTAATTGCTTCCAAAGCCTCCATCCGATAAGCCGAATTGTTGTCCATCGCTATTTGCCGAAGAGCCGCCAGACCACGGTCACTGCCGAGATTCAGCATACACCTGCCCGCACGCAGCCGAACCTCTTCATTCCCCGCGTTCAGCAGCGGCGCAAGCTCCCCAAAGCTCACATTCCCTATCGCCTCCAGAGCAATTTCTGCTGCATCCTTCTCACTCCCTCCACTCAGCATCTTAGCAAATCTCTTTAACCTCCCCTGGGCCGCCTCAGCCGTATGCGACAGGTAGGTCGCTTTCAGTATTTCCACAAATCTCTGTTTTCGGTTTTTATATTTCGCCGGCACTTCAACCTTAACCAATCCCGGTGAGACCGCACTTGCTATGTCCCTGCCGAAACGCTCGATTAGACGGTTACGTATACTGCTTGCCACTCGATAATCCGGCTGTCGAAGTGCAATACTTACGTAATACTCTGTGACGGTTCTGCCTCCGCCCAAAACATAGCCGACCCTTTTCTCTGCCGCCGCCCTCTCAATTGTGTCAATATAAACAGGCCCCTTCGCATCTGCCAAAACTCGCATCGTCATACCAAACCTTCCTGCCTCCTTCAGTTCCGTTCCATAAAGCCAGCCTCCTTCTAATGATGTTGTCTGAGTATCAGCCAGCGCCACTACCCTCACATCAAACGATTCACGCCCGGAAACCACCGCCGGCATTACCCCCTCTACACGCACCACCGCCGTATCATGACTGCTGATAATTCCTTCAGCATCTATTTGCTCCTTCCGCAATTGCTTCAGAATATATTGTTCAAGATAGGCTCTAATCCGCACCGGACATTCTGATGAACCTGTCCCCCTTAAGCCGCCTACCAAACTATAGCCACGCACCTCGACCGCATCAATCGCAATTATCTCCGCCACCGACCCTATTGTCGTCTCTAAGTCTATCCCAGCCGGAGCCGCTTTAATGGGCGCCTCACGGGCCTTTTTGCCGCAGCCACACAAAAAAACACATACAGCCGCTACGCAAACCATCCACACCGTCATCATATTATTAGTTTTCATAGGCTCGCACTCCCCAAAAAACCTCAATGCTCACAAACCAATTCTGCCCCAAATACTACGCATGCCACTCTCTCCCGTCAATCCCCCATCTGCCGCCCCGCAGTCTCGACCTTTTCGCAACTCTTTTAACTTTCCAATCACTGCCCGATTATCTGGCAGACAACCGTTCGCCTCCTCGGCCTCGTATCGAAATCCACGATAACAATCTGCTGCCACGTCCCCAGGGTTAATCGTCCCTCAACAATAGGTACTGTCAGCGATGGCCCCAACAAACTCGCCCGAACGTGCGAATGCCCGTTATCATCGTGCCAGGTCTCTTCATGCTCATACCTGGCCTCTCGCGGCGCTATCCGCTCAAACGCCGCAGCCATATCGTAATTGACCAGCCCCGGCTCATACTCCACAGTTGTAATACCTGCTGTCGAACCCACGTTAAAGAGCGTAACCGTCCCGTCGCCCAGGCCCGATTTCGCAACAGCCTCACCAACCTGCTCGGTAATATTGACGATATGGCAGTTGCCCTTGGTTTTAACCTCTATTTTGCTGCTCTTGACCATACTGCCAAGCATACCACCAAAGCCACACTATTGCAACCCCCCACACCGTTTCACAGTCCACCCGTCCCACCGCCCAACCGTCCAACCGTTTCACCGTCAAACCGTCCCCCCGTTTGCCCGGCCGACCCAGAGAGTGCCGGCGGTCCTGCAGCCCAAAATGTTGAATGTTGGTGCGGGCGGGG
>JAUWIU010000017.1 GCA_030608075.1 Phycisphaerae bacterium
AATATTGAAGGTGCCTAAAATCCCGTCAAAAAGCGCTCAAAAGTGCGCCAAATGCGCCAACTTTTGTCAATTTTTGCCCAAAAAGCGCAAAAAAACGCCATTTTTGCAACTTGTTACTTTTCGCACTAACCTCTTTACAAATAAGCAGTTACGCCAGTTTTCCCACCGAGTCTCAAAAAACCAAGTGTCCATTTTTTACCCCCAAATCCCAGTTTTTAGCCCAAAAACAACGATTGGCCCAAAATCACACCGAAATTTCGCACAAAAAACCCGGCTTTTTTAAAATTTCCATCAAAAAACAATGCCAAAGTGATTGATTTCTTACCCCATTACCCACCTGCCAGTAGTGTAAAACAATTGCTGCTTCATTCTTCTGTGCTGCGAAAGATTCCGTGGGAGAAGTTCCATATCAAAGATACAACTAAAGGCCCGATGCTCTGGGAGGCTAAAGCTGCCAAGTCCTACCTTAAGCGTGATGGCTTGCCTACTCGAGCACATTGGCTGATTGTTGCCCGCAATGTTGAAAACCCCAAAGAAATTAAATACTTTGTCTCCAACGCCCCTGAAGGCACACCACTGGAAGTGTTGCTTCGTGTCGGCTTTTCTTGTTGGTATGTGGAGAGGTGTTTTGAGGATGAAAAAAGTGAACTCGGATTGAGTCATTTTGAGGTTCGTAACTATAAATCTCTCCGTCGTCATTTGATAATCACTGCGCTGAGCCATTTGTTCCTGGCCAAAGTGCATCAGAAGTGGCGGAAAAAAAATCCGGACCTGACGGTTTGCCAGATTCGCACAGCCTCTTCGGCACTGGTTCGGTCTTTGTGGCTGACAGGCCGAGTGCAGGAAAAACTTTTGGAACGTACAGCAGAAATTATTACAGTAACACAGCAGCGTATAGCCCGTTCTCGTCGTTGCCATACGAGGAAAAAACGGAGGCGATTGTCTGAGATTGGCATCCATTTATCTGCTATACGTTGTTGCATTTTTCAACCTAAAGTGGCGTTGTCGTAATAGGTAGCCTTTTCATACTGCTCGTTCAGCAAGTTGAAGAGCTGATTTGGGTAAAAATGGTAAAGACATCTTTCCGGACTTTTTGTGCAAAACGGTCAGATAAATCGATGTTTAGTTTAATCAGGGCTAAACTTTGAGGCGTAGAAAAGCCGATTATCTATCTGTGTGGAAAGTAGTGAGGCGAAGATTATGGACGAAGTAAACCACTCGGAGCGCCGCAACGGTAAAGACCGCAGGGGGGGAGAGCGTCGAAGCAGCGAGGACCGCCGAAAAAAGGATGTTCCAGTTGCCGTGGAGCGCAGGAAAAACGTTGAAGACAGGCGCTCAAGGCCGGAACACCGAGGTGATTACGACCGGCGCGAATACGGTGACAAGGACGCTTGCGAATAGAAGCAAAAGCAGGCAGCAACTGTGGTTTTTTCGCCCGAAGGGCAGATTAAACAACCGGCTTCGGTCGACTGCCGGCAAAACCTGAAGGCCCAAGGGCGCCCAAGGGCAGCGAACCATTTGCGGCGTTTTGGAGAAACTGTCTTCTGGTGCTTACTCCAACCATCTTAACTGCTCCTTTGCATTCAAATCTGTTAGGTTGCGATTTTCGCGGTTTCTGTCCTCTTGGTGATTCCCTTTGCCCCGGATTTAGCGGCCGGCCGGAGCAGGTTCCCAGATAGTCGCCGCAATGTGCTGTTCGGGAATTGCCTGTGTCGTGTAATAATAAATCGTGACGATTTTGCCGTCCGGCCTCTGTACGCTGCGGGTGTAGCCAATGTCCCAGGTTCGGGCGTCGTTACGCAGAACAATCTCCCTGCCCCAGGTCTTGCCGTTGTCTGTACTGACTCTTGCGCGGATGCCTTGTAGTTGCGGACGATAGCGGTAGGCCGAGCAGATGCCGCGATAGCCGTAGGTGACACACAATCGCCCGTCGCGCAGCCTCACCAGGCTGGGGGGATTTCCGTTGCTGGCTCCGGTGTCGGCTACCTGGCTGAGAAACTCCCACGTCGCGCCGTTGTCTGCGGATTGGTAGACGTCTATCCAGCACTTACGCATCTTATTCGGACCGGAAATGTTGACATCCAGTCTGCGGCGCATAGCCGAGACAAGATGGCTCTGTGAACAGCGTGCCGTTGACGGCATTACCGAGCGTATCTTGATTGGCTCTGCCGTCATCCAGGAGAGGAATTTAAGTGTTTTGCCACCGTCAGTTGTTCTGGCACAAAATGCTCTATCGTGCAGCGCCGCCTCTACTCTCGGCTCTTTGGCCGACAAAAAAATCAGGCAATCGTGCTTACCGTTGACGATGTAGTCGGTTCGTGACGTCAGCTTTAGGTTCAATCCAAAGCCCGGAAAGTTGCAGGGCCCTTTCCAGGTCTTACCGCGGTCGTAAGAGATGAAGAACTCCGACCCGCCGCACCTCATTGCAAAATCCGGATGTGCAAAGTTGATATTGCCGGGCGACGGGACTGCTTTACCGCCGTCACCGACAAAATTGTCCGGGTCTTCGACGCTCCAGGTCTCGCCGCCATCGAGGCTTCTTGCAAGCAGGTTTTTGCTGTTGCCGCCAATCGAGTGACCGCAATCCTTTGGGACGTAGTCGCCCTGATGAAATCCGACGAGGATTTCATTTCCCCAGGCCCAGACGCCGTTGTTTGCCGGCCAGCCGCAGAATCGCCCCTGCTGGTGGCAGACTATAACGTGTCTGATGGGTATGTCTCCGGCGGCAGCCGTCAAAGGCCTGCGTGAATCGGCCTTTGCAATATCTGCTGCATATCCGGCCGGCAGTGCGAGCCAGCAGAGCACCACAATAGAAAAAACGGTCTTTTTCATCATTGCACTTCCTTTCTCAATCTGAGATACGTCTGACAATCACCCGCTCATACACAAAACAGGCATTCGTTATCCATAGAGTATTGCACTTTATTTTCGAAGCAATGGTCTCAGTTCTGTCTAATCGCACAATGGCTTTATCTCGAAGTAATCGATATCGCAGGCGCCGTGTTCGGCCATGAGATATATTGCGGTAGTTTCACTAAAGGGTCTTCCGTAGAAGATGCCGGTTTTATCGGCTGTGGCCGGAGTTGTTGCTACTTCTTTGACAGCGGAATAGGGCATCTCTGTAGTTGGTTCGGCTCCGTCAAGACCGAAGAAAACTCGCAGTCTCCTTTCTGGTTTGCTCCAAACCCATTTGACCTTTGCGGATTTCGGGGGCTTATCGAGCTTGACTTTGCTTTCAGTTGAGAGGTCGAAAGTGCCTCGTTCATGCTGTTTGTCAAGCGTGATGATTTGGAGCTGGTCGGGGCCGATGTAGAAAAACATATTTCGTATGCGAGTGTCTCTTAGTCGCAGCAGGACTCCCGGGTATGTACTGCCGGCAGGAGGATGGAAACGGAGATTGTCGAAGGCCATAATGGCTTCGAAAGAACCTTCGCCGACGATGCGGTTGAGTCCGTTCAGGCGTCCGCCCGAATCGATTTCGTATGTCCCTTTGCCGGTGAACCCACCCTGATAGTTTCGATACTCCCCCCAGCCGTCGGCGTCAAAGTCCGGACCGGTAAATGTTTCTTTGACGGATTTGACTTTTACCAGTGGATAACGCGGTTCCGGAGCAGGTGTCATCAGCCACTTTAAGTTGAATGTGAAGTGCTGGCGGCTGCTGATAATGTGTATGAGCTTATCGGCGCTTTGACATCCGTTGCAATAACCCTGGTATTCCGAGTTTCCTGCGCTCATTGTAAAAAGCCCCCCGTTAGTGCTCTCTACAGGATGGCCCGGGCCGTCGTCGGTTACAAGTCTCTTGTACGGCCAAGTTTTGCCCTCGTCGGTCGAAACGGCAGAGAAAAGTCCGCGAACCATACGCTCTTTTCCGGAGGCATCGGTAATCATTATGCCCTGGTCGGCGAAAGCTGCAAAGAAAAGCGGGCCTTCTTTGAGACGTAACAGAACCGCTTGCTGGCCGCCGTCTAAAGGAGGGAATTCGCTTGCACTATAGGTATAGCTTTTTCCGAGGTCATCCGAGATGCTCATGGCCATCATGCCATCGACTTCCTCGCCTCTGGTCAACGCTAAAAACCTGCCGTCATTCAACTGTACGACGCAGACGTGTCCTCCTCGGATAACACCGCCGGGGTCAGTCCAGCTCAGACCGTTATCTCGGCTGAACAATAGGCGCGTAAAGGCGTTACCAACCAGAGTTCCATCTTTAAGTCTGAAGGCTACCTTACCCGGCACGAGTGCATCGACATGTTCCGGCACGGCAAGTCTGGGCCTGGACCAGGTTGCGCCGCTGTCGGTTGAAGTTCTCAGCACCTTGGCTGATGTATGATAACCGGCACCTGTGGATAAACCGGTCGTCCAGTAGATTTTGCCATTTTCGTCAGACCACATACCGGGTCCCACGTCGTTTCGGTCGGGGCCGTCCCAAAACAGCGACGCCGGGTCCCACTGCTCTTGTCCGTAACGTAGCCGAGCACCGGCAACGGTCATCTCGCGATTACGCTCGGAAACACAGGAATACCAGGTCGCCAGCAGGTCACCATTGGGACAGGAAACTATATCCGGGCTATGATTGTGCTCGGCGAAGACGGGGCCTTCCATGTGCCGCGGAATATTTACGTATCTGCGAGGACCTTTGAAATAAGGCTTGTCGGCGTCGGGGCCTTTGGAGATTTCTTCGAGACTTCGCTGCACTACGTTTTGCTGATGAAGTGGAGGCGGTGGAACTGGTAGTGGTTTTGTCTTCGGCAGTTCACCCATGACTACTCGAAAGCCTATAAGCCAGTGCTTGTCTTCCGCGACGGTTCCCTGGCGATTGGCCGAACGCAAGTTGTAAACCTGGCTACTGTGACTTCCGCCCCTGGTGACGCGAATACAGCCGTCGGTGTAACCTACGGGGTCGACTTGTTTGCTGGCTTTATAGGGCCCATACCAATCCTGGCACCATTCTTCAACATTGCCGTGCATATCATACAGTCCCCAGGAGTTAGGCCTTGTTTGGCCAACATCAAGCTGCTTGCCGGTCCTGTTGAAAAATTCCTTCGGCAGAATGTCGCCCGTGTGGAAATTGGTAATTGTACCCGCTCGGCAGGCGTATTCCCACTCGGCCTCGGTCGGCAGACGGTACGGTAGTCCCTCCTTTTCACTTAGCCAATCGCAGAAGACCTTGGCCTGATACCAGTTGACGAAAACAACCGCTTCGTCGTTGGCCTTGGAATAGCCTAGTTTACCTCGGACCA
Organism: Phycisphaerae bacterium; assembly: GCA_030608075.1. GTDB lineage: Bacteria > Planctomycetota > Phycisphaerae > Sedimentisphaerales > Anaerobacaceae > JAUWIU01. The sequence continues at coordinate 5,238 of JAUWIU010000017.1, forward strand.
GTTTGTGGTCGTAATCAAAGAGTTCGTACTGAAAGTTGGTGACTTCACAGACAGCCATGTAGAAGGGCTTCGTGATTTCGACGGTATGCACCGGTTTTTCATCAAAATCGCCGGGCCGGAGCGTATCCATGCGATCACCGCGGCCGCCGGTTGAGGGCAGGATTTCAAAAGGCAATAGCCCGGACTGTCCCATTTGGAATGTGCCGGGTTCTATTCGGACAAACTTCATGCCGATGGAGTTTGTGAATTTGGCGCCTGTGGGCACCTGCCGTGCCTGAACTATCGCTGCGGCTGTAAATATGACCGCTGCCAACAACATCGAACGTCTCATGTCTTTGCCCTTTCATTGTGACAAATAATAAGGGACCAAGCTGGTCCGATTTCTAAACCGGGATATCCGATTTAATGTATTTAGTCTCGCCGTGTTTCTAAAATTTTGCTGAACGTACGATACCATATCCTGATGGAAAAAGCGAGACTTGAGCTTAAGTTTCCTGGATATGCAACGTTTCGTTTGTGCGGCGCGGTCCCGGCTCAATTCTGCAGCTTTCAAAAGCATAGTGGTTCGCAAGGCTCTCATATTTCTCGGTGGATAACTGGAGGTTACCCACTGGATTTACTGCCGATGTGAGATTGTCGGTCGTATGATATTTCGGCACTTCGCCGAGTTTCCAAAAAGCGTTTTGCAAACCGGTGAACCTGCCTTGCACTATGGCTTGATAGCAGAAAGCAACTTGGGTAATCTCCGGGGCCAAATCCATTTTGGCCAGCCGATGTCGGGGTTGACTGCAAGTAGCTATTCAAGAATTTTACAGGCTATCGTGAAAAATCGTTGGGGGGTCGGTGAGAAAACAGGCGGTGGGGGGGGGCAAAGTCGAAATCTTCGTAAGTGTTTTTTGGGGCTTGAATTAGGGCGCTTTTAGTAAGCGTCCTATAATAGTATTTAAAAAATTTTTCAGAAAAAAGGTTTTCCATATTGACATAGTGGTAGGAAGTGGTAAGATTGCCCACATTGGATATATCAAGTGGGACGAGTGTCATGCTGTTATTAACAGGCGAGTACCAGCACGTAGTCGACGGGAAAAGCAGAGTCCTCATTTCAACCAAGCTGCGGAGCCAGATAGATTGCGATAAGCACGGCAGCAACTTTTATCTGGTACTCGGAGCAAATGGAATACTCTGCCTGTATCCCGAAAGGTATTTCGAGCAGATAATCCTTGCCGGTGCGCCCGCTGGCAGTGCACCGGATGAGGCCGTTGCGTTTGAGCGGATGAGCTTTGCTTTGGCGAGCAAGGTGGAATTAGACAGCCAGGGCCGATTGCTGCTGAATGAAAGACTGCGAAAGCGGGCAGGCTTGAAAGACCGTATTATGCTTGTCGGTGTCAGAGACCATATCGAGCTGTGGAACAATGAAAACTGGGAGCAGTATCTGGCGGACCATATGGACCAGTACCAGGGACAGATGTCACAGGCTCGGCAAACAGTTCTGCAAAGGCAAAACGAAGAGATTTGATTTCAGAACGGAGGTGAAATGAACGAAATGGAGTCGAACCATTGTCAAATTGTCGGACAGAGCCTCGCAGGTGAAAGGGCAGTTGATGAGCAGACCTTTACATCGCTGGCGGTTCTTGGCGAGCGGCTGGGACGGTTGAGAAAGCTGGATGAGGCTTTTGAGAAAGTTACGTTTTCGGATGCTGCCAGGAAACTGGCGAAGCAGAAGAATGTAATGGCCGTGTGTTGAAAACGTACAGGGCCTCCTCACATACAGAAAGGCCGCATGGGGCTGTAGGTTCTGCGGTGTGGGTGGGCGCGATATTGGGTCTCGTCATTCGGAAGTGAATTGCTCGGTGGCAGAACATGTGCCGGTACTTGCGGAAAGATTAGCCGAACAGATAAAGCTGCCCGCGGATGGGATAATGGTCGACGCGACCATCGGAGACGGAGGTCACAGCTTTCTGTTTGGCAAAACCCTGAGCAGTGAGGGAGCTATAGTTGGTTTCGACGTCGACGAGAAATCAATTGACGCGGCCCGGTTGAGGTTAAAGGGTCTTCGTTGCAAGGTTATTCTGCTCCACTCGAATTTCTCTCAAATTGCTGAGAAAGTTCATAGCCGGGGCATAGAAAAGGTGGATTTCATACTTGCTGATTTGGGGGTTTGCTCGCGTCAGTTAGCCGACGTGGGAATGGGATTGAGTTTTCTTCACGATATGCCTCTGGATATGAGAATTGACAAAAGATTAAGCACAACCGCAGCCGATATAATTAATAAAGTAGATGAAAAATCGCTGGCTGATTTGATTTACAGATTCGGTGAGGACCGTGCTTCGCGGCGAATTGCGAGGTTTATCGTGGAGCATCGCCGGAGTCGGCCGATAAAAAGTACCGGGGAGCTGGCGGCGATAGTTTGTGATGCCTTGAAGCAGCCGGGACGAAGGAGAAAAAGCAGGATACACCCGGCGACGAGAACCTTTCAGGCGCTGCGAATCGCGGTCAACAACGAGCTGGAGAATTTGGAGCAACTTCTCGATTCGGCACCGCGGCTGCTGAGCAAGGACGGCGAGATAGCAATTATCAGCTTCCACAGCCTTGAGGACAGACTGGTTAAGACAAATTTCAAGGAGAATGCAAGAGAGGGGATTTACCGGATTATCACGAAAAAGCCGATAGCGCCGTCACGAGCGGAGATTGCGGCAAATCCGCGAGCGAGAAGTGCGAAGCTGCGAATCGCACAAAAATTGCAAGATGAAAGGAAGTAAGAAGAAAAGGGAGCCGGATTTATGAGTTCTGATGCGAAGATTGGGTTGCTGTTAGGTCTGGTGTTTATATTTATCATCGCGTTCATAATCAATGGTCTGCCGAGCTTACGCCACCAGGCGAATAATGATGAGCTGACGAACAATATGCTTAGTCTGAAAGAGACTCGACCTGGTCTGGCTGCGGAGGCGCGTAAAGCCCATTATAAGGTTATTGCTCCGGTGGAACCTGTCAGAAAGGAACCGGCGAGATTGCAGGTTCCTCAGGCGGTGAGTGAGGAGATTCGCTTTGATGCGGAATTGCCGAAGAGCCCAGCGGCGGTGCAAGAGGGCGAGGAGGTTAAGTCGGTTACTTCGGTCCAGGCTTTGCCCTCGGCCAAGAAAGAGGAAACGGTGAAGGTCAAGTCGCTCAAACCAAGTTTGCCTAATGTTTATGTTGTGAAGGATGGCGATAGTCTGGCCGGCATATCGCAAAGCGTTTATGGTTCTGAAGCTGGAAACAAATTAGTGAATGTCGAGAGGATATTTCAGGCGAATCGTAAGCTCCTGAAATCGCCTGACGAAATCTACGCTGGACAGGAACTTGTCATACCACCGCTATCAGCCTCAGCGTCAGGTAAAAGCGAAAAAGCAGGCGTGTTAGACAATCCAGTTCTTGAAAAGGTGAAATCAATCGGCAAAAGACATCAATTAACTGGGAACCAGGGGGCAAAGCAGGGCAGATGGCATCTTGTGCGGGAGGGTGACAGCTTGTGGCGGATTGCTGCTGAGAAGCTTGGCGACGGCAAGCGCTACAAGGAAATAGCAAAGCTGAACGCCGGCGTCCTGGACGGTGAAGACAATCTCGTTGTCGGGATGCGCTTGAAAATATCAGCTCGATAAATTATCTTATTATTCATTTCCGATTGGAAACAACCTGTGTGATTGGGTGTTTTGTTTGCCGGGCAAAACATGAAAGTGCGGTTCTTTTTTATCGCTTTGTGCTTGGCGGCGGTGCTGATTGTGACCATTCGCCTGCGTACCGCGCATAATCGGATTTTCTACGAGCTTTGTAAGCTCAATACCAAACAAAGCCGCCTGAAACAGCAACTTTGGCAGAAACAATTGAAGTTAGAGAGCTTAATAAGCCCTTCTGCCGTGTCGCGCCAGCTTGGTGATTAGCGTTGGTGCGTGCAGGATGTGGCGTGGGTCAAGAAAATCAAATCCTTTATCAAATGAAAAATTGAAGAATATTCGCACCGTCATTTTTGTTTCGCTGCTTCTGATTGCGGCATTTTTGTTACTTGTCTGGCGGTGTTTTTGGCTGCAGCATTTCAGGAGTGAGCATTATCGTTCAGTTTCTATAAAGCAGCAGAAGAGGTATGATACGCAAAGGCCGCAGCGCGGCGTAATCCTTGATTGTCGAGGCTCGCTGCTTGCGGCGAGCAACAAGATTCAAACCCTTTTTGCAGACCCCTTGATTATAAAAGACCCGAAAGACGTCTCGAACAAACTGGAGCCTGTCCTTGATATGGGCGCGCACGAGATATGTAAGCTGATAACCGAAAGCGGAAATCCCCGTTTTGTAACGCTCAAGTCAGGTGCCACACCGGCTCAGTGTGCAGCGGTGAGAGGCAAAATGTATGGCATCGGCATTAATTCTGACTGGCGAAGGTATTACCCGATGGGGAGGCTGGCTTCGAATATCGTCGGTTTTACAAACACGGACAATCATGGTTTGGAAGGTATTGAATTTGAATTCGACGAACAACTTAGCGGAACGGCCGGGCGCAGCATCTTCTTAGCGGATTCGGGCCGTCGTCCGATTCGGCTCAAAGCCCAAGACGGCGTTTTGAGTGACGGCACCGGCATTATCTTAACGCTTGATGCCACCATTCAGCAGTTTGCACGGGCCGAGCTGTTGAAGCAATATCAGAGTTACGAGGCTGAATCGGCGGTGGCAATTGTGGCCGAGCCGAGGACCGGGGCGATTTTGGCGATGGTTTCTCTGCCGGATTTTGACCCTAACGGTATTAGGTCGACCGACCCGAATAATTTTCGCAATCGCGCGATAAGCGACCAGTTCGAGCCGGGAAGTATCATAAAGCCCATCGTTGCGGCAATTGCGCTCGATGCCGGTGTGGTAAACACGCACGAGAAGATATTCTGTGAGAACGGCAACTACTACGGGAAAGGGTTTGGGCGAATCGGCGAATATCGAAGAGGCTTCGGTGACTTGACAGTCCGGGAGATTCTGATTCATTCGAGCAATATAGGAATGGCCAAGGTCGGGCAAAGATTAGGCAAGGATAAGCTTTATGAGGGGTTAAGGCTTTTCGGCTTCGGGAAAAAAACGGGGGTCGAGCTGCCCGGCGAGGTGGCGGGGCTGGTGTGGCCGGTGAGCAGGTGGACAGGATACAGCGTCACTCGGATACCTTTTGGTCAGGAGATTACAGTAACGGCGATTCAACTGCTTCGAGCATTTTGCACACTGGCCAACGGTGGTTGTCCAGTACGCCCGTACCTTGTTAAGGCAATGGTGGACAACGATGGCAAGATAACCAAACTGAGGCGGCGACCGGCGGGGGTCGGTTTTGTGGTGAGTCCGGAAGTTGCCCATTGGGTCGTTAGAGAGGCGCTGGTGGGTGTGGTTAATGAGGGGACGGGAAAAAGGGCCAGGCTGGGAAAATGGCAGGTATTCGGCAAGACAGGGACGGCAAATATCGCCAAAAGCGATAGCAAAGGCTATTCGGAAAGCAATTATGTGGCTTCGTTTGTCGCCGGTGCGCCCGCGGAAGAGCCAAGAGTGCTGGTTTTGGTTTCAATCCGCAAACCAAACAAGAGTCTCGGAAAGGGTTATACCGGCGGCGCGGTTGCCTCGCCCGTTGCGGCCAAAATAATCGAGAAGACCCTGACGTATTTAGAGAATATTCAGAGGTAACACGGGTAGATACGGTCTTATGGCGAGAATCATCTACGGCGTTGCAGGGGAAGGATTCGGACACAGCAGCCGCTCGCAGTTGATAGGGCAAAGATTCATTGACTGCGGTCACGATGTGATGTTCGTTGGCTCTCAAAAGTCACTTGTTTATCTGAAACAGTATTTCGGCGAACGCGTGAAAGAGATATTCGGTCTGTCGCTTGCGTATAAGGACGGATATGTGGACCCGGTGGAGACCTTGAAAAAGAATCTTATGAGGCTGCCGGAGGCAAACAAGCAAAACGATGAGCTGTTCAAGCGGTTTTTTAAGCCGTTTGTACCTGACCTTATTGTTTCAGATTTTGAGCCTTTCAGCGCGTGGTGGGCCTTTCGAAACAAGGTGCCGTTTATCAGTATTGACCATGAGCACGTGCTGACGTTATGCAAGCTGGAACACAGGGGCAAGGACTGGTTTTCGCGGATGACGGCCAGCCTGGTAACGGAGAGCTACTATGTCGGGGCGATTGCTTATATTATTGTGAATTTCTTTAAGGCGTCGCTGAAGATTGATTCGGCTGTTCTGGCTCCGCCGGTTGTAAGGCCAGCGGTTCGGGAGCTCGCGGCCGGCAAAGGTGAGCACATTCTGCTGTATTCCACTGCCGGAAAGGGCGCCGAGCGCCTGAGGGAGATGCTGAATGGATTTTCCGGTGAGAGGTTTTATGTTTACGGTTTCGACGAAAGCGGCGAATATGGAAACTGCATTTTCAAGAAGCGTTCGACGGAAGGTTTTCTCGGGGACCTTGCCGCCTGCCGAGGCGTGATAGCATCAGCCGGCTTTTCGTTGATAAGTGAGTGTCTTTATCTGAAAAAGAAGATGTTACTGCTGCCTTTGGCGGGTCAGTATGAGCAGATTATCAACGCTCATTACGCAGAAAATCTCGGCCTGGGACTTTCATCTGAAAAACTCGACGGGCAGAGCTTAACTCGATTCCTGGCTGAAATAGAAGAGCCTTTCGGCGATGACGAAAGAATCCTCTGGCCGGACAATGACGAACTCTTCCGTATTCTACAAAACGAACTAAACAAACTGGACGAGCCAATAAGTATTGAAGTTTCTTAAAGCCTCAAACGAAATGTGTCTTCGGGCATTTTGAGAGATGAGATAGATGCTGTTTTTCACTCGTTTTTTTCTGGCGTCCACCTGAGCTTTTGTATGTCCTTTTTTTTAACGAATTGGACGTGTGAATCGTTGAACACAACATTGCAGCCCTCGCGGTGGTTTTCGGTGCTGAGTATTTCTGGTCCGCCGGCCTGGTTCCAGCCGGGCCGGGTTTCGAATAGCAGCACCATATCCGACGGGGCGGCGGGGCCGAGTTTTTCTATTGCTGCATTCATAGCGTAATTGCAGGGACCTTGTTTTGCACCCCGGCACCTGAACTGCTCTTTGCATACAGCGGTATGCTCAATCAATAAATCACACCATTGCGAAGCCGGAGGGTACTTACCATCGAAGTCATTGCAGTAGATAATCATTGCCTTGCCAAGTCCGGCCATATTGGTGCCGCAGACTACCCGCTGGGCAAGCTGTCGCGTTCTGGCAAGCGCGGGCATCAGGATTGCCGCCATCAACATTGCTATAAACGGCAACGAGACAGCCGGGACAGCAATCCCAGCGATTGCAAGACCTCTGCCTTTGAGTTGTCCGCCGCTTTTTTCGATTTTCACCAGGCCGATGATACCAAAAATTATTGCTGGTATCGCCGTGAGAAGGAAGGTGAAAAAACTCAAAATTCCGAGTACAAGTGCGGTAACAGCCATTCCGCTTGTTTTGGCATCCGAGGCGGGACGTTGTGTTGAAGTGTTTGTCAAAACCCAGCTGCAGGAGCTGCACAATTGGGCGTTATCGGGATTTTCTGTTCCGCATTTCGGGCAATACATTTCATTTTCCTTTCAATTCGAGATTCAGCCAGCAGCAGCGCCGCGCGCCTGCGATAAATAATATGTCATTCGCAGAAATATTCCAGAATATTTTAAGTTGAGATTTCCCACATACACCGCTAATCAACATTGCCAAGGGCTAATGTTCGATGGAATTTGGCTTCAAACTGTCAAATTTCATTCCAAATGCACAACCGTATATGGGCGATTCAGGATTGATTCTGTTACTTGTCGAACTGGATTTTAAATGCAAAGGCGTAGTCACAGGGTTTGTGGGAAGGCATTTGTATTTTGAGGGCCTGGCTGTCCTGCTGCCATTTCAACGGGCCATGGTGGCCCAAGAGGGTAACGTTGGAGATGTTGCGCGGGTGTTGGTTGGTGGAGAGCGATTTGATTGCGAGTGTCGCTCCGCTGCCCGGCCAATCCAGGCAGATGGCATAGAGGGTGGTGCCTTTTGTGGTGAAGCGGATGTCCTTCGATGTGAAGGGTTCTGTGCGTTCCCTGAAGTTACCCTCGCTTACTACAGTGGGGCCTTCGCCAAAGATTTTCCAGGGCCTGGTGGCGTAAATAGCCTGGCCGTTGATATCCATCCATTTGCCGAGGTCAAGGAGGATGTTTTCGGCGGCGGGGTCCAAAGTTCCGTCGGGCTTGAGGGGTATGTTCAACAACAAGTTGCCGTTCTTGCTGACAAGGTCGACGAAGCCGTCGATGATGGCGTCAACAGATTTATAGGCGGCGTTTGGGTGGTAATACCAGGGGCCTATGGAGGTGTCGTTCTGCCAGGGCTCTGGGCTTATTCCGGGCAAGACGCCTCTTTCCAGGTCGAGGGTGCACATACCATCGCGATACTCGCCATGGTCCTTACCAGGTTTTTTCAAGTTTAATACGGCCTGTAGTTCGCCGGCGTGCCAGGCCATGTTCTGATTATAGTAATGGGCCACCAATCGCAAGCCAACATCTTCGAATGGTAGCCCCCCATCAAAATAGAGGAGGTCTGGGTGATAGTTGTCGACAAGGTCTGTGGTCCTTTCGAGCCAACTTTGCTTCCAGGCCTGCGACGGATTTTTAGGGTATCTGCGACTGGTATCTTCGTGCTTTTCGTGATAAAGGCTCGCATATTTTGGGTCGCTGCCGTCGTAGGGGACACCGGCATAGGGGCCTTTCTTGTCGCTTCCTTTGCTCGTGTTGAGCCAGCTGTAGCTGCGGGCGAGATGGACCGAGGCGCCAAAGCGAAGGCCATGCTTTAGCGTAGCTTCTCGCCACATGGCGATGATGTCTTTTCCGGGTCCGACGTTGACGGCGTTCCATTGGTGGTGTTTGGAGTTCCATAAATCAAAGTTGTCGTGATGGACGGCAACGGGAACGACATACCTGGCGCCGGCCCGCTTGTAGAGCTGGACGAGTCTGTCGGGGTCGAAATTCTCGGCCTTCCAGAGGGCGATGATATCCTTGTAGCCGAACTCCGAAGGGTGGCCATAGGTCTTGACGTGGTGCTGATAGGTGCGGTGGCCCTCGATGTACATATTTCGGCCATACCAGTCATCTACGCCGGGGACGGAGCAAGGGCCCCAGTGCATGAAGATGCCGAGCTTTGCGTCGCGGAACCAGCGGGGACAGTTGTATTGCTGCAGTGACTGCCAGGTGGGTTCGAACTTGTGGGCAGTGGTTTGGGATGAACAACCTGCGGGCAAGATGGTGATGGCTGCGAGTAAGAAAATATGCTTGTGGTGACGCATTTTTGAATCTCCTTTTAGCGGGACTTTCTCATTTACCATGAATTTTGCCTGGATTCCGCAATTTCGCTGTCCTTCGATACCAAACTTCGGTTGGGAACGCAAGCTCCGGCGCCATGTTTTGGCAAATAGTTTCGCCGAGGGTGTAGATGGGCAATCGAGGATTAGAGTTCAGTGTGCGGTTGGAGGCGTGGTTTTCCGATGTATCCGGCGTCAACGCAGAACTGTATGATGTCACGTGCCAGAGGGGCGGCATCCTTTGCACCGGATTGCCCCTGCTCGACAACAACGGCGATGGCAATACCACGGTCTTCGCTGTCTTCAGCAAAACCGGCAAACCAGGCGGTGTCAGGTTTCTCGGTTGAGCCTGTTTTGCCGTAGACCTTTACAGCCTGGCTGGTGAAATCCACTTGTCTGAATGGCCGGTACGCTGTTCCGCCGTACTCGTTGACGACTGCATACATGCCGTCCCGGACAACGGCCATATTCTGTGGGGAGACGTTAAGGGCTGTTGAACTGAATGTTGAATCGTTAGCGTCCTCTATGAAAAGGCGAGGTGGTTTGTACAATCCGCCTCGTGCCAGCACAGCCATCGCATTCGCTGCCTGCAGTGGTGTAACTCGCAGGTTGCCCTGGCCTATGCCAAACCACCTTCTTTCGCCCTTTTCAAGCGGCGGCAGTTGGTCAGGAGTTAAGATTGTTTTCCTTGGGATGGTATTGGAGATTTGTCCCTGTGCCTGTCTGAAATTTCTGTCGAGGCCTGCCCGCAGCACGGCGGCAGGAGGCGAGAGGATTCTGTGACCATAGCCAAAATCGAACAGCCATTTTTGCAAAGTCAATGGTTCGATTCTGTTTGCCAATCGTGAAAAGTATATGTTGCAGCTTCCCTTGATGGCATTGCGGGCGTTATTTGGCCAACTACCATCGTGACCCGTCTGGTGTTTGTTATATATCCAGCAGCTTGGCCAGCCTTTTGGGGCTTTCTGCGCCGGACAGCTTATGACCTCTCCGGGGGTGATTTTTTTGGTTTCCAGGCCCGCGATGAGAATCAGCGGTTTTACCGCCGAACCCGGCGGGTACTGTTCGTATATTGCGCGATTTATCAGCGGCCTTGCTGCATCAGCTTCGAGAGCGGCATAGTCATACCTGATACGGTTCAAATCGAAAACCGGGATTGAAACCAGTGCAAGAATGTCACCCGTAGCGACGTCGATGACAACGGCGGCTGTGGGGGCCTGACAATTGGGGTTAAGCTCACAATTGGTGAGCTCTTCCTGTATTTTTTTTTGCAGTTCGATATCGAGCGTCAAAGTGACGTCGCTGCCGAACCGGGTCCTGGCCCGTTCTATTCGCCGGTTGTCTATGTCGTAAAAGACTTCACCTCTTCTGCCTCGCAGGATAGTTTCGCAGACATACTCGACTCCCGGTCTGCGTCCTGAAAGCTCGCCTTGCAGATAGCTCAACAATTTGTCATCTGCGAAAAGGGTTCTGTCCTGTTCCGGCCCGACCCAGCCTATAGTCTGAGCGGCGACCGAGCCGTAAGGGTAAACTCTGTGTGGCTTTGGCAGAATCGAAATTCCGTCAACATCCATAAACTCCAGTTGGGCTGTAAAAATATCATCGCTGGTTTTTAGCTCGAGTAACGGCCAGGGCCTGTGCATCTCGCGTATGTCTATTCGACTGACGAGTCTGAGTCTGTCGTTCGGGTCGGGGATGAGTTTTTCAAAATCTGCAACGAACTCGGAGTATTGTACATTGAACAGATTGTTTTTGTATTTGCTGAACACTTGTGATTGTCGGCAGTTTTGGCGCCAGGCCTGGAATACTCGCAAATTCCATATTCGGTCGTTCAGCTTTGCTATCTTGCCCACGACATCTGCGCGCTGCAGACCAAAATATGTGAACTTTTCGATTATTTTTTCCAGGTCGTCAAGCCTGGCATCAAGCTCTTTTCGAGCTTTAGATAATTGGATTTGCGGGCTGGGCTTTGTCGCAGCTTTGAGCAGTTTTGCTTTTTGCACGCGTTTGTCGAGGAAGCAGGTGAGCGTATAACTGATATTTAGTTGAAACAAGGGTTCATCAACAGCCAAAACTCGGCCTTTGCGGTCAAGTATTTTGCCCCTGACGGTTTTTAGCTGCTGGTACCGGCGGCGCTGGCGCTTCAGGTTTGCAATCTCATCCCGGTAGAAGGAGCCGGACAGTAACTGTATCTGCGCCAGGCGAAGCAGACAGACAGCGAGGAAAAGGGCGATTAGTGTTACAAGGATTTTGATGCGTTTATCATACATATTTCTCTGTTTTGTCGGCTAAGGCGGAACATTGGTATCAGTGTCGGCTGAATCGGTCTGTTTTTATACGCATCCACCAGGCCGACGGCAAGAACAAAAACGGCCCGACAAGACTTGAGTATACGGATATTCCGAAAATGACTGCGAAAGTGTTTGCCGTGCTGGGCCTGCTCTTAAGCAGGCCCAGCAGATGCGCCAGGAAACCGGACAAGAACCCTATGAGGAATATCGCAAGGGATTGATAAGGCATCTTTCTTATGGCGATAACACGATGAAGGTAGGCCAGTAAAGTCCCGAACAGGCCGAAGCTGATTACCTGCGGGCCCATTACAGGGCCAATAATATCGGCAGCGAAGCCTATGGTGAATGAGGTGATAATTGCGTCTTTCGTGTTACGGTAAATGGCGAAAAACACGAGAAGAATCAGCAGCAGGTCGGGCTTGATGTCGAGAGTTGTAACGGCAATTGTATTTACCACGCTGGCCTGCAGTACGGTAACAGCAAGAATAAGAACTGCAAACCGAAGCCAGTGCATTAAAATATCCTCACCTATTTACTTCCTATTACGGAAACACCATCTTGTCATTCCCGCGAAAGCGGGAATCCAGTTTTTTGCCCTGGACCCCTGCTTCCGCAGGGGTGACATTGTTTGTTTTTGTTTTCCGCAAAAGATACTATTTGTGTGGATTCATTACGATAACATCCACACTGCTTAGTTTTTCTATGTCGCAGGCCGGCTGGACCGTTATGTCCCAGGTCAGGGGATATTCGTCATTTGTCCTGCATTGAGCGATTCTTCCCATGATAATCAGGCAGTTCAACAAACCCGGCTTCGGAGCGGCAAAGACGTCATCGCCGACTTTTACCTTGTGCTTTGTCGGAAGCAACACAATCTTAGCCGAATTGTTACCACTGCCTTGAAGGATGGCGTCTTGATTGGCAATTGTCACTGCGATTTGTGCTCTCGGGCTGACGACCAGCTCAACCCGCGCCGTTTGGGCTGAGACCTGCGATATGGTTCCTATGATACTATTGTCGCCCAGAACAAACTGTCCGACAGTTAGGCCGTCATCGCGTCCGCAATCTATGATAAACTCGGCCGGCGAGGCCTTAATTATATAAGCCAACGCAAAACGAGCGTCCTCGAAGGGAATTCGTTTTCGAAAAGCCGACAGCTTTGCGTTTCTGCTGCGCTGCTGCTCTAACTGCTTTCTAACTGTGGCGAGATAGTTTTGAATCTGGACGTATTCTCTGCGCTGCACAGCGGTTGCAGGCGGCTCTTGAATGCGTGCTGAAAGCGCGATGTTTCTGCCGGTGCTTAAAGGCCAGCGAAAGACACGTGCAAAGGCAAACTGAAACTTGCTTGTGAGTTTCTGCGGTGCCAGGAGCAAAATGAAACTGGCCAGTACCAGCCAGGTAATTAGCATCGGCCTGGAGACTTTGATTCGCTTCCTTGCCATATTAGCCGCTCATATTCCGTTTTCGGGAACACGATGATAGTTAGTTTTCGTTCGGGAGCGTTATTTATTCCCACCCGTACTCACTGTGGTCCATCGTGTCTTTCCACAACTCCAGATTTTCCAGATACACGCTGGTCCCCAGGGCTACGGAGCTCAACGGGTCCTCAACTCTTTCGACTTTCAACCCGGTTGCGTTTGCCAGTACGGCGTCCATTCCTCGCAGGAGCGACCCGCCGCCACAAATGTGGACACCGTTGTCAATCAAATCAGCAGCCAGCTCGGGCTCTGCTTTTTCGAGTGTTCCGGTAACCGTATCTATGATTGCCGCAATAGGTTCTCGAAGTGCTTCGCGTATTTCCTCGCTTGTAATAACGATTTTTCTTGGCAGGCCTGAGATTGTATCTCTGCCGGCCACCTCCATAGTCAGTTCCTCTTCGAGTGGAGCGGCCGAACCTATCTGGATTTTGACTTTTTCAGCTCTTGCTTCGCCGATGAGCAGGTTGTATGTTTTCTTGAGATGATTAATGACGGCTTCATCCATATCGTCGCCCCCCATCCGGATTGAATCACAGGTGGCGATGTCTGCCAGGCTTATTATGGCCACTTCCGTTGTTCCACCGCCGATATCGACAATCATCGAGGCGGTAGGGTCGGTAATGGGCAGCCCGGCTCCGATACCGGCAGCCATCGGCTCGTCAACCAGATAAACCTTGCGAGCTCCGGCGCGCTCGGCACTATCAATGACCGCTCGGCGTTCGACGGCAGTTATTCCGCTCGGCACGGCGATAACAACTCGAGGTCTGACCAGCCCGCCGCGCCCGTGCACTTTTCTAATGAAGTATCCGAGCATTGCCTCGGTGATTTCAAAATCGCTGATTACACCGTCTTTTAGGGGGCGTATCGCACTGATGGAGCCTGGGGTTTTCCCCAGCATTTCACGCGCAACCAAACCGACGGCCTCGCCGTTGTTCAGGACGATATTAGTGCCTTTGCGCACCGCCACCACCGAGGGTTCGTTGAGGACAATACCTTTATCGCGGACGCAGACCAGGGTAGTGCATGTACCCAGGTCAATGCCCATATCCATGCTGAACCAGCCTAAGATGGTGTCCAGTAGCACTTCTGACTCCCTTCACAATTGTCGGTCGGCTATTGTTATACCACAAGATGCGATATTGTCAATAGCTGGCTGGCATTTTAAAAATAGTGTCGTACTGAACGTAGCATTTATAGGCAACAAACACAGTAGTGGCCAAGACGATGCCAAGCGCCAAGGCGAGAATAACCGTATAAAGGTTGTTGGAGGCGGCTACGTTTCCACTGCGGATTTGCCCCTGAGGACTCATATGTCAACCTCATAAGTCTGAACTTCGTTGTTATTTGTATTGTCCGGGTGCAGCGGCGGGAAAACTACAAATTGGTACTTACATTATCACCAATTCTTGGCGGCTGCTGCACCAATTGCAATACACCCACGGCTTCCTCGGTATCGACATCAATGACCTTAATGTCACAGATAAAGTTCTCACCACGGGTAACGTGCAACAGCATACCTTCCCTGACTCCGTCGGCTGCGCCGATTGATATACTGGCCATCGAATGCTTCATATCGACGCCGGTAACCAGTCCCTGCAGGCTGATGTCTCTGGTGATAAATCGAGGCTGTCGAACGGGCTGTGCCGGTTCATGCTTCTCCGGCGTAACAGGCGCCGGGGCAGCAGCCTGCTCACCGCGCGGCCACAGAATCTTGTCTAATCTATCTTGTAACTCGGTCCTTTCCTCGAGCAGACGTTTGTTTTTCGCGTCCAGCGTTTCTATTATCGCCATTTTCTCAATCAAACTGGCTGTGGTTTCATTGAGCTCTTTGCGTTCTTTGACTTGCTGGGCCTTGGCCGTATTCAACTCGGTGAGAGTCTTCTCGAATTGCTGTCTTTGTTTGTCGGTAGTTTCGGTTAGATTCTGCGTTATGCTTACCCAGCTTTGGACTTTCTGGTCCAGTGAGGCCTTTTCTCTTTGAACATTTCGCAGTTCGCCCTGCAACTTGTTAAGAGACGTATTCAACGTGGCGATTTCACTGCTCAAACGCGTGTTCAGTTTTTGATTTTCCTCGATTTTCTTGTTTATTTGGCCCGTCAGGTCGGTTGCTCTCTTGCTCAGGCTGTCTCTGTCTCCCTTGAGGTCTTTGTATTGTTGTCTGTAGTTGCCGGCAGTTGCAACGTAGGTTACCACACTTGCACAGAGAAACATTGACGCTACTGTAACCAACACTATTAAAACTTTTGTAAGTGTACTCAAGATAGGCTCCTTTCGCTAAATCGTACCGTACTTCAGATTGCACATAACCCGTGCAATGATACGTCGTGATACTATAGCCTACAAACAATCCAATTTTACGCCTCCGTGGCAAACAGGTCAAGTCATTTTTAGCAAATAACACAAATAAACCGTATAATGAGAGCTGGCCGAAACAATCTAAGAGCCGCTTCGCGGACCCGGTCAGTTCTGCTTTGTGCATTGAAAAACGGCTTTTGCCGCGGCGGTACGCACTGTTTTTGACCTGTCGTCGAGTAGTTGCGGCAGAAATTCTGTCAGAGAGGCGGTGCGAATTCGCCCTCTGGCCAGTGCCGCGCGCATATTAACTCTTTCCAGGTCTTCGTCGTCCAGGCCAGCGGTGAGCTTCTTCTTTTTGAAAACGTCCAGCACCTCAGGGGCTCCGGTGCTGTTGCCGAGCATACCGAGCTGCTCGGCGGCGGCAAGGCGAACCTCAAGAATATCATCACCCAGCATTGTAATCAGGGCATTTTTGGCCTGTGTGGTTCCCAAAGCACCCATCGCGCTTATGCCCATAACTCTGTCGTCGGCATAGGCACTTATGAGCATTGTCCAGACCTTCGGGTATATGCGCCGGTCGCCCAGGCTTGCAATGGCTTCTACGGCCTGAAGCCGTACCTTGTAGTCGGAATCTTCATCTCTCAGGACCGTGTACAAAGGTTTCAGTGCGCTCTGGTCACCACTTTTACCCAGAAGGATAGTAGCATTAGCCCTGACTTTTTTGTCTTTGCTGCGTGCTGCCTTTAGAATGAGTTTAAATTTGTCAGCCGAGGCCAACCTGGTCATCGCGTAGGCGGCGGCTATTCGAACATTCTCATCGGGGTCCTTCAATAGGTGCTCCACTGAAGTTTTCGCAAGATGATACTTTGTGTCGCCGACAGCCAAAGCAGCCGAGAATCTAACAGGAACAAAATCGTCTGTTAATAAGCGCTGCACCTTGGGCATCAGGTGGATTTGACGCGTGTCAGCAACAACCTCGATGGCTTTGGTGCGTATGCGCGGGTCGTCGTCAGCTAAACCTTCCTGAATGATTTGGAGGGCCTGTGGTTTAAGAAATTCGATGTGCGCAGGGGCCGCTGTGGCCAGCGCTTCATTGAAGCCGAAAATCACGATTGTTGCACATGTCAAAAAAGGGCAGAGAACAAGCAAACAAATCTCTTTGTTGAGTACATTTTTCATCCGGCTGCTCCCGCAAATTTCTTCTTTCGGACAAATCGTGCCAAAGCCGGGCCTGCTATCAGCAAAAAAGAAGCGCCTGCGCAACAGAAATCCAGCCATTGGCCGTACTTACTGAAAAACGTTACCCTTTCATCTATCGGCATTTTATCGGCGAACCATCCAGCTATACCTTTCCTTGCCATTGCTTTGTTCGGCAGTTTTCCGGCTAAGAAGCCGTTTTTTACCCGTCCAACGGTGTCTATGAGGCAACTTATGCCGGTATTGACGCTCCGTAGGACGGCAAGTCTGTTCTCAACCGCCCTGAAGACGCAGATAGCAGTATGCTGAACCAGCTCCGTGCTTGGCGTGACTTTTCCATCGCTGAATCGGACGAACCAGCCATCGTTGCTTATATTAACGAGCCAGTCGAGACGTTTTTGGCCCTGGTCATCCAACGCGAATCTTCGTGCGATTGCCGGGACGGTATCCTCATAGCATATCATCACGCTGAACCTGTAAACCTGTGCTCCCGGGCCCTGGCCGCCGGCCATTTCAAAAACGGTATATTCGCCGCCGTAATCGAGCGTGTAATCGTAATCGTAGGGCGTCAATTTCATCAGTAGACTGTGAAGCCAGGGAGCCGTTTTCTTAAACGGCACCACCTCACCGAAGGGAACCAGATGAATCTTATCGTAATGTTTTTCCGCCTGGCTGCCGTCGGGCCTGTACAGAAAGGCTGAATTGTACCGCCTGGAAAAGTGAACCATCCCGTCGGGCTGGATTTTCGGTTCCCCGCCGGTCGCACCCACAAGGAGAAAGGCCGTGTCCTTTGAATGTTCTCTCAGAGTCTTGTCAAAAGTTCGGTGAACGCTGTGGCTATCCAGTAGTCTCAGCACCCTTTGGTCCAACACCGCCGCTACCATCGTTTCAGGCCAGACGATTAGTTCTGCACCGGCTTGGGCACAGGCCTTGCTGTTTTCCAGCAGAGCATCGAAAATCTCCTTGTCCGCCTCGGGCGAGCCGGAATCCTTAACGGACTGCGGAACATTTGATTGGCAGGAGCCGACTAATGGGCCCAACTCAACACATTCATCCGATTGGCTTATTCTCCACGTTCCGTAGGCCAGAGCAAGTACCACCGCCGCGCAGACCGAAGCTGTTTTGACGAAATTGCCGGCTCTTAAAAGTTCCTTTTGACGTGCTGCGATTATCAATTCACAAAGCAATCCATTGACCATCGCTACAAGGAAGGAAATTCCCGCTGCACCGAATATGTCGGCTATCTGAATCAGCGTGACGTTGGTGTATTGGCTGTGAGCCAGGAGTCGCCAGTGAAAGCCGCCTAAGAAAAGACCCTGGAGGTGTTCTGCGCCGACAAACAGGACCGCCGATGCGAGAAATAACGGCACCTTTTTCATCCTGCAATAACGCAGACAAAGCGTCAGTGCCGGCCAAAGCAGGGCCGTGTAGAGACAGAACGCCAGCCAGCCGAGGCAGGTTACCGGTGCTATCCAGTACAGGTTGCCCAGCCAGTAACAAAGCCCGACAATATAGGCGATAATGGCCAAATGGCTGGCTTTAGCCTTTGGCGAAGAAACCAGAATAAAAGGCACAAGCGAAAACCAAGCTAACGGCGACCACCCAAACGGTGGCTGAATCACCGTCAGCAGCAGAGCACTGCCAATAAACGCTGAGCAATACAGCATGAGTCTGTTTATTTTCAACTGTATGCTCCTATATGGACCGGTGCACTTGTCCGGGCAGCACTGCCAATTCACCGCTTTTGCCGAGTTTTTCTAATCGGTCTATAATTTCATTCGGTGTGTAGTGTTCGACTTTGCCCAGTCGCTGGTTAAATTTGTCCGCAAACAGCTTCAACAACGCCCTGCTTTTCCGCAGATGCCCAGCAGGCACGCGGTTTTCAAGATAAAGCCACTTGAGTTCCTGGTCGGTATGTTCTGTCCAGTTCTGCGTTCCTTCGGCTTCAACCTGCAGGCGCTCGGAGCTGCCGACACGCTCAGTTGAATCTGCTGCATACTTTTCAGAGATTTCTATGCCCGTATATACACGGTTCAATTTCTGCGCAACCACTGCGGTTGTTCCCGAACCGCTGAAAGGGTCGAGTACCCAGTCTCCTTCGTTTGAGCTGACTCGTATTATTCGAGCCAAAAGGCTCTCCGGCATTTGACACGGAAAGTTGGTCCGCTCATTAAAAGTTCCGCAGACGCGAGGATACTCGTCCCAGACATCATTCGGCATTTTGCCGTGCGGATTTGCTCGTCTGTCGCGATACTTCTTCTGTCTGTCGGAGATTACGCGAACAACCTCATCGTTGAAAGTGAAGCGTTTTCGGTCCTTGACGAAGTAAAATATGTGCGTGTGTGAGCGAGCGAATTTGGTTTTTGCCTGCTGGCCGAACGAGTAGTGCCATATGAGCCAGTTGCGCATAAAAAGGCCGAGCTCATCGGCTATGATTTTTACGTTCGCAGCGTATTCATCGCCTATGGCTATGTAGAAGGAGCCGTGGGGCTTCAGGACCTTTTTGCAGGCGGCCATCCAGTCCCGCGTCCAGGCAATATAGTCCTCGTGTTTTTGCTTATCGTGGTACTTATCGTATTGATAGCCTATATTAAAAGGCGGGTCGGCAAAGATAAGGTCGGCAAAAGGCTCGCCGAGGCTGCTCAAAACTTCTATACAGTCGCCGCATATTATCTTGTTCAGAAATTTCTGCATGAAGACATATTATAGATTGCCGCCGATTTTGCAAGGTGAATTGGTGCCTGGTTTTTTCGTTAAGATATACGAAACCTATCTTCCCTTATTTGGAAGAATTTCTTCCAACTGCATCACCAAAGAGGGAAGGTCGATTGAAACGATTTTCCAGATGATGTCAAAGTCAACATCGAAATAACCATGAATCAAACGGTCTCGTGTTCCCGCAATTTGTCGCCACGGAATTTCCGGATACTCTCGCCGGCATTGGCCGGAAACGCTCTTGGCCGCTTCTCCCAGAACCTCTAAAAGCCGTACCAATGCCAGCGCAAGCTTCTCGTCTCTGTCGAGGTCGACCCGCTTACAGCTTTCTGTAAGCTCTACCGCTTTGAGTGCGGCATCGAGCATATGACGCAGACGAACAATGTCATCAGCTTTGGGCATATTGTACCTCGGCCTTTTTAAGCACTGCGTCCCGAAAGTAGCGGCTCAGAAAATTGGGGGTATGCAAATCCACCTTTCGGCCTATCAGCTCCGAGAGTTCCGTTTGCATATCGAAAAAAGCAAATCCCGGCTCATGTCCCTTTTGAAACTCAACCAGGACGTCCACATCGCTGTCCGGGGCAAAATCGTCCCGCAGCGCCGAACCAAAAACAGAAAGTTTCTTAATATGATGGCGCCGGCAAAAATCTGCAATTTTATCTTTCCGTAGAGCTATGTTTTCATTCATTGTTCTGTAGCATTTCTAATGTGGTTTAATTACTCTCTGTTCCTCGAATACTCTGCCGGTCAAATAGTCGGTAAACGTTACTTTTACGGTCAAGGGCTCTTCGAACTCATTTATTTTGTCCGCTACGTCGAAAGTCAGGCGGTAATTAGCGGTGAACATAGTAGTAAACCAGAGCTTTTTCAGCTCATCCGGTTTTATGTGCCACCGGCTTAGCCTGGCTTTGCCGTTGTCCCTGTTCAGGTCCCAAAGCTCGACGTCCACGGCCCCCGGGGTCTTTACTATGTCACCGGACCGGTCCATCGGCTGTATGTAAACTATCAGCTTTTCCTTTTTGCCGTCTTTGTCTTTGTCGTAAAGATTGGTGTATCTGGTAACCTTGATTGTCTTTAGGTCATAAAGGTCTTTGAGCTTGGCCTCGTCTTTCAAGCCGTGCAGGACCAGTAACTGTTTTTTTAATTGTCTGTTTTCTGATTGAGCCTGCTCGATTCGGTTTTTGAGCTGCGTTTTCTCCCGTTTCAACGAGGCGACCTGTTTTTTAATGGGGGAGGTTTGCTTGTTATTAGCACAACCTGCGGAAAGCACGAGGAGGACTCCGGCCAGAATAGGGGCACTTTTGCTCACTGCAAGGCCTTTCAATGACAGATTTTCCAGCAGAGCTATTCTTTGCTTTTGACGATTTCCGGGGCTTTTTCCAATATTCTATCAGCCAGTCCGTAATCGATAGTTTCCTCTGCCTCGAGCCAGAGGTTTCGGTCGCAGTCGGTCTCTATTTGCTCGGGGCTTTTTGCTGTGTGTTCGGCCAATATGTTGTAAAGCCGACCGCGAAGCCTGAGTATTTCCTTTGCTTCGATATCGAGGTCGGTAGCCGCACCCTCCAGTATTCCAGTTATGGCCGGCTGGTGTAGAAGCACCCTGCTGTTTGGCAAAATGAAGCGTTTTTCTTTCTTTCCGCCGGCCAACAATACTGCTCCCATACTTGCGGCCTGTCCGACACAATACGTTGCCACCTCGCAGCGCAAGAAACGCATCGTGTCGTAGATTGCAAGGCCGGCTGTTATTGCGCCGCCGGGAGAGTTGATATAAAGGTGAATATCGTTCTTGTTGTCTTCGTTGCTCAAAAAGAGCATCTGCGCGATAATCAGATTGGCGGCCGTATCATCGATTGGCCCGCCGAGGAAAATGATTCTGTCTTTCAGCAGCCTTGAATAAATATCGTATGCACGTTCGGTCCGACCGCTCTTTTCGATTACAATCGGCACTAAATTCTGATTAACGGACATGTTTATTGTTCCTCGTTTGTAAAATGGGCCACGGGCTATTTGCTCTTGGTTTTGTCTTTGTCCTTCTTTTGTTCTTTGTCCTCTTCGTGCAGCACCTCATCGATAAGACCGTACTGATGGGCCTCGTCAGCGGTCATATAGTGGTCTCTCTCGGTCTCTGCGGCGATTTTCTCGATGGGCTGGCCGGTATGTTTTGCAAGGATTCCATTTATCATTTTCTTGGCTTTGAGGATTTCTTCGGCCTGTATTTTGATATCAGCCGCCTGACCTGTAACGCCGCCCCAGGGCGGGTGAAGCATTACCTTGGCGTGCGGAAGGGCGTGCCGCTTACCTTTTGTGCCGGCAGACAGTATTATCGCAGCACCGGACTGAGCTCTGCCGATACAATAAGTGGCAATAGGCGAACTAACAAATCGCATCGTATCATAGATAGCCATTGTGTCGTCGACAGTTCCGCCGGGCGAATTCACGTACAGGCTTATTTCGCTGTCGCGCTTGAGATTGTCGAGATACAGCAGCTTCATAATAACCTCGGCGGCCCTTTGGTAGGATATTTCGCCTATGAGAAATACAATGCGGTTTTCCAGCAGCATATCGTCCAGGCTCATCTGGCGATAACGCTGATAGGGGCCCGGGCCGTATTGATTATATGCGTCCCAATGTTTGACGCCCGTTTTGCAGTACTTCACAAAATCGCAGCCGTTCACGCTGTCTCCTGCCGGATGTTCAATCAGCATCAGCTATTTCCTCACGCATTAGTTCAAAAGTTACAGGTTCATTGGTCACGAGAACCGTAAGTTTTATCGGCAATTTTATTCGTCAGCTTCCTTTTTGACCGTTGTTTTGCGTTTTTTGGGTTGTTTTTTTTCTGTGGTGGCCTTTTGAGCGGTTTTCTTGGCAGTCTTGCCGGCTTTTTGGGCTTTTTTGCCCGGCTTGACTTCCGCTATCTGTGCCGATTCAAGTAACCTGGCGATGCACTTATCTTCCCGCACCTGTAACCTGAATTGCGCCAAAGAGCCATCCCTGGCCATCTCTTCTCTCAGTCTTTCCGGACGCTGCCGTCGTTGAATAGCCAACTGGGCAATATGGCCGTTAATCTCCTCTTCGCTCACATCAATTTCGAGCTTCTCCGCAACCTTATTCATTATAAAAAATGTCTTGAGCTGTTCTTCAGCTTGTTGTTCGCTGCTTGCCCGTATCTGCTCCATCTGCTCTTCGACCTGCTGCCGTGGTAGTCCACGCATCAGCAGGTTGTTATACTGTCTTTGCAGAAGCGTGCCCGAGTGGTCGGCAACGATGTCCACGGGCAGGTCAAGTTCCGTATTGTCGAGCAGATACTTGTAAATCTGCTCGGTCATCTCTGTTCTTGACTGCTGCTCCAATCGACTCTGCAGCGTATCGAGCACTCGTTCCCGCAGCTCGTCTTCGTCCTCAACAGCGAACTTTTTCAGGAAGTCTTCGTTTAGTTCGGCCGGTTCCAGTCGTTTAATATCTTTGACGGTGATTCGGATGTCTATCTTTTTTCCCCGATAGTCTTCTCTGAAATATGTTCTTGACACTTCGACGCTCGTCTGCCTGGTTTCGCCGGCCTTGGCGCCTGTCAGAAGCTCATCCAGTTTCTCAACCGGAACGGCTCCCACAAAACCGCTTTGCCTTACATATACCTGGATATTATCAAGTTTTTCTTCTTCGGCGTCCTCGACCTTCAAAACTGCGTCAGCTATTATCTGGTCGTCAAGCGCCACTTCTCCGCCTTGCTGCGGGGCCCAGACGCCCGACCATTTTCGCAACTGCTCAATTTCCCTGTCGACCTGCTCGTCCGTGACCTCGAGCTTTGCCTTTTTTACCTCAATACCATCCAGTTCAGGCAAGTCGAATTCCGGACGGACTTCCACCTCGAAATCGAACTTGAGCACACCCGTCTCGGGCATCTCAACCT
>JAUWIU010000020.1 GCA_030608075.1 Phycisphaerae bacterium
CTCCCAGCGCCACCTCGCTGCCCGTGGTGGTGGGATTCGACAATTGGACGATAACCGTTTCATCGTCTTCGTCCAGCCCATCGTCTATTATATCAATACTAATGGTCTGACTGGTTTCGCCTGGATTGAAAGTCAATGTTCCAGGCTCCGTAATCGTATAGTCGTCGCCTTTGACAGCCGTACCGCCGATGACTTCATAGTCCACCGTATAGGTTTGGCCTGCTTCACCATTGCTCAAGACCACCTCAAGCTCGGCCGGACTTACAGATTCGATGTCGCCGGAAGCTGTCGAAGCAAACTGTGTCGTTGCTGTCGGCGGCTTTTGCGAAAACAACTCGCACCCGTTAATCCACGAGACCTCCGACCCACCCGACCAAGTCCATTCAATGGTGATCGCATCACTGGTGCCGGAAGATGTAAACGTTACCGAGGCCAAACCGGTCGTCTCAGTAAGGTCGGTATACGCCGAAGCCTGGTTAGCTGCATTGGTAGTGTCAGAGTCGCCGCCGTGGCCACCGTCAACCGTCACTGTCTGGCTGCCCGCGCTCCAAAAACTGATCGGCTTGTTGTGGTACGAAATGAAGTCGTAATCGCCCGCAGCCAGGCCTTTGATCCGAAGCGAGATATTGCCGCTCTCTGGGCTATCCTCACAAGATATAACATCTTTGAGCAAATTGTCCCCGGAGCCGGTTCTCATTCGTGGGAAATGGCTATTCTTGTCCCCGGGAATGTTGTCTGTAAGCGTAAATTCCACTCCATCGATGGTCGTGGTCTCGCCGGTGGTTGTCCCGGTTGCGTTCCATTCCGTCCAGCTCACGTCCAGGACGCCGGCGCCGCCGAAATCCACCCTGATTTCAACCGCCGAAACAACACTAACCAGCCCCGCCATAACAACAAGACACATTGAAAAAATTAGTTTCTTAAACATAACATATCTCCTGTAAAGGAAACAACATTAACTTTCTGCCCCAGCATTTTCCCGGAGCAGTTCCTTTTTCCGTTACCCAAACAGGTATCGGAAAATATCAGTTCCTGCTTTCTGACACGCATCGTTTTTTTTGTCGCACACCAGTACGAAGGGCCTTCATTATTTCTCGGCGCTTGTCTTAATCCACTTTCAAACTCTTCAAGGGCTTTGGCGACCGGTCGCTCGGCAAGGGCTTCTGACATCTTTTCTTCTGGGATTTGCCGTTCGTTTGCCCTCCTGTCATCCGCAAAATCATTCTCTTGCCACGCTAAACAAGATTGTACAGCTTTGCGTCCCATAAGTCAAGCTTTTTTCCGTTGGCGGGTTGGCATTCCGTCCTTGACAGGGAATTCATCCGCTACCCGCGGCCCAATCAAATTTCCGCACGGTTTTCGCACTTGTTTTTTAGAAACTTGCGCATTTGATGCGAAAGAGCTCGACGCTTTAAGTGGTGAACTGCCTCATATTTTGCTCCGAGACCAAGCAAAAGATGCCAGAAGTTATTTTATGCAGTTCGAAGAATTTTTTACTTGCAATATTTCTGACCGCGTGGCAGTATATTTGGGTCGACTGTTTGACCTGCTGCATCCGGGTTGAGAAAAGCAATATGCGTTAAACCGGGGAGGGATACGGAGTGTTCTGGAATGGAGGCGAGAAATGATTGGTAAACAGAAGTTAACTACCGTGGCCCTTTCGGTTTGCGTCTTATTCGCCGGCGCCTGCAACCGGTCGGAGAAAACCGACAAATACAAGGGGCCTCAACAAGCCGGCGAGGTCAAAACGATACCGGCGGAAAAAAGGAAAGCCAAGCTCCTCAAGAAAATCGACCGTAAGTACACAGAGGCCGAATTGCATTTCGAGTTAGGCCAATTGTATCAGGCTGAAGGGCGGTGGCCCGAGGCGGAAAGAGAATACGGAATAGCCGCCCAGTTTGACCCCGTTCACTGGCGAGCGCGGGCGGGCAGAATCAAGATGCTGATGGCTGTCGGCGACCGGAACAAAGCCGAACTTCTGGCTGATGAGTATATGACGCGGGCTTCAAACCGAGCAGAATGGGCACTTCGGCTTGGCCTGGCATTTCAGAAGCAGCAACTGGATGAGTATGCGTTGAATTGCTACCAGCGGGCGCTTACTCTGGCACCAAATTCGGCTAAAATCAACAGACAGATAGGCTACTATTATTTGAGCAAGGGCGACAAAGTGCAGGCTAGAAACTACCTGGCGCGCAGCTTTCAACTTGATAAGAATCAGCCCGAGGTTTCCTACCAGCTCGGTCGAATGGGTACGGCCGTACAAATACCGCGAAAGACCAAGAGGGGCACAAAAAAGCTGGACAAGATTGTGGAAGAGTCCGACAGAGAGAGAACTCGGTAAAAACACACATCAGTTTTTTCTATAACCCTGTGGCGAAAGGATTCGCTGCGGGGTCTTTTATTTCTTCCCTTCGCCACTGCATATTGCGGAAACACATATTTGCCGGATATTGGACAGGGCTGTCATTTGGGCAGGATTGCCGGAAGGCAGCAGCGCGACTACTGCCGCCAGAGCCAGTTGTCGGCAAAAAGTGCGAGGTCAATTACATTTACCCAGCCATTGCGATCGAGATCCTGGCGCAAGAGAACGTCGAGGTTGTCCCAAGTGTCGGCAAAATAGCTGAAATCCCGGAAGTTAACGGCGTCATCATTATTCAAATCGGCTTTGTTACCAATGGGTGATAAAGACATGCCGGCCTGTGGCGTTCCGCCGTAAGCACCAATGTTTATCCATTTACCATGTGGCCATAATTCGCCGGTCCAATCTGAAAGCGGATTCCCAGCGTCAATGCATGGACTGGTTACATCGTCAAATGCCCATGATTTACTATTGGGATCCCATCTGCCCACTTCAGATTTCAAATGGTAATCGCCATGTTCGCTTAGGTTATCCTGATATTCTTGTTGGATTTCTTCAGAAGATAAGGCTATATCATAAATTGCGACCTCGTCTATTTTGCCGTTGAAATATTCATTACCTCCACCGAGATTAACACCAATATATAACTCTGCACTAGAAGTAGATATTCCTTCACTCCAGTTAAATTCTTTGTCTAACTCTCCGTTCACATACAGCCTAACTTTATTCCCATCCCAGGTCCCACCAACATAAGACCATGCATTTAAGGGAATTGAAATATTGCCACTAAACATTTTCCAATTTTCTGGCCAATTAAACGACATTTCCAATACGCCATTATCAAACCATAATGCGTAATCGTCGTGGCTTGCAATATCATCGCCTTTGCTAACAATTCCACCCCAATGGCTGGATGTTGGGTATATCCAAGCTTTAATTGTAATCGCGCCAGTAATATTCAAACTTGTGGCATTACCACAATTAACATAGTCTCCGCTACCATTGAAGCTAAGTGCACCATCAACCTTGCCATTTATCCATACCGCACCATTTATAACTCCATTATTATCGCCAACGAAATCATACACTGTTGTTCCGCCGCGTTGGTCAAACTTCCAGTAAGAAATCATGCCTTCAATCGGCTCCCAGGGATTCTGCCCGTTAGAACCGACAGACACAAAACAAGGGTCTATATCAATATTGCCTTGACCAGAGTAACCTCCCTGAATATTGCTATAAATAACAGAAGGTGAGCTATCACGGTTCTTTATCTGGTCTGGCCAATTGTTCCACAGGATACAGTTTGTCAATGCGGGGCTACTTTTGAAATTTCTTATGCCACCTCCATTTTCTGTTGAGTTCTCGCTAAATGTACAATTAACAACAATAGGGTTGCTTTGATTGCGGTTATACATTCCGCCGCCATACACAGCAGAGTTTTCGGTAAATATGCAATTGGCAATTATTGGGCTGGCAGATTCATTTTTTATGCCACCTCCGGCATCCCCAGCCGAGTTATTAATAAAAACACAATTTTTAATAGCAAGATTTCCATTGCGGTTGAATATCGCTCCACCATCATCAGTAGCAGAGTTAGTCTTGAAAGTACAGTTGGTTATTGACGGATTTCCAGAATCATTATAAATTCCACCCCCCTGATAAGCCTGTCCATTTGCAATAGTAAGGCCTGCAAGTTCGCAACTTGCATTTTCGTTGCCGAAAAAAGTCACTACCGAATCTTGGCTATCACCATTGATAATAGTAACAGCCACAACATCCGGGGCGTTAGGGTCAATTGATTTGATTTTTAGATTTTTACCATCAAAATAAATATTTTCAACATAAGTTCCTGGTTCTACAACTATAACATCTCCTTCAATTGCATCAAATATAGCGTGTTGGATATAATCATATCTTGTACCAGTATTTAGATTCTCAACTGGTCCATCAGCATCTAAATATCCAATAGGTATCACAGGCGTTATTTCGCGTTCACCTCGCAACATCTTAGTCCCCTCGGCTGTAAGACGCAGATACCAATCACTGGGGAAGTCTTCATAAGTGACAAAGTGGGCTTGCTCTGGTGGTTGGTTAGTGACTTTGTAAATAGCTGTTCCTTCATCAACTTCATCAAACATGGCTACGTATACCATGTCGAGCCCAAGATCAGCAGCCTGGTGAAACTGCTTCCAGTAGAACTTACCACCTTGGCGAGGGAGGATCGATGTGCCCGGTGGAAGGTTTTGAAGGTTGTCCCAACTAAAACCTGGATAAATCACCGGCAGGTAAAGCATGCCTGCTTCGTTTGCCTCTGCAATGTCACCTTGCCAAAAATCAGTATTTGCCCATTTCTTCCCATTTTCAATGACAGTGTTACCAGCATTCCACGGGCAAATTGTATCAAAGCTACGATAAATACTTGCCCATTCTCCCTCTACATTACGCCAAGTCCATTCGCAGCCACCAACCAGAAACACGCCATAATCAGGGTCATTCTTGAAAAAATCTATTAGTTGATTTGCGACAGTAGCTGTTACATTTGGTCTATGCAATCGGTTGAATTCCCAAAGTGCCAGTACCGGCTTGCCGTTATGGTGCAAGTAGCGGGGATCATCCGTTATTCCTTTGTCCACAAGGTTCTTCCAATCAGAAGTCATATAATCAAGAATCTCGTCTGTTGGCATCTCGGCCATATCGTATGCTAATGCCCAAATTCTTCCAGTCTGGCTAGCAGCGTTTTGAACGTTATTTAAAACTTGCAGCATAGCAGCTCGATAGCGTTCTCCCAAAGAACCGCCGATATCAAAATTGAGTCCCACTAAAAAACGCTGAAACCAAACACCATCAATTCCATAGTTCTCCATCCACTCGAAATGACGTAAAACGGTGCTGTAATCAACCGCACTATAAAGATGTGCTTGTTCGCTATTGGGATATGAGAAACCGGGAACCTCGTACTTTACGTCATATTCAGTCATATCCGGCCACATTTCAAACGTAAGAGTACTCGGTGTTATTGTATTCATGCTACTGCTCCAGTGATGCCAGCCTAGAGCAAATCCATCTGTAGGACAACGAAACCACCCTTGGTATCCGCACAATACCTTACCTCTTATCGACGTTGCGTCAATCTCGTTAGTATCAGCGATCGCAACATTACATACTATGCCAAGCAACAAGGCAAAAAATATTAAACAAAATATTTTTTTACACATCATAATATTATGCCATAAGTTTTCTGTGTTTTATACCCCTACCCATTGTCAAGACAAAAAACCGGGTTTTTTAAGGTGGATTCATCACCGTATGTTAAAGCAGTTGGAACCGAGGGAGCCCGAAGGGCAACGGCAGTGCCAACTGCTACGCCGTACACCTCGGCTGGCGTGCGGTAGCCCAATGCCTGGTGCAATCGCTAGTTATTATAAAACTCAAAATATCGAGCCAGGCTGTATGTCGCCTCGCCACCGTTTGATAGTCCCACAGATAAACCTCCTCAACTTTTACTGTTCGCCATAAACGCTCTGCAAAAATATTATCAAACACTCGGCCCTTGCCATCCATACTGATGCCTACACCAGCATCCTCCAGGGCGTTTGTAAATGCTGTGCTGGTAAATTGAGAGCCTTGGTCCGTATTGAATATCTCGGGCCTGGCTATCGCCAAGGCTGCTTCTAAGGACCTACCGGACAAGTAATTTCACAGCTACTTTACCAGAAAAACGGGGTGGCGTCAAGAGAAAAATGGGGATGAGTGGATGAGTATTCAAAAAGATGCTTAAGAGTTGGTAGTTCGTAGTTCGTAGTTGGTACGATAGTAGAATGATGGGTTGGCCAGCGTAGTAGATTGCCTCGCTGCGCTCGCAATGACACGCGGGCTCGTGCGAGGGCAGGTACAGAGAGGGCAGGTGTCGGTTTAACTGCGACGCAGGGCAGCTTTTATTCTTTGTTTTTTGCTTGTTGGGCGGCGAGGTATTTTTTGATTTCGGCGCTCAGGATTTTGAGGCGTTTGGCGATTGGCAGTTTCTGGGTGCAGGCCTGTTCGCACAAGCCGCACTCGGTGCACTTGTCCAGGTTGTTATCTTCGAGGTTTATGCCCCAGTGCCATTTCAGGTTTTCCATCGTCAACTTTGTATCGCCGACGAGCGTGTGGAAATTGTAAGCACCCATAAGTTTTTCTACCGGAATACCCTCAGGGCATTTGTCGCGGCAGTATCGGCAGGCAGTACAAAGCTGATTGAAGGCCTCGGGCAGTTGGTCGCGGATTTTTTTAATTGCAGCCGATGCAATTGGTTTGTAGCCATCGACGGCGCTTACGGCCTCGTCGAGCTGTGGGATGCTGCTAAAGCCGACAATGGCAACGGTGATACGCGGGTCGTTGAGCAGGAAACGAAGGGCGGCTTCGACGACGGTTTCATCGCGGCGTGTTTTTGCGAATTCAAATCGCCGGGGGTGGTGTGGTATAAGACCGCCGCCGAGAGGGTTCATCACTGCGACTCCGAGTCCGAGGTCTGCGGCAGCGGCGAGGCCAGCCTCACGGTATGCAAAGTTCATAACCGAGTAGCCCAACAAGATTCCCTCAAAGGGATAGTCGCCGAGCATTTCGGCGATATCTGTGCCGGGCATGTGGGTTGAGACACAGATGTGCCTGATGAGGCCCTGGTCTTTTAGTCGCTCGAATTCTTTCAAGGCACCTTTAGCCTTTCGGCTGTAGTATTCATCAAGGGACATAAGGTACCAGAAGTGGTAGAAATCGATGTAATCGAGGTTCATTCTTCTGAGGGAGGTTTCGAGGTTTTTGCGTATTTCGTCGGGTTCGGCTTTGCTGCTCTTGGTTGAGACGTAGAAGGGCTTATTGTGACGGGACTTATTCATTTCTGTGAAGGCGGCGCCGAAGATTTCTTCCGATTTTCCATAGCCGGGAGCGGTGTCGAAAAGGTTAATTCCTTTGTCGTAAGCGGCTTTGACCACGGAGGCACAGGCGTCGACATCGTGCTGCTTTTCGAATCGCATGCCGCCAAAACCTGTAGCGGAGAGGTTGATACCGGTTTTTCCATAGGTACGGTAGAGCATAATCTGAACTCCAGGAGGTTCTTGATATTTTCGCAAGGACGCATTATAAGTGGGGCTGAAGGCGGATTCAAGCTAATTTGCGGCTGCTGTGAAGGGGGGCAATTGTACAGAGAAAGAGCGAAGGCTGCCGATATAGATTTATTAAGGGAAGATGCAAAGGCTTGTCGCAGCGGGCCGGAGTTGAGTTTTTATCGGGCTCAACGGAGAAGTGACGTGGAAGAGAAAAGAACGTACAAGGTGGCGGGCGAGTTTCTGGCAATTGCCGGGCTGTTAGTGCTTTTGTGCAGTTGTCTGAGTTTCAACATAGGCGACTGGCCGAGCAGGTTCGTTTATCCTCATAACCGTCCGTCGGCGAACCTGTGCGGGCGTGTCGGCGCTTTCTTTGCGTACCATCTTCTGTACTATATCGGGCCGGGGGTATTCGTGATTCTGGTTTCGGGGATTTGTATTTTTTTTGCGAAGCTAATCGGGCGGTCCATAGGTCAGCCGATTTTGCGCACGATTGGATTGGCGTTATTGACGGCAGCGGCCTCTACAAGCTTCTACTGCCTGTGGCCCCACCGGGTGTATATTTTTCCGATTGGCTCAGGAGGGGTGTTAGGCGTGGCGGCGACATACTTTCTGCGAAACCAGTTTGCAGTGGTGGGCAGCGTTATAGTAGTTGCTGGGACGTGGGCTGTGGGGTCAGTTTTGTTGGCCGACAGGCCTATTCTGTCAGTAGTGGGGTGGTGTTTTGCCGGACTCAGGAGTGTAGGCGGTTTTGTATCGCCGGCGTGGTCGGCAGCGAAGCGTTCGGCCAAGGGCGGAGAGGTAATAGGTGATATATGGCGGAAATTGAGCATCCGACAGAAGCGGCAGGGTGTTATCGAGGCGGAGCGTTTGCGTTTGAACAGGGATGTCGGGCCAGAAGCAAACAGCGAGAGCATCAGAGCCGGGGCCGGACAAATGGGTGTGGCTATTCCGGCGCTGCGCAGTGGGCGCGAATCTTCGGTTGCGAGCAGTTACGAGGATTACAGGCTCCCGCCTTTGGAGCTTTTGGCTGAGCCGGAGTACTGCTTTGCGGCGGTGCAGGGCAAAGTCGTCAAGGCAAAGGCTGCGGCGCTCGAGAAGCTGCTGAGCGAATTCAATATCAATGCCGAGGTGGTTGCGGCTGAGACCGGGCCTGTGGTAACAATGTTCGAGCTGCAGCTTGCCGCCGGTGTGAAGGTGAGCCAGATATCAGCACTTGCCAATGATATGGCTCGTGCGCTTGGCGCCGGGGCGGTTCGTGTGGTGGCGCCCCTGCCGGGCAAGCATACGATAGGTATTGAGGTGCCGAACAGCGAAAAGGAAAAGGTTCGTATGAAGGACCTGATGCAGCTCGCGGGTGACAAGCCTGCGAGGATGCAAATACCATTGTTTTTGGGCAAAGATTCGTCTGGTGAAGCGCTTGTTTCTGACCTGACAACGATGCCGCACCTGCTCATTGCCGGTACGACCGGCTCGGGCAAGAGTGTGTGTATCAACAGTATCATCACGGGGATACTGCTTACGAAAAGGCCTGACGAGGTTAAGATGATTCTGATTGACCCGAAGATGGTGGAGATGGCGGCTTTTAATAGTGTGCCGCATCTGATGAGCCCGATAGTGACCGAGACGGCGCGGGCGGTGCAGATACTCGAGTGGGCAACGGAGAAAATGGACTAGCGTTATTCGCTGCTGGCCGAGGCCAGGGTGAAGAATATTGCCGAGTACAACAGACTGGGTGCCGAGGAGATTGTTGCGCGTTTTGACCCACGCAGCGCTGAGGAGGAGTCGAAAATTCCGAAGCGTCTGCCGTATATCGTGATAATAATCGATGAGCTTGCGGATTTGATGATGAGCGCGACGAAGGAGATAGAGGCTTACATTGTTCGTCTAGCGCAGAAGAGCCGGGCGGTTGGTATCCATATGGTGCTGGCGACTCAGCGGCCGCAGGCAACGGTAGTAACAGGTCTGATTAAGTCGAATATGCCGACGCGTATAGGTTTTCGCGTGGCGGCTCGGATGGACAGCCGGATTATCCTCGACCAGAACGGCGCCGAGACCCTGTTAGGCCAAGGTGACATGCTGTTTTTAAAGCCGGGTACGAGTGACCTGGTTCGCGCACAGGGGACGTTCGTTGACGACATGGAGATTCGGCGGATAATGAAACATCTGAAGGAGTTCGGCGAGCCTCAGTTTCATCCGGAGCTTACGGAACTCGGTCGTGCGGACATTTCGGAACTGCCGAGAGACGAGCTGTTTGACGAGGCGGTGCGGATTATTCTCGAGACACATCGCGGCAGCGTATCGCTTTTGCAGCGTCGACTTGGTATCGGCTATGCGCGTGCGTCTCGGATTATCGAGCTGATGACGGCATCGGGAGTCTTGGGCAAATACAAGGGCAGCCAGGCGCGTGAGGTTTTGATGACGCTTGAGGAGTATGAGCGTGTTCGCAGGCAGATGGAGACGGATGCGCAAGCGGGATATGCGGATTTGGCCGAGGAGCAGCAAGACACGTCCGAGCCTGCCTATCTTAGCGAGGGACAGCGTGGGTATATCGCCGCCGACGATAGCGATAATTGAGCATGCGTGATGAGGCAGGGCAGCAAGCAGGTGAAGGAGTTTTCAAACCTTTGGTGAGGCTGCTTTAGGAGGCTTTAGGTTTTGGTTTTTTGCCAGCTTTTGTGAGCGGATAGATGGGATGGGAAAAGGCTTTAGTTTTGCTTCCCGGGTTGGTCGTGGGACTGACCGTCCACGAGGCGGCGCACGCGATAACGGCAAAATGGCTTGGGGACGATACGGCTGAACGGATGGGGCGTATTAGTCTGAACCCGCTGAGGCATCTTTCGCCGTTAGGGACAGTCGCATTATTCGTTCTTGGTTTTGGGTGGGGCAAGCCGGTGGTTGTGAATATCAATAACTTTAAGAAGCCGAAACTGTACTACCTGTTGAGCTCGCTTGCGGGCCCGGCGTCGAACGTTGTGCTTTGCGTTGTGGCGCTGGGGATACTGTATCTTCGGCCCTGGTTTATTGTCGAGTTTGTGTGTATGAGCATCTTTTTTATAAATGCGATACTGGCAGTGATTAATCTTCTGCCGGTGCCCCCGCTGGACGGCAGTAAGATATGGCCCTGCATTATACCCGGGATGAAGCCGACCGTCTCGCCGAAGTGGACGCGGGTATGGATGGTGGTTTTGTTAGTTGCTCTATTTACCGGGGTGTTAGGTAAGATTATTGGGCCGGTGCTTGGTTTTTTAGGGGCATTGCTTCCGGCGGGCGTTTAGGAAATTGGTGGGCTGCAAGCCCACACTACAATCCTGGGGGGGTAGCTATTTGGGGCGGCAAAAAAAAGAAAAATAGCTTGCTTTATTTTTTTTGTCGGTTAGAATCTTGGTAGCTTGTAATGTAATCCTGTCGCACGGGGTAGTTTAGCGGCTGAATTGAGCCTTTGGGGTCAGCAGTATCACGGCATGGCTGACTCAAGCCTCCGACAGGGTCAAGTCGGGCCGAACAAGATGGTCTCCGTGACATATTTCGGTGCATAAGGCGAAACGAAGTCGGGTGCGGTTTATATTACCCGATGGTGTAATTGGTAACACATGGGCTTTTGGTGCCCACATTCCAGGTTCGAATCCTGGTCGGGTAGGTGTGTCGAATTGCTGTTGACTATTTATCACTGAGAGATGGCGGAAAGAGTAGCGATAATATTGGCCGCGGGGGTGAGCAGCCGGATGAAAACGCGGCTGGCCAAAGTGCTGCATCGGATTTGCGGGCGAGAGATGTTGGCGTATGTGCTGGACGCGTGCCGAGAAGCCGACGTGGGGAAGATGTATGTTGTCGTCGGCTACGGCGCCGAGCAGGTCAAGGAAAGATTCGGCGGTGCCGACGATATTGTGTGGGTTGTTCAGGAAGAACAGAAGGGGACGGCACATGCGGTTCTGTGCTGTAAGGATTACCTGAAGGATTTTGACGGCGAGACATACGTCCTTTGCGGCGATGTGCCTTTTATTGAAGTGGAGATATTGAAGATACTGGCGGATAAACACGAGTCTGAGAAGTTGTCAATGACCTTGGCGACGGCAATTATGGACGAGCCATCCGGTTACGGACGGATACTTCGCGACGGGGCCGGCAACCTGGTGGGTATCGTGGAGCATAACGACTGCACAGGCGAGCAATTAGCTATCAAGGAGGTGAATCCGAGCTATTATCTTTTCGACAATAAGGTTTTGTTCGAGGCGTTGGTAAAGGTTCGGGCGGACAATGCCAAAAAGGAGTACTACCTGACCGATGTGCTTTCTATCATCATCGGGGCCGGCTACAAGGCGGCGGCGGTCGCGGGGGTTCGGCCTGAGGGGGCTATCGGCATCAACAGCAGGGCGGACCTGAGCGAGGCAGCAAGGATTATGCAGCAGAAGATTCAAACGGGACTGATGGAGGGCGGCGTGACAATTGTTGACCCGAACAATACCTGGATTGATGTAAAGGCTGAAATCGGGGAGGACACAGTGATTGAGCCTTTTACATATATCGGCAACGAGGTTAAAATCGGTCGCCGCTGCCGTGTTGGGCCGTTCGTTTATTTGAGCGACAGGACGGTTCTCGAAGATGGCTCATGTGCCGAGCCGGGGACGGGGATTGAAGCGACGAAGTAATGGTTGGAAAATCGAGAGGTCAATAACAATGTTTATCAGCGACAATATAAAGATATTTCCCGGCAGCGGGAGCATGGCGCTTGCCGGGGCGGTGTGTAAGTATCTGGAGATCCCGATGGGTGGAGCGAAGATAGAGAGGTTTCCGGATGGGGAGAAATTTATCAAGCTCGAGGATGACGTTCGAGGCAGAGACTGCTTTGTTGTTCAGTCGACTTGTGCTCCGGTTGACGAGAACCTGGTAGAGCTTTTGATTTACCTTGATTGTCTTCGCCGGGCCAGTGCAAAGCGGATTACCGCGGTTGTTCCATACTTTGGGTACGCCCGGCAGGACAGAAAAGACGAGGGGCGGGTTCCGATTACCGCCAAGCTGGTAGCGAATCTCATTACCGCGGCCGGCGCCAACCGGGTGCTGGCAATCGACCTTCATGCGCAACAGCTTCAGGGTTTTTTCGACATACCGGTCGACCACCTGTCGGCGGAGCCTGTTTTGAGCAGGTATTTCAGAGATAAGAAGGTCCGTAATTTAACGATAGTGTCGCCGGACGTTGGTAATATGAAGATTGCGGCTCGATATGCCTCACACCTTGGTGGGGAGTTAGCCATTGTTCACAAGAGGCGAGTGAGCGGCAGCGAGGTGGAGGCGCAACAGATTATCGGGGAGGTGGCGGGCAGGAACATACTGATGTGTGACGATATGATTACGACGGCGGGGACCGTTTGCAGTGCGGCGAAGCTGCTTAAAGACCGCGGAGCTGAAAGGATATACGTTGGCGGGACACACGGAGTCTTTGCCGAGCAGGCACTCGAGCGCCTGAGCAAAGCTCCTATCGACGAAGTGGTAGTTACCGACACGATAGTGCTGAACGACCGGGCCAGCAAGCTCGGCAACATAACCGTTTTGAGCGTTTCGGCGATGTTAGGTGAGGCGATAAAGAGGATTCACAGAAACGAATCGGTCAGCAGCCTGTTTAACCACGTTTAGGGCACAGCAAACAGGCCTGAGGGCGGCCGGTTGGTTTTGAAATTGATGTGAGGATATTATGGCAAAGAAGCTGGTTCTGAAAGCGGAAACTCGAGAACAGACCGGGTCAAAATCCGCGGCGAAAGTACGTAAACAGGGGCGAATACCGGCTATTGTATACGGGCACAAGGAGGAGCCGGTGGCTATTTCGCTGGACAAGCACAACCTGGTGGAAGGCCTGCATGACGGGCATCGGGTTGTTAATGTGCAGATAGGGAGAAAGAAAGAGACGATGGTCATCAAGGATATTCAATATGACTATCTGGGCAAGGACGTCATTCATGCAGACCTGATGCGTGTTGACGCAACCGAGAGGATTAACGTGACGGTTCCTGTCGAGCTTAAGGGGACAGCGAAAGGCACGCATGAAGGCGGCATTATCGAAGAGCATGCCG
This sequence comes from Phycisphaerae bacterium, assembly GCA_030608075.1. GTDB lineage: Bacteria > Planctomycetota > Phycisphaerae > Sedimentisphaerales > Anaerobacaceae > JAUWIU01. The sequence continues at coordinate 13,503 of JAUWIU010000020.1, forward strand.
ACCATCTGGAAATTGAGTGCAGGGCGACCGACATTCCGGAGAGTATAGTTGTTTTGGTCAAGGATGTCGGTGTCGGTGACAATTTGCACGCCGGTGATATCGAGCTGCCGCCGGGCGCAAGGCTTGTTAGCGACCCATCGATGCTGATAGTTACATGCGGTCTGGTTGCTGCAGCGAAGACCACGGAGGAAATCGAAGCGGAGATACCGGCGGTCCCGGAGGTTATCACCGAGGCGAAGGAGGAAGAAGAAGGCGCTTCAGAAGAACATGGCTAATAAGTCTTTGTATCGAGAACGGAAGGCATGGTCGAGAGTAAGATGGTGGTGGGCCTGGGTAACCCCCGCGATGAGTACGCTGACACACGGCATAACGCAGGCTTTAAGGTAATAGACTCGCTGGCTGAGAAACTGGATATAAAGGTGAGAAAAAGGAAATTCGGTGGTCTTTTCGGTGAGGGCAAGTTGAGGGATAAGAAGTTGATGTTGCTGAAGCCGTGGTGTTTTATAAACCGCAGTGGTGGGCCGACGGCGACGGCGATGGGTTTTTACAAACTTGCTTTGTGGGAGCTTCTTGTGATAAGCGACGACATGGCGCTTGAGCCGGGCACGATTCGCGTGAGGGCGAAGGGTTCGGCTGGCGGACACAACGGCCTTTCCAACGTTATAGAGAAATTAGGGACGGGCGAGTTTGGGCGGGTGCGAATAGGTATTGGTCGAAGCGGCGAAATGTTGGATGTTGATTTTGTTCTAAGCGTGCCGACAAAACCGGAGATGGCGCTTTTGAATGAGGCGATAGAAAAGGCACGAGAAGCGGTAATTTACTGGGCGGAAAACGGCATTGAAGCGACAATGAATGCGTTTAACGGACCAGAGTAAGCGACGTATAATGATAGGATAATAACATTAGAAGAAATTTCGATTCGAAAATCTGACTTCTTGGGAGGTACCTGGATTGGAAACTATTGTCAAGAAACTGTATGAAGGGATGTTTATAGTTGATGCAGCCGAGGCGGCGGCGGACTGGGACGGAATAATCAAGACTATCCGGCACATTCTGGAGAGGGCTGAGGCTGAGATTGTCTCGATAAGGAAGTGGGATGAGCGCAGGTTTGCCTACAAGATCGGGCACAAAGAGAGGGGGACATATGTGCTTTGCTACTTCAGGGCTCCCGGCAGCAAGATAGGAGGAGTGGAAAGAGACGTGCAACTGTCGGAGCGGATTATGCGGGTGTTAATCCTGAACGTCGAACATATGTCGCAGGAAGATATTGAGAAGGACACCCCGGCGGTGCGTGCGGAAAAGAAGAGGCAGGAAGCTATTGACAAGGCGAAGGAGAGGTTGGAATCGGAACGGGCCGGCGCTGAGCAGGTCGGGGAGGAGACCAGTGAGCAGGCCGGCGACGAGCAGGAAGATGAAAAAGCCCTGGAAGAGCCGCCTAAATCTCCGGCGACGGATATAGCCGCAGCAGAAGAAGCGCAAGAGCCGGAAGAAGCGCAAGAGCCGCAAGAAACGCAAGAGCCGGAAGAAGCGAAAGAGGCCGGAGAAGCTGCGGCACCGGAAGAAGCGAAAGAGGCCGGAGAAGCTGCGGCACCGGAAGAGATAGAACAAACAGATGAACCCCAGGCTGATGACTCGCCGGGCACGGAGGAAAAACAGGACGTTAGTGAGGCTGATACAGCAGCAGGCTCGCAGCAGTGAACAGGCGGGGTCTGAAGTGGAGCCTTAGAGCAGAGATAAGGAGCTTAATATGGCTAACTTTAACAAGATTTTTCTGATAGGCAATCTGACGCGTGACCCGCAATTATCCTATTTGCCGAGCCAGACGGCGGTTGTGGATTTCGGCCTGGCGGTGAACCGCAGATGGAAAAGTGCCGAGGGTGAAGACAGGGAGGAAACTTGCTTTGTGGACTGTCGGGCATTTGGGAGGATGGCTGAAAATATCAACAAGTACCTGAGCAAAGGCCGGCCTTTGTTTGTCGAAGGCAGACTGACGTTTGACAGTTGGACGGCTCAGGATGGAACCAAACGCAGCAAGCACAGAGTTACAGTGCAGACTTTTCAGTTTCTCGGCGGAGGGCGTGCGGCGTCCGGCGAGGCCGCGGGCGCCGGTGAGCAGGCTGCCGGCGCAACGGAGCCAGGGCCTAAACAGTACAGCAATGAAGATATACCGGCCGGCGGAGACGAGGTACCATTTTAGGGGACTATGTGCTGTCTGTTGGCAGGCCGGAGTTGAACGGGATTTGTTATTCAGTATTGACTGTTTTATGGATGGATGAGAAGAAAAATGGCCAGAAGGACATTAACGACTAGAAAACCGAGACCGAGAAATGCACCATCGCGGCTTGGGGGCTTTCGCGAGCAAACGGCGTGTCGATTCTGCAGAAGCGGCACAAAACACATTGACTACAAGGATGTAACGATTCTGGAGAGGTTGTTGACGAATCGCGGCAAGATATACTCGCGCAAGCGCAGCGGCAATTGTGCCCATTGCCAAAGAAAGGTGAAAAAAGCCATCAAACGTGCGAGGTATATGGCGCTTTTGCCGTATACTGTGTGACGGAACATACGGACGAGAGACTGAAGGCATACGAGCGTTGTTTGGTGATGTGTCTGCGGTCTGTGCAGGTTGTTTTGGAGATGCGTGTATGAAGGTTTTACTTGTTTCCGATATTGACAAAGTCGGCTGGGTGGGAGACGTTGTTGAAGTTAAGACGGGATACGCGAGGAACTATCTGCTGCCTCAGGGCCTTGCGACGATGCCGACCGAGGCGAATCTGCGGGCTTTGGCCGAAGAAAAGGCCAAGCGAGCGGAGCAGCGTATCCGGCATCGCAAGCGTCTTGAGGCGGCGGCAGAGGCCGTCGAAGGTGCCGAGGTTGTTATTGCAGCCAAGGCCAACGAGCAGGGTCATTTGTTCGGGTCTGTCGGGGCCGGCGAAATAGCGGGTAATCTGCGTGAGCAGGGTTTTGAAGTAGCCGACGAGGTTGTGAAACTTCCAGAGAATATCAAGCAGGTCGGGACCTCCACGGTTGAGCTTAAGTTCAGTGACGACTTGAGGGCTGCTATAACCGCTACAGTCGTGCGCGAGTCGGCCGACACCAGAGAAGCCGAGGCTTCAGCCGAACAGGTCGATTAAACGGCCGCTACCGACATCAGCTTGGTTTCAGGGCGGGCGCGAGGCAAGAATCGTTTATGAATTGAAGCTGTTGAATGCCCAGGCAAAAGAACGAAGGGCAGGGGGCGCCACAAAGAAATGCTGCCCGGCAGACGGCACTGCGAAAAAGGCCGAGGCTGGAGGAGGGCGGTTTTTCTATGCAGCAGTTCAGGCAAACTAAAACATCCAACAAGATTAGTTTCGTCAGACGGCCAAGGGTGAAGGCACAAGATAGCTTAGATTCGTGATTTTTTTGCGAACAGAATGCGGCGGTATGTCGATTATTATATAGACAACGACTTTTAGTAGGAAAGTTATTTGACAATGACGGACTGGGCAGAAATTGTTGACGAGCACGGCCCGAGTGTTTGGCAGAGTGCATATCGGCTGTTAGGCAACCCGACAGAGGCTGCTGAATGTTTCAGGGAGACATTTCTTCGCGCTGCCAAAGCATCGGGGCATCGGCGGGGCAAGAATTTTTCGGTGATGTTAGTCTGCCTTGCCACTGCGCGGGCGATAAGACGTCGTCGCGGGCGGTTTCATCGCGCGGGCAGCGATGCAGGTGCAGTTGACCTTGTTTACGTACCGAGCGATGAGCTTGAGCGGACCGAGCAGGTGCAGCCGCGTGAGCTGGTTGGGCAGCTGCAGAAGGCATTGGGCCGGCTGCCGCTACAGGAAGCAGAGATTTTCTGCCTGCGGTATCTGAACGGTCTGAGCTGTCGACAAATCGGCAGGGAGTTAGGCATCAAGAGCAAGACGGCAGATGTATTGCTCAACCGCGCCAGAAGAAGACTGTGCGAACTTATGGAGCTGCCGAAGGAATAAGGCGCATTGGTATTATGAAAGAGAGTGAGACGATTCTCGATGAAGCCGTACGCGCTATGCGGAGCGAGCCTGTTGCAGCCGGGCCGGGACGGGAGGTGATAGATTCTGTGCTTTCGGCACTGCCCGGCGGGCGGGGTCGCGAGGCCGAGACAGCCAAAAGAAAGGCAGGAATTGCGCGGCGAATAAGAACCACACAACGTCTTACGAGGATAGCCGCCGCGGCGGTAATTGCTGTAACGGTCTTCCTTACAGTGAAGATTTTCACCGGCCCTGTCGAGCAGGAAACGCCCAAAACAGTGGAGGTGCAGGAGGGTGCAGCCAAACCCGGAAGTGCAACCGGAGTGCAGGCAGGAGCCGAGCAGGGGGCCAACGCAAAGCTCGAGGCGGAACTGGAGCAGATAACCAGGATGTTCACCGAGGGCGACATTGACGGCCTTGTAACGATACTTCTGGAGGGAGAGATTATCAGCAAGCTCTTTGCGGCAAAATATCTCGGGCAGGTCGGCGACGAAAGGGCGCTGCCGGTACTGGAGGCTCTGTACCGGCTGTCAAAAGAGAACCTGCCGGAAGGTTACGGGCAAAGTCTGTTTGCAGAAGCAATAGCAAGAATTAAGAGCAGACTCGAAGAGGAAAAACGCCAGGCAGGGCTGGCTGAAGAGGGCAAAGACAAGGCTGAAAAAGCGGTTGCGCGCGGTAAAACGGTCAGATGCAAAGGTATCGTGACAAACGGCGCCGGCGAGGCAATCGAGGCTGTGGCAGTGCGCAGCGTTGTATGTCGGCGGACGGCACGTTACTTCTGGTCGCTGGAGCCGGCAGAAGATGACGCGGAAACGACGACCAACAGCGAAGGCATATTCGAGATAGAAGCGCGGTCATTCATTGACAGCGAGAATATGCGCTCGATACTGGTCTTCGAAGCTCCGGAGTACGCGACCGGCTGGCTGGACGCGGATTTGATGTCAAGTAAAGACGATGTGAGGGTGCGGCTTTTTGAGCCGACTGTTGTCACCGGCGTGGTTGCCGATGAGGATGGGGAGGCGATAAAAGGGGCTGTGGTTTCAATGAAACCGAAATCGCCCAGTTACCACCTGGCTCAACAGTGCGCTCTAACTGTCGCTACAAGTGACGCCGATGGCAGATTTGTGATTGACAAGGTTGCCGAAGGAGCAATGCTTCAACTTAATGTGATGAAGGAGGGCTATGTCGCGTATACGACACATACGCAAGGCGACTCTTACCCGATTGGCGCCGGCCAGGAGGATTTGTTGATTACGCTGAAACGTGGCGGGGTTATAAGAGGACATTTAGTTTCAGGCGGTCAGCCTTATGAGAAAGCGGGAATGGTAGTCAGAGTTTACGGGCAGGGGTTTGACAATTGGACGACAACGGATGAAGGCGGCGGATTCGAAGTTGCCGGTTTGAGTGAAGGCAGCTATACCGTGGCAGCGTATAATCGAAGCACTTTTAAGATAAGTGCAGCCGAGACAGAGTCTGTTGCCAGTGCGCCGAAGAATGTAGAAGTCAGCGCCGGGGCAGAGTCAACCGTTACGTTGGAACTGCAGGAAGGCCTGCCGGTTACGGTGCAGATTGTTAACGCTGAGACGGGCGAGCCGGTAAGCAATCAGAGATTCCAAATAACTTCCGATGCAAGCGACGGGGCGGCAGTTGAAGTGGCAGCGGACATAACTAATGCTGAGGGCCAGGGCGTGGTGAACCTAGCCAGCGGCGAGTACGTGGTGAAGACGGAAAGCTGGGAACAGGGACAATATACGGAGGTTTCGCAGGCGCTGCTTGTAGAAAGCGGCAGCGAGGGTTCGATTGTTGAGATTAGCGTTATACCGAGGCCAATGATACGCGGCACACTTACTGACGCTGAAGGTGAGCCTGTCGGCGGATACCTATGGTTCGAAGAGCAGAAGGTGAGTACTGATGAGCACGGCAGCTTCGAGGTTCCTGAGCCGCCAGGGGCCTATCCCAAGGCATATACGTGCTATGCGTTCGATGATGAGGCAGTCTTAGGCCGGGCTTTACGGTGGGAAGAAACCGATGCCGGGTGGATTGATTCGCAGCCAGAATGGCAGATTGTGCTCGAGCCGCTTGCGACGATTGTGGGACGAGCAGTCGATGAGACGGGGCAAGGCGTAGGCGACGTAGAAATCGGCATTTTTATGAGGCGTGACGGCTCTGGTCATGGAGAAGTATTGGACTTCGCGGAGGTGAAAGTTTTGCGGAAGACGACAGAGGCTGACGGATGGTTCAGGCTTGAGGGTGTGCCGGCTGGACCAGCGGTATTGCTGCAGGTGAGCAAAGACGACTTTGCCGGGGTCCAGGAGCTACAGGAACTGCAAGCCGGTCAGGTTGTGGAGGTTGGAGAGATACTACTTTCGGAGATACCCAAGGCTGAAGGAAGCGAGTAGAGCCGCACAGGCTCGGGTCGATTAGGTAACGGGGCAAATCGTCACAATCAGATGTCGAGGTTTTGGACCTCAAGTGCGTGCTCTCGGATGAAGTTTCTTCGTTTTTCGACATCATCACCCATCAATATACTAAAGAGTCTGTCGGCTTCGCCGGCATCGTCGACCTTGACGTTGAGCAAAGTTCTGGTGGTGGGATTCATTGTTGTCTGCCATAATTGCTCTGCGTTCATTTCACCAAGGCCCTTGAATCGCTTTATCTCGATTCCTTTGCCGCCGATTTGCCTTATACTGGAGCAGATGTCACCGAGCGAGGCTACCTCGTATTCATCCTGGCCGTTGACAAGTTTGAACTTCGTCGGAAGTGACTCGCCGGAGACGGCTTTTGCGGGCTTTAGCAGAAAATCCCTTAAGTCGAGGCCGAACTCTGCCATCAGCTTTTCGTTTATCTTGTTGATGCGTGCCACCTCGCGCAGCTCCTCGGCAACGACTGGACTATCCTCGGTTTCTACCTGTGCCTCGATTCGGTCGGTTAGCTCTGCGAGACGTTTTTCATATTCGGCCTTGTCGTAGAAAATATCCTCCTGGCCGTTGATGCGGATTCGAAACCGTGGGAGCTGCCGGCCGTTGTAATAGGCCTGGACGAAGTCAGCGAACCTGATTCCTCTTCTACTGAGGACGGTTATGATACGTTCGGCATCGGCGAGCTCCTTAACGAGTGCGGCCAACTGCTTATCCGAGACCTTGTGGGTTTCACGGCCATTGTCGCCTGTCTTGATGATAAGGTCGGTACCTTCGAGGCCCCGGCTAATCATCCTTTTTTGCATCTGATGTTCGCTGAGGATATATTCGGATTTTTTTTTGCCCTTGATTTTCACCTCGTAGAGAGGCGGCTGGGCGATATAAATCATATCCCTGTTGAACAACTGCTGCATTTGCCTGAAGAAGAACGTCAGCAAGAGGGTTCGTATATGTGCGCCGTCAACATCGGCGTCGGTCATAAGTATTACCTTGCCATACCTGCACTTTTCGACGTCGAAGTCCTCTGCGCCTATGCCGGTTCCGAGGGCGCTGATGATGGTTCTGATTTCGTCGTGTGCGAGCATCCTGTCTACACGGGCTTTTTCGACGTTGAGGATTTTACCTTTCAACGGGAGGATTGCCTGGATGTTTCTGTCACGGCCGGCCTTGGCCGAGCCGCCTGCCGAGTCGCCCTCGACAACAAATATCTCAGTGGCGGCTTTTTCCCTGCTGGTGCAGTCCCACAATTTTCCGGGCAGGTTGCTGCTGCCCAGGGCGCCCTTACGCCTGGTCAATTCTCGGGCCTTTCTGGCGGCTTCGCGGGCGGCGGCAGCCTGTATTGCCTTGTTGAGTATGTGTTTTGCCTCGGCGGGATGCTCTTCGAGAAAATGGCCAAGCTGCTCATTGACGGTTGTCTCAACGAAGCTGCCGACTTCCGGGTTGGTGAGGCGCACCTTGGTCTGGGCCTCAAAGTGCGGCTCGGCGAGCTTGACGGAGACGACGGCGGTTAGCCCCTCCCTAAGGTCCTCGCCAGTTGTAGTCTGGCTGTTCTTGAGCAGATTGTTGGTTTTTGCATAATAATTCATCGTGCGTGTAAGGGCGGTCTTAAAGCCCGAAAGGTGCGTGCCCCCGTCAATATTGCGGATATTATTTGCGAACACGAGGACATTTTCGGTATAGCCGCTGTTGTACTGCATAGCTATTTCACAACTGAGCATTGCGTTGGGGTCTTCCCTTGCAAAATAGATTACATCCTTGTGCAGGGTATCTTTGGCTTCATTGAGGTGTTTGACAAATGCCTTAATGCCGTCATCGAATCTGAAGACTTCCTTTTTGTTTTGTCTGTCATCCTTGAAGGTAATCTGCAGTCCGGCGCTCAAGTAGGCCATTTCTCGTATGCGTTTGAGCAGCGTCTCGTATTCGAACTCGGAGTCGCCGAATATTTCATCGTCGGGCTTGAAGGATATTTTGGTCCCTCTTTTATCGGTTGGGCCAATTTCTTTTACGGGTTCTTTGGCGGCGCCTCTCATACACTCGAAGTGATAACGCTTTCCGTTTCGGTAGACGTCGGCTTCAAGCCACTCGCTGAGAGCGTTGACGACGCTGACGCCGACTCCGTGCAATCCGCCGGCGACTTTGTAACTGTCGCTGTCGAACTTACCGCCGGCATGCAAAGTAGTGAGCACCACTTCAAGGGCGCTTTTTTTTGCCTCTTTATGCTGTTCGACGGGTATCCCTCTTCCATTGTCTTCTACCATGCAACTGCCGTCGGGCTGGATTTGGACAGTTACGTTGTCGCAGAATCCAGCCAGAGCCTCATCGATGGAGTTGTCAAGGACCTCGTAGACCAAATGGTGGAGTCCTGCGGAACCACGGTCGCCGATAAACATATCCGGTCGTTTGCGAACCGCTTCCAGGCCCCCGAGAATCTTGATATTACTGGCGTCGTAGCTGTGGTCCTTCATAATAAAATCCCGGCGAACTGAAGAGAAAATTACGGTCGGTGTTTCAAAGTCTACCTATTATACGCTTTGCGTTTAGCAATGATTTAGCCGATAACAAATTTTATTTTTCTTATACGGGCGCGGGGACAATTTGTCTTTAACTGCTCAAGCAGTTCTGAACTGCACAACCTTAATTCGTGCAGATACGAGGGCGAATCGACGGTTATTTTCAGTTGCCCGCCGGAAACTTCAGCAATTCTGCAGTGGCGGTAAAGTTCAGTCGGCAGCAGTTGGCTCCAGAAGTCGGCTACCGAAGCATATCGGGCGTGCTCTGGTGAGATTTGCCTATCCATAAGCTCACTGACGGCTTCGCCCAATCTAACTGTATTATCGCGTTTTTTTCCCCTGCGCCACACGGCGGTGCGGCACAGTAACTTGTCCCCGTCCACTGTTGACCCCTGCAATTACTAACTCTTCGTATGACGATTACGTTTTTTCGTTCATTCGTTCGGCAATAATTTTCAATGACTCGGCTATTGACTGATGTGCCTTGAGGGCCAGGTACAGCAGAACGGCCAAAAATACGAAACCGCCGACTATAACCAAAAAGTAAAGAGCCATGAGGAGAAAAGGTATCACATGCATCATACATAACCTCCGTGATAACGCTCCCTGACAAAAAGGAACGTCAAGCACACTGCGATGGAAATCAGCCCAGATTGATAGGCATCACGACATAAAGGAAGTTCGTTCCGCTTTTTATAAGGCCTGGTCTATCGGGCTGACCCAACTCCAGCTCGAATTCCGGCGTTTTGACAACACGCAGGACGTCTATCAGAAACTGAGGACTAAAGCCTATGTCGATAGGCTCACCTTTGTAGTCGATGGGCATCTTCACTTCGGCGTCGCCTGTCTCCGGCGCCCTGCCTGAAAATACGATGGTGTCGCTGCTTATAGAGAGCTTAATTCCCCTGGATTCCTCGGTTGTCAAGAGTGCAGCGCGCCGAACCGCACTTAATGTTGCTTCTGTCGAGAGCTTTAACTTTTTATCGTGGTCGGTTGGTATTATGTCCTCATACTTCGGAAAGCTTCCTTCCACAAGATTCGAAGAGATGACCACGTTGGCACAACTCATCAAGAGTTGATTATCGACGAGTTTGACCGCGACCATATCGCTCTCATCGCTGCCGATTCTATCGACCAGGGCCATTGTCTTGCCAGGAACTATTATTTTTGCCGCTGCTATGGTCTCTTTGGCGGCAGAGGAGAGATTAACTCTGGCTCGCGCCAGTCTTCTGCCATCCGAGGCAACGAGTGTGAGCTTTTTGCCCTTTATTTCCCACAAGATACCATTAAGTGCATATCGCGTACTCTCTTTGGCGGCTGCAAAGAGGCACTGCTCAATGCCGGCCTGGAGGTTACCCAAGGTAATCTGCATATCAGCATCTCCCTCGAAATCGGGTACGCCCGGATACTGGTCGGCCTCCTGACCATAAATTGTGAAGTGGCTGTCGGCTCCCCTTATCTCGCAGGCCCCTTCGGCGGCCTGCAGTAGCAGTACATCATCAGTGCTTTCCCGGGCGACAGCGGCCAAGCGGTCGGCTGGAACAACTACATCGCCAAGTTCTTCGACCTGCACCCCGGAGATTGTGTAGTTGATTCCCACCTCGAGGTCAGTAGCACAAAGGCGCACGTTGTCCTGACCGGCGCTGATTTTCACACAGCGCAATATGGGCTTTGGTGTTCGGCTCGGCACAACAGAGGTTAATAACCCCATCGCCTCAGCAAGGCTGGCTCTATTGAAATTTACCTTCATAATAAACCTCCATAAATTACGCCCGTAGTTTACATAAGAGACTATGCTTCGACAATCTTTTTTATGAAAAAAAACAGGGCTTTGTAAGCAAGCAGGATTACCTCAGGTTGCTTGTGCGGGTAAGATATTACTTGTTTGAATATTATTCATTAGGTTTAAATAATTAGTAGTAGTAGTCATATAGCCTGTGGGTATGTGAGAACTTTATCCGCGTAGAATTATAAGGGTTTGGCTGGTATGGATTTATGCTCCCCGCTCCTGGTTTGGGTGTTGTGGATAAGCTGTTAGAATCTTTCTTGTTTTCCCCGGGAAGTCACTGTGCCCGGCGGTTAATTTCTACTGGCTGTTGTTTGTCCCGATATTTAAGAGCGTTACTAACAGGCTACGCGCAGGCCTGGGTTTTGTTACTACGGGGTTTGATGGTAAAGATGATTCAACTGGAGATTTGCCAATAGCTCTTGAAGGGTGTATATTGAGGCATTAAAATGCTCATGAACGATGCTTTGGATGGAGGTTTTTATGGACAGAACGACAGAGGCTAAGTCAGGGTTCTCAAAGCGTGGTGGGCGACTGGAGCCCCTTGGTGAGGTTCATAAGCTTTATATCGGCATCGATATTGGCTCAATCAGCAGCGACGTGGTTGTGCTTGATGAGGCGCACACGCTTATCTTCAGCGATTATGAACGCACACAAGGCAGGCCCATCGAAACGGCGCGTGCACAACTCGATAGGTTATTAAGCCAGGTTAATCCATCAAGCATTGCGTTTGTTGCGGTTACTGGTTCGGCGGGGCGGTTTCTTGCGAAGCTGTTAGAGGTGCCGTTTGTCAATGAGGTTCCGGCTCAGGCGGCGGCGGTGTGCTGGCTGTATCCGGAGTTTGAGAAGGCAACACTTATCGAGATGGGGGGGCAGGACAGTAAACTCATTTTCTTGGGAGGCAAGGGAAGTCGCAGCAAGGTGCGTGACTTCGTACTCAATACCGTTTGCGCAGCCGGCACAGGGTCTTTTCTTGACCAGCAGGCTCAAAGATTAGGGGTGGATATAGAAGATGAGTTCGCGAAGATGGCTTTAGAGAGCAGGAACGTGCCGCGAATGGCAGGTCGGTGCTCGGTGTTCGCCAAAACGGATATGATTCACCTTCAGAAGCAGGCCACGCCGATGTGCGATATTATAGCAGGCCTATGCCTTGCGTTGGCGAGGAATCTTAAGAGTAATCTTGGGTGCGGGCGAGAGTTTATTAAGCCCATTGTATTCACGGGTGGAGTGGCGGCGAATATGGGTGTTGTCCGCGCTTTGGAGGAGGTGTTTGATTTGGCCGAGGGTGAGCTTGTTGTGCCGGAGGCGCACTTTTTTACCGGTGCAATTGGGGCCGTATTGGTGGCGAAGAGTCGAGCGCAGCAATCGCTTCATACGACGATTGACCTGGGCAGGGTTGATAATTATCTTGCTGAGAGAGGTGCTGGTTTGGCCAGTGCTCCTCGTCTTGAGCCTTTGAGCAGGCCAAGCCTGCCGGTTCCGAAGAGCTATGTTTATGAGGAGCTGCTGGAGACGGAAGGGGAGCCGATAATCGCTTACTTAGGCCTGGACGTGGGGTCTATAAGCACCAACGTGGCAGTTATTGACAGAGAGAAGCGTCTCCTTGCGAAGGCCTATTTGATGACGGCTGGGCGGCCCTTGGAGGCGGTGCGGAAGGGGCTTGATATGGTCATCGAGAAGGTGGCAGGGAAGGTGAAGATTGTGGC
>JAUWIU010000018.1 GCA_030608075.1 Phycisphaerae bacterium
CACGTGCCACTCTTCAATAAACTCAGTCCCCGCAGGATATTTTCATAGGGCACACAGGAGCCTGCGTCGGCAAACATCACGTATTCGCCACTTGTCTGCTTTACTCCGGTCCGAACAGCAAAACCTTTGCCGCGATGTAGCTCACACGGTATAACCCTCAGCGCGATTTCTATCGGGACCTCGACATTCTTTGCCGCTGCGGCCGTGTTGTCGCCGCTGCCGTCGTCGACAACGATAATCTCGCCGCTCAAGTGATTGTTCTCTAAGAACATCGCTGCCGCCTGAACGTCAGCGGCAATCTTGGCGGCTTCCTTGAATGCCGGTATGACTATAGACAGGTCCATGTCTTAATTGTACCGCCTAACGTTTCGTTTTTCCAGTGCCCCCCATAAGACAAATGAACACTGTTAGTTTGAGCTTGACAGGTTGTCATCTTTTCCATACGATAACACATACCTTGCTTAGCCTCGGCGGCTGAACAAACAGGTCAGGTTACAAACGAGAATAAAAAAGGAATAGCGAATGAACTTCAGAGAACAGCCGTGGATGGGAGTATTCCCTGCGATGCTGTGTGCGTTCCACGATGACGAGAGGATTGACGAGGAGGGCCTGCGGAGCTACACCCGCGAGTTGTGCGCTGTGAATGGGCTCAAAGGCCTGGTCTGCAACGGGCACACCGGAGAGATTATGTCACTTCGGCCCAATGAGCGTGCAGAAGTGACGCGAATTGTTGCTGAAGAAGTGAAAAAAAGCGGCAGGCGGCTAAAAGTCGTATCAGGAGTTGCGGCCGAGGGAAGCCTGGTGGCTGTCGACCATGCACGTGCGGCCAAGGATCCGGGCGCAGATGCAATTTTGCTTATGCCGCCGCACCACTGGCTACGGTTTGGTCGGTCAAGTGAAACGGCCGTCGGTTTCTTCAAGGATGTGGCGAAAGACGGGGGTATCAGCATCATTGTGCATCAATATCCGGCCTGGACCAAGGCTGGCTATACGCTCGCCGAAATGCTCGAAATTGTCAAGCTGCCGGAGGTGGTCTGCATCAAAATGGGGACGCGCGATATGGCCCGCTGGCTCTGGGATTACGAACAACTCAAGGCCGCAAGACCGGATATTGCCATAATTACCTGTCACGATGAGTACCTGCTGCCGACGCTTATGGAAGCGGGCGACGGGGCGCTTATCGGTTTTGCCGGCTTTGCGCCGGAACTAATGGTCAAACTTGTGCACTGCTGTCTCGAAGGAGACGTGAAGGGAGCCAAAGAGGCGCAGAAGACTGTGGCACCTCTGGCAAGGCTGATTTACAACTTCGGCGAGCCGGGATGCGGCGCGCACCAGCGAATGAAAGTGGCAAAATGGCTGCTTGGAACATTTCCTAATCCTACGTTTCGACGACCTCTGCGTCCACTATCCGAAGAACAGGTCGATAAGATACGGCAGGGCCTGCAGGCCATCGGGCTAAAGACCGTAAACTGAAAGGATTCGATAGTAAAGAACGAGGCGGTTCACATCCTCGGGCCGGCTTGAATTCAAGAATAATGGGAGGCATTTGCTTGTCTGAGGGTAGCTCGAACAACGCTTTGCAATTCATCGACTGGTTAATCATCGCCGCTTACTTTATCTTTGTCGTTTGGCTGGGTTCGCATTTCGGCAAGAGGCAGACAAGTTCCGACCGTTATTTTTTGGGCAATCGCAGGCTGCCGGGCTGGGCGGTCGGAATGTCTATCTTCGCCACCATAATATCGAGCTGGGCGTTCCTTGCTCTGCCGGGAAAATCATTCAAGAACGATATGCAGTACCTGATGACCATCGTCTCAATACCCATAACGGTGCTAATCGCGACTTCCTTTTTCATCCCTTTGTTCAGAAAAAAAATAAGACTCAGCGCCTATGAATATCTGGAGCGGCGATTCGGCCTGTTCGCACGGTTCTATGGTGACGCTGCTTTTATTTGCGGTCACTTTTTCAAAATGGCGATGGTGCTGTATTTGCTTTGCCTGGCTATAGCCGGAACGACGGGTTGGAATCTGCATGGTCTGATTATCCTCGTGGGAATCGCAACGATGACCTATACCTTTTTCGGGGGCATTGAAGGAGTCGTGTGGACGGATGTCACCCAGGGCTTCCTTCTTCTGGGAGGTGGAATCATATCGCTTATATTCCTGCTTTTTTGTGCTCCCGTATCGGCGTCGGAAGTCGTCCAAACCGCTTATGAGGCCGGCAAACTCAAATTAGCCGTTTTTGAATTCGACTGGAGCGGCGTGTCTGTGTACGTTTTGCTGTGTTTTGGTTTCAGCCTTTATATGACAAAGTACGCAACAGACCAAACGGTCGTCCAGAGATACCTGCTCTCGGCTTCATCCAAAGAGGCTTGCCGCTCCCTACGGGTTTCGGTTTTGCTTCTTGGAATTGTCTGGATAATCTTCATGTCTATCGGCGTCCTGCTTTGGGTTTTTTACCACATTCAGCCGGAGCTGCTCCCCGATTCTGTGCGTGAAAAACCCGACCAGGTCTTTGCATATTTTATAGGTCGTCAGCTTCCGGCCGGCGTGACGGGCCTTATTCTCGCTGGGCTGTTTGCCGCGTCGATGTCGACACTCTCATCCGACCTTAACAGCTTAGGTTCGGTTTTGGTCGATGATTTCTACAACAAGCTTGCCAAAGGCGCGACCGACAAACAGCGGTTGTTGTTTTCGCGGTTCAGTGTCTTAGCCACCGGCATTTTGTCTATCTTCTTAGCTATGGGGCTAACGAAAATCAAGTCGATGGTTGACGCGTTTTTCACATTCAGCGCGATTATCGCCGGCGGAATGATGGGGATGTTCTTTTTAGGATTATTCACGAGACGGTGCAGTAAGAAAGGGCTTTACATCGGATTAGTAATCGGCGTGACCTTCATCGGCTGGGCAACGTTTACCAACCCACTGCAGATGGACCCGTCAATGTTTCCGTGGCTGCCCAAGTTTCAAATAAATATCCTTTGGCTCGGATTGTTTGGTAACATTGTCGTATTCGTCACCGGTTATGTCGCCAGTCTCATCTTCAATCCCGGATACCGAGCCGATGACGAGCTGACCATTTATGGTAAGACAGTACCCAAAGCCCACAACAAATAAACCCCGCGTAAAACGCAGGGCTAAATATGAGATTGCTTCGCAATGACGGCAGAGGCTTGAACCGATAGCTGTGAATCCGGGATGTTGCAATTATCACATGTTTCGTATAGATTATCAGGCGGGCAATTTTTGAATTTCAAAGAAGGATAAAAAAATGGTCGAGCGAAAAATGAATTCGTCTTTGAGTCTCATAGCAGTGCTCTTTTTGATTGTGGGTAGGTGCGCTGCGGCTGGCTCAGCGGCGGCAGGGCAAGCCTCCGCAGGTAAAACAGTCGCCCTGACCCTGGCGGGCGGTGTGAAGTTGGAGATGGTACACATCCCGGCAGGCAGCTTCCAGATGGGTTCGCCCGAGACCGAACGGGGCCGCTCACGTGACGAAGGGCCGACCCACACAGTCAACATCAACTACGATTTCTATATGGGCAAATACGAGGTAACCCAGGCACAGTGGCAGGCGCTGATGAAGACCAGGCCGTATAAGATTTATGGTATGGGGGACAACTATCCGGTATTTCGCGTCTCGTGGAACGACTGCCAGGCGTTCATCAGTGCTTTAAATCAACTTGACATCGGTGTATTCCGACTGCCGAGCGAAGCCGAGTGGGAATACGCCTGCCGGGCCGGGACCAAGAGCCGTTTCTATTTCGGCAACTCACCGTGCTGCGGAGACTACTGCCAGGATTGTGAGGCCGGAGCAATGCAAGGCAAACGGTCTGACTTTATGTGGTATTGCGGTGACAACGTCCGTGACGGCGAACCGGAGTTTGGCGCAAAACCAGTCGGGCAAAAACTGCCCAATGGCTTCGGCCTTTACGATAGGAGCGGACACGTCTGGGAGTGGTGCCAGGATGAGTATCACTTCAATTATGAAGGTGCGCCCACGGACGGCAGCGCCTGGCAGGAGCGTGCCGGCGGCCCACGTGTGCTTCGCGGCGGTGCGTGGGACTACCAGGCGAGGTATTGCCGCTCTGCCTGCCGCTGCGGCTACAGCGCGGAACGCGGCTACACCTTTCACGGATTTCGCCTGGTGTGGCTCCGGTATTCCAGGGAATCCGAGCAGTGGTATGGAAGCTGGCCGGCCGTATTCACCGCCGACAATATCGTTTCGTACCAGTCCGAATTCGGGGGCTGGCCCAAAAACATGGGCTTTGCCGAGCATGGCTATCAAGGCGAAAAGTTTACGAGGAACTGGGGTACAACAATCGACAACGGGGCCACTTATACGCAATTAGCCTTTCTGGCCAGAGTCTACCACGCCACCGGAAAGAAACGCTTCAGGGATTCGTTCATTCGCGGGCTGGACTATCTTCTTGAGGCACAATATCACAACGGCGGCTGGCCCCAGCGGTATCCGCTGGACAAAGTCGGCAACGATTACGGCGACTACATCACCTTCAACGACGATGCCATGGTCGGAGTGATGAGGCTTATGCGCGGTATCGCCGACAAAAAGCCGCAGTACAGCTTTATCGACAATAAACAGCGCAAAAAGGTGAAAACCGCGGTCCGCAAAGGTTTACAGTGCATCCTGAATTGCCAGGTGACTGTTGACGGCAAGCGGTCCATCTGGCCTCAACAGTGCGATGAGAAGACGCTCGAGCCCCGGGCGGCAAGGGCGTTTGAGCCGGTGTCAATTTGCTCAAGGGAGAGCGTCAGCGTTGTCAACTTCCTGATGGAGATTGAAAGACCCAGCGAAACAATTATCGACGCCATTCAGAGCGCCGTTGCCTGGCTCGACGAGAACAAAACTATCATACGACAAGCAGGTATCAATGAGACTAATGGCCGTGCAATGTGGGCACGCTTCTACGAGATTAAGAGCAGCCAGCCATTATTTGCCGGCACCGACGCTAAAGTAAAACACAGCCTGGCGGAAGTCGATAAAGATAAACGAACGGGCTACAGCTACCTTGGGGGATATGCATCACTGCTGATTGCCAGGGACTACCCGGCCTGGCAGAAAAAATGGGCTCCAGGGAAAAATGTGCTCGAAAAGTCTAAAAAATCGCCGGTTAAACCTGTGAGAATCGTTAAGAGCGACGAGGGTTTCACCTTTTACGAAGGTGAAAAAAAGGTGCTGTTCTATCAGCGAAAACCAAAATCACTTGACGGCAAATATACACGCTGCAATTACATTCATCCGGTTTATGGTCTTGACGGCGAGGTTCTGACGGAGGATTTTCCCGGCGACCATCGGCATCACCGAGGAATATTCTGGGCCTGGCACCAGTTGCTGGTCGGTAAGCAAAAAGTCGGCGACGGGTGGAGCATCGAGGACTTTTATATGGACGTGCATAATGCCAGAATCTTGAAAACAGAATCGGCATTGGCGGCCCTGAAAGTTGAGGTGTTGTGGAAGTCCCCTCTCTGGACCGACGCTCAAGGCCGTCAAAAACCCTTTATCAAAGAAACAACGGCCATCAGCGTTCATCGCGCTTCGCAGGACTTTCGCAAAATAGACTTCCGGATTAGTCTTCTGGCTTTGGCCGATGGAGTTCGCATCGGAGGGGCCGACAATGAGAAGGCGTACGGAGGTTTTTCAGCCAGGATACGACTGCCGAAAGGTATTCGTTTCACCTGCCGCGACGGCGAAGTGGAGCCGGTGCGGCTGCCTGTCGAAGCCGGACCCTGGCTGGATTTCTCCGGTCATTTCCCCAAACAAGGCGAAATAAGCGGTCTGGCCATTCTTTGTCATCGCTCGCTGCCTCGATATCCTCCGCAGTGGATCATTAGACGCAAAAGAAGCATGCAAAATGCGATTTATCCGGGCCGAGAGCCTGTTCTATTGTCACGTGAAAAGCCGCTGGTTCTGCGTTACCGACTAATCGTGCATCGCGGTAAGCTCACGCAAGGCAAACTCGACCAATTGCAGGCGCAATACAATGCCGAAAAGCCCCAGTCGCCGGAGTAGCCAGACCGGCTCCGACAAATACCAGTCTTCCCGCGAGAACTGTCAATCGCCCAGTTCGTAGCTTAGCAGCTTATCACCGCGCCAATGTGACCTGGCCTTTACGCGTCCATCGGACTTGTACACAGTCCAGTCTTTGGTGCCGTCTTGATTGTAATCCCATTTCCGCCTTACAGACCCGTCGCCGGACCAGTACGTCTCGGTGCCGACTCTGCGACTGCGGCGGTAGGTAATCTCCCACTGCTTCCTGCCATCTTCATAGTACCACGTTTCCCTGCCGTCAAGCATATATCGACCGTCCTCACCAAGCCCGGCCGTGTAGGTCGATTTGGGTTTTCCGCTGGGATAATTCTCGTGATATGTTTTTGTGCTCGCCGGTATCATTTTAGTCGTACGGTGATTTTTCATCACCGCCGCCTCGGCGGCAGTGTCATCAGCAAGAATCCAGGCCTCGTTAAGTTCGAAATGCAGATTTGGGTTATTGTGTGAGGTGACTAAATGGATGATACCGTTGGGACTCTGAGCGGCGCCGACGTAACCGACCGTGCGGACCTGGACGCTGTTACCGTTTTCATCATGGACGTGGCCTCCGACGAGTTTCCGGATTTGCCAGGTTTCGCCGTCGTCGCTTAGTCCGACGTATGAGCCACCTCCGACGAAGCCCTTAACTCTTGGGTCCCTGGCCCGGCCAAAATCACTGACCTACAACAGGCGGCCACTGGCCAGCTTGAGCATAACCGGATTCTGACCACCCCCCTGCCCCGGAACAGGTGACCTGCTTAGCTGCCAGGTTTTGCCCCGGTCCGTTGAGACGTTTCTTGGGCAACAGCCATCGATGGTTCGGTTCCTGGTCCCGAAGCTCAAGATGCGACCATCATCGAGCAGGACAAACGTGGCGTGCAGGCCCAGCGTTCGACCTCCGGCATCGAACCAGGTTTTGCCGTTATTACGGCTTGCCCAGAGTCCCGATGTCGCGCCCCAACCGTCAAAGGCGATATAGACGGTTCCGTCAGGGGCTCTAAAGGCGCAGTTGATTGGTTGTCGTCTGCCGTATCCGCCTGGGTGGCTTTCAAAAACAGGGAATTTAACGGGGGCCCACGTGGCACCATTGTCTTCGGAAATCGTCCACTGGAAGGGATAGCCTCCTGTCAAATGCGGACAGCCCCAACCCAGCCAGAGCGTGCCATTGTCGTTCCAGAGAACCGGGCCGGCGTCGTTGCCGTCGAGAAAGTCGGGCCACACGCTCGGGATGTCCCACTGGTCGCAGCCGTAGCGCAGACGAGCCGCCATTATCGAAAGGTCTGGGTCACTTTCACTGAAGCCATTGTAGTAAGATGCCAGAAGGTCTCCATTCGACAGGGCCACCAGTGCGCCGTTATGATAGTTGGTCCCCAGACCAGGCGGCAGTCCTATCTTCCAGCCAACCTTAACCATCTGCTCGGCAGTGAGCTGCGGAAAGATTCGCCGTGTCCTGTAGTAGGGCCTGTCCAAATCAGGGCCGGTCGATACCATTGCCCGCGTTTGCTTGACGCAGCAATGGAGAAACGGCGGCTCGAAGGCGGACGCTTTGCTCCGCGGCATAGGCCCCTGCACCACACGAAAACCGATATAATGGTAGCCGGCCACCAAACCCTTGGCACGATATGGCGAGTGCGACTGCGGGCGGCCGGGCGGCAGGGGTGGATTAATTCCGGCCATCTGGGCGGCCTGGTACTCTCTTGGCGGGGGCGCAAAATTTGGGGGCACCGCGGCACGGTTAGCCGAACGGACATAGAAGGGACTCGTACCAAACGCCCAGGGTTCGTAATCTCTCCCAAAATAGTAGCTCATCGCAGCGGCGTCGAGCCAATCGAGTCCACCACCGCGAACGACCTTTACCCAGCCCTTTTCAGAACCGGCTGGGTCTGTCTGCGGCTCATCAGGATAAAGGCCATGCCAGTCCAGACACCATTCCAGCACGCCGGTATGCATGTTCTTAACGCCCCATCGATTGGCCGTTTCGTGTTCGGGCGGGACTTGCCCGGAAGAAAACGGAGTTTCTGTACCGGCACGGCAGCAGTATTCCCACTCAGCTTCGGTAGGCAGCCGGTAAGGTGTGCTTTCTCTATCGCTCAGCCACTCGCAGAAAGCTACAGCATCATACCAGCTTACGCCCGAAACATAGGGATGATGGTCAAGATGGGCCTTGAAGCCGGGAAAAGCAGGCCGAAATTGCCGGAACTGCTCTGCGGTGACTTCCGTCTCGGACATGTAAAACGGCATAGTGATTGTCACCTTATGCCGCGGTGATTCATCGTAATCCCCCTGCCTCAAACGAAGACGGGGCGAGACGCGGTCTGACGGCGAACGATACAGGCTTACTATCTGGTCAGACAGCGGCGTGCTGCCCGCTCCCATCAAAAAAGTTCCCGGTTCGATGCGCATCAATTTCATGCCAATCGAGTTAGTATATTGCCTGGTTATCCGCCCTGCCGCCGCTTGGGTGATGGCAATTCGGCTCAACGCCACTACGATAGAGATTACGAGCAATTTCTTTGTCACTTTACATCTCCTACAAAAAATTTCATAAGGCTCCCGAAATCATAATACCCGCGTTTACGAAGTACGTGTTTTGGCCCGTGCCAACTGGTCAACCGCAACGGCAAGAACTATAATCATACCGATGACAATCAACTGAGCATTGGTCGATATGCCTAACAGTGTACAGCCGTTTCGCAAAAAACTTATCAGAAATGTTCCGATAATCGTTCCGGTTACTGTCCCCTGCCCACCGGCGAGGCTGGCTCCGCCGATTACGACAGCAGCAATGATATCCAGCTCCGCTCCGAGCCCGGCTGTCGGCTGAGCAGAAATAGTCCGACTGGTCGCAATCATTGCAGCGATACCTACGAGAAATCCCGTGAAGGTGTAAATACAAACAAGATTTCGGTCAACGTTTACGCCGGCGTGGAAAGCGGCCTCGCGATTTGAGCCGATAGCGTACGTATACCGACCGAGCCGGGTATATTTCAGAATGAAACCGGCAGCGATTATAATTACGGCAAAGATGATAATCGAGACCGGAATATGCAGTAAGGCTCCCTCACTCAGATACTTGTAAGACGGCACATTAATCGGCTGACCATCCTTCATTACCAGCGCTATGCCTCGGAAAAAACTCATAGTTCCAAGCGTGACAATGAATGGCTGAAGCCTCAATTTTGTTATGAGCAGGCCATTCAAGAAGCCGCAGCCAGTCCCCGCAATAACGCCTGCAACGGTACCTGCAATCAGTGACATCCCATGAGGGTCGGCGCCTCCAACCCCAACCATAACTGCGGCACCAAGCATGCCGCAAAGGGCCATCATTGAGCCGACTGAAAGGTCAATGCCGGCCGATATGATAACGGATGTCATACCGATTGCGATAATCCCATACATGCTGGAGCGACGGAACACATTAAGAAAATTGTCAATTGTCAGGAAACTGTCCGGACGCAAGGCGCTCAGCACACAAATTATCAGTACCAAACTTCCAAATGGAAGCATCTGTCTGAGAAACTTGTTCATCTGTTCTGCTCCACGGCAGCCAAGTGCATAACTTCCTCCTGTGTCGTTTCGGTTGTCTTGAGATTCGCTACGAGTCTGCCCCGGCGCATAACCAGGATGCGGTCGGTTATGCCAAACAATTCAGGCAGCTCCGAAGAGATAAACAGTATCGCTTTGCCCTGGCCGGCAAGGTTGTTAAGCAGCAGGTACACTTCTTTTTTCGCTCCCACATCGATGCCGCGCGTCGGCTCATCAAAAATCATAAACTTAGCCTCGGCCAGCAGCCACCGGGCAACCAAAAGTTTCTGCTGGTTACCGCCTGATAAAGAATCACCCGGAGCCTGTGGGCCCTGCCACTTAATCGACAATCGCCTCGCAAGTGCGTCCGCAATTTTGTTTTCCCTGGCGGGATTGATTACTCTTTTCATACCCAACATCTCCAGGCTGGGCAAAGTTACGTTCCAGGCACAAGGCAGACCCAGGCACAGACCGGTGCGTTTGCGGTCCTCCGTCAGTAAGGCTATGCCGCAACTTATCGCATCCGACGGGGAATCGATTGACAACTCCTGGTTATCGAGCAAAATTGCACCTGAAGTCTTTTTATCGATGCCGAAAATGGCTCGCGCAACTTCTGTTCGCCCTGCACCAACAAGCCCGGCCACACCGACAATCTCACCGGCACGAATTTCAAAGGAGATATTGCTTATGCGATTGGCTGACGACATATTATCAACCCTCACCCGGACGTTACCGAGTTTAACGCTGCGTGAGGGAAAGAACTCCGTTAATTCACGCCCTACCATATAACGGACGATGTGCGGAATATCCAGCTTCGTAACTGACTCGCAGTGCACAACTCTGCCATCGCGTAAAACGGTGACATCATCGGCAAGGTCGACAATCTCCTCAAGTCGATGTGAAATGTAGACTACCGCGATACCTTTTCTTCGCAGGTTTCTGACCACCTCGAAAAGTCTGTCAACTTCGCTCTCCGAAAGCGATGACGTGGGCTCGTCCATAACAATAATCGAAGCCTTGCGAGCCAGCGCTTTAACAATCTCAACCACCTGACAATCACCCGTGGCCAGTTCAGCAACAACAGCCGTCGGGGCGATTTTGAAGTTGAAACTCTCTGCCAGCTCAGCGGTTTTCTGCACCATTGCCTTATAGTCAACGGTAAATGGCAGCTTTCCGGGCAGTTCGTTACCCAGAAAGACATTTTCCGCTGCGGTCAAATGTTCAGCGAGGTCCAAATCCTGATAAATCATTGATACCCCGGCGGCCAAAGCCTGGTTTGGGTTGTCAAATGTGTGGACGCTGCCGGCAATTTCTATCGAGCCGCTGTCCGGTTTATAAACGCCTGCCAAGATTTTTACCAATGTGGATTTGCCCGCGCCATTTTCACCCACCAGTGCATGCACGGTTCCCGCCTGCACGGTGAAGCTCACATCAGAAAGGGCCTGAACCGGGCCGAAACTCTTGGATATCCGCCTCATCCGCAGGGCAGCAGCGGACCTGTCATAATTGCTTTTTGTCGATGTGCTCATTTAAGTAAGGCCTGGATTTTTGGCGTATGCAGGTTCTCTTTAGTAATTAAGGCAACTCCCGTATCGAGGCGTTTTTCCACCTTCTTTCCGTCAAGCTGAGCAATTACGGCCTTGACACCCTCGTAGCCCATCTTGTACGGGTTCTGCGCCACAAGGGAGTCAATAATTCCCTCCTCCAGACCGTCAATAAGCGCTCTCTCTGTGTCAAAGCCGACCATCTTTATTCTCCCCGCCCGTCCCTGACTCCGCAGTCCCTGCAACGCCCCTACCGCAGTGGACGCATTACATGCATACAGGCCGTCAAGCTCGGCGTTTTTTGTCAGCAGGTCTTCGGTGGCCTGCAGCGCCGTCTCCACGGTATCCATCCCATACTTGGCATCCACAATTTCAATATCGGGAAACTCTTTTCTGATAGTATCGATAAAACCGTCTTCGCGATTCGTAGTCGAAGCAGAACCCGGCATATACTTGATGACAACAATTTTGCCCTTGCCGTTCAGTATTTTTCCCATCCGTTTGGCGGCAATTATACCGCCCTTGTAGTTGTCCGTTGCCGCAAAGCAAACGTACTTGTCGGTCTCGATGGCCGAATCAATAATTACGCAGGGGATACCCTTCGCGTAAACCTGCTCAACCGACGGCACTAGCGCCTTACTGTCAAGCGGCGCAAGGACAATCCCTGAAACTCTCTGAACGACAAAATCCCTGATAATCTGAATCTGCTTGTCTCGGTCACTTTCTCGTTCAGGGCCATTCCAGAAGATTTTAACACCCGCCTCGGCGCCGGCATCCTCGGCACCCCTGCGGACGGACTGCCAGAAAATATGCGTGGTGCCCTTTGGAATTACAGCTATACGGCGCCGGCCGGAGTCGCCGCCCTTTCGTACGATGCCAATTCCAATGAAAAGAACAGCCAAAGCTGCAAGAAGAACAATCGGCAGTATTTTTTTCATAACTTATGCTCCTTCTTTGTGCACCAGTATTGTTGTGACTTCCGTCGGATTTCTATCCCAAAAACCAAGAGCGTCACCCGTTTCGTCGAGTCGGTACCGCTGCGTAATAAGCGGGCCGAGGTCGATTACCCCGCAGCCAAATACCAGCATAGTACCGCCTTCATCCAATTGGAGTCCTTCCTAACCTTTCAGATTATAGAAATCCGCCGCGTTCAAACCCATTATTCCTGATTGCTCCTGCGGTGTCAAAGAAGCCGCGAAGTCAGTTACAATCTCCAACACCTGTTCGTACTCGGCCGCAACCGTACATACGGGCCAGTCGCTTCCAAACATCACCCGCCCGGCGCCGAACATATCCAGCACGGCTTGCATATACGGGAGAAAATCCTGCTTCTTCCAACCATCCCACGAAGCTTCGGTAACCATCCCACTGAGCTTGCAGTACACATTCTCAGCATCGGCCAGTTCCTGCATATCGCTTCGCCAGGGTTCGATTTGTCCCTTCTTAATGAACGGCTTTGCAATATGGTCAACAATAAATGGTTGATTCGGGAACCTGTTGACAAGCTCAGCAGCATATTTGATGTGTCGAGGAAATATCAGAATATCGTACGTAAGGTTAAACTTCTCCAACCTGCTTATCCCGTTCAGAAAATCACGACGGAGCATAAATTTGTCATCTTCTTCATCCTGAAGAACGTGCCGAACACCCTTGAGCTTTTCGTTTGCTGAGAGACGCTCAAGCTCGCCTTCAACGTTTTGACTTCTCAAATCCACCCATCCGACGACGCCTTTTATAAACTGATTGTCGCGTCCGAGAGCGAGCAGCCACTCGGTTTCCTCGGGACACTGGCGGGCCTGAACACATACGGTACCATCGAAGGCCACGTTTTCAAGCAGCGGCACCAGGTTTTGCGGCAAATGGTCCCGCTTGAGCTTATCCATTCCCGGCCCCATCCAGCCGTAATCCCGCTCATTGTATTTCCAGAAATGCTGATGTGCATCAATCCTCACTTTTCTCGTTCCTCCTGCATTGATGTGCTGCGTTCCATTCCAAGCGTCCGTTTCTCAACAGCCCCCGGGTCATCATTTTCCGGCAGACCCTCTTTCCAGCAAATGTTGGCCACAGGTTTAATCATCTCCAGGACCTCGGCAAGCAGGTCAGGAGCAGGTTCGGTGCCGACAACTTTAAGGTTCGCTTCGACGTGGCGCACTTTGCTCATGCCAACCAACGTAATCGAAACATCTCTGTGAGCAATGGCAAACTGCATGGCCAGCTCCGAAATTGTCGTGCTCCGCTGCCGGCAGAGCTCGGCAACCTTTTTCGCAACTTCAAATACTCGTTGAGGGGCCGGATGCCAGTGCGGCGCACCTTTCTCAGTCAGCACGCGCATGTGAAGCGGTGACGCATTGAGCAAAGCAACACCGCGGCGCCTGGCTACCGGCGTCAGAATATCATCCATGGTTGTATCCATCAGATTGTAACGGCAGTAGGTAAGAACAGTATCTATGTCTTCGGTGTCGGCAATCTCCTTCAACGGTGTCAGCGGATAACCTGTGATGCCAACAAAACGAATCTTGCCCTGCTGCTTCAGTTTGAACATCGCGGGAAGCGCCTCGCTGATAATCTGCTGCCTTTTGCCGTATTCGACATCGTGAACCTGGTAGACATCCACATAATCCGTCCGCAAACGCTTGAGGCTTTCGTCAATAGAACGCGTAATGCGCTCGGCCGAAAATCCGAAATCGGCAATGTCATAGCGACCGGCCTTGCTGGCCAAAATGATTTTATCACGTTTCCCCTCGAGAAATTCGCCCAGTCGTCTTTCGGCCAAGGTCCGGCCGTAATATGGAGCAACATCAAAGTAGTTGATGCCGTTGTCGATAGCGCAATCAACTGCTCTCCGGCCCTCGTCCGGGTCGACTGAACCAAATTCAGCGCCCAACGGCGAACCACCAAAGCCAATGGCCGAGACCTTCAACCCGGTTTTGCCCAAATGTTTATAAATCATTCAACCCCCGTATTTATCGGACATCTCATCACACAGGTCCATCGCAAGCAATATCCGCTCATCGGGCACGTCTATCTCGATGTCAGGCAGGCCGACATCACAGGGAGCCAGCTCCCTGGCGATTTTGGCAAAATCGTCGCGGATTTGAGCTTCAGTCTTATTTGCCAGGTCCATCGAAGTATAAAGTATGTTTCTGCGCGTATCGGGAAATAAGCGCCTGGCTCTGTTCAGGTCGCTTGTCAGGCCCATGTCAATGTATCCAAGCCCCGGCACCGTTGCATAAGCTTCCATATACGGGTCGACCACCCAGGCGCAGTTATGAATGCCGAAGTCTTTGAATTCCGCCCTGACCTTCAAATCGAATGGGAGCAGATGCTCGGCATAGTGCTCGGCACTTATCATATTCACCACGCAATTCGAAATCGTGGCGAAAGTGTATTCAACACCCGCCTTCTTTTGTCGCTCCAACAACTTCTTTATGCCGTCTATCATTGTGGCTGCGACGCAGTCAAAAATGTGGTGTGCCCGCTGCGGTGCATCGAACAAATCCATAAAAATCCTCTCACCCCTCAGGCGAAAGGCGGTATTTAGAACCCCCTGCCAGTTCAAAAACCCTCTTGCCGTGCCTGTCAACTGCTCAATTCGGTCTATCTGGTGAAGAATCCCCTGAAAAAACTCGTTGTTTTCCAGGTCCGGCGGAGACAGTGAATCCGCTTGGCTGTCGCTAAGCGGCTCAGCGTGCGGCGCGGGCCACTTGTCCTGAAAATACCTTATCTGCTGCCCAAGGAGGGCCGGCACCGGCGCGGTGCCATACAAGCCGGTTATCAAGTCCGGCGGTTCGCCGTCGTTGACGCCGCCGATGTCACGTCCCGGAAACCTTCGCCGAATCTCATCAGTCATTACCGAATGACACTCCAATCGATAATCCTGGTCCTGATGCCAACGCTGTGAAAAATCTACTTCGCAGTATTTATGAAACCACGAAGGATTGAAACCAGGTTCCGGACGCATAAAATCCTCGGAGCCGTCGGCCGGTGTGCGGGTCGGCGGCGCACCAAGCGCAATATAGTAACGAAGCTGATGAGCTTTCTTACGTTCCGTAGACTCCATATAATCGCCCTTTCGTTTCACGACGCGATAACACAGCGGTTACCACTTTTGTCAGCACTATCAGCAGGCGGCAATTGTCGCAGAATTCAGGCACGGTCGCAAGCCTTTTACCGGCGTAAAATCGCGCTTGTGTCAGCCCCCGAGGGCCATTACAATTGCCTACCTCGAAACTGCAGAAGGTAGCTGCTTACCTTTGCAAACAACTAAACGGCAGCCCAAACGGCGTCTGTGAAAAACCAGGAGAGCGAGTAGATGACCCCGAGAGAACGCGTTTTGGCCGCGATGGCCGGAGAAATGCCAGACAGAGTCCCTTTTGTCGTCTGGAACAATAAACTGCCCGGAGGAAGTATAGACCAACAGCTTCTCGACCTGGAAGCCTGCATTGTCAACAAGTCCACAGTCTACCATTTCAGCACACCGGGAATCGAAATAGAAACCGAACAGCTCCAAAGCAAAGACGCCTATGCCCGGAAGCATATTATTTACCACACACCTGCAGGAGTGTTCTCGACCACAGTTAGATTATGCGAAAGCAGCGTTTGGATTGAAAAAATGCCCTTCTCAGGGCCGGACGACTATGATTCAATGGAGGCGTTCATCCGCAGCAAAGTCTATACAGCCTGTTACGATGAATTCCTTAAAGAAGACCGACAATACCCCGGCCAATCGCTTGCCAGGCCCAAGACCATTTACACGCCGATACAGCAGTTGGTTTGTAAATATATGGGGGTGCAGATGTTTTGCATCGAATGGGAGGACCGACGCGACAGACTCCTGGCGCTGTGCGATGTCATCGCCGACGACCGACGAAAAAGACTCAAGCTTGTCGCGGATTCTCCCGCCCGCTTTGCCGTCATCGAAGGAAACGTTATTGCGAGCGTCATTGGTCCCGAGCGCTTCGAGAAATATCACATCCCATATATCGAAGAGGCCTGTGAACTGCTGCACGGCCGCGGAAAGTGGTCGGCGGCACATTTGGACGATAACAACAAAACCATTGCTCCGCTCGTCGCCAAGACATCACTTGATATGATAGAATCCTTTACCCCTCCGCCTGACTGCAATCTGCCATTGGCCGAGGCTCGCCGAGTCTGGCCCGAAAAAACGATTCAGATAAACTTTCCATCCTCGATACACCTGCGCGGACCGGCACAGGTTCAAAAAGCAGCGGTTGAAATCCTGCACCAGGCAACACCCGGCAACCGCTTCATCGTCGGTGTATCCGAAGATATTTCGGAACGCGGCGTCAACACGCTGGTACCATTGGCAAAAGCAGTTTACGAAAACGGGCAGACACCAATTCGGGCAAATTAGTCAAGACCGCTCAAGTGCCGTCCAGG
Source organism: Phycisphaerae bacterium (assembly GCA_030608075.1). Classification (GTDB taxonomy): domain Bacteria; phylum Planctomycetota; class Phycisphaerae; order Sedimentisphaerales; family Anaerobacaceae; genus JAUWIU01. Next base: position 16,512 of record JAUWIU010000018.1, read on the forward strand.
GAGGTCAAAATGATAAGAGACCTGATAATAAAAAACCGCAGCTACCGGCGCTTTCATCAGGAGGTTACCATCGAGCGCGAGGTGCTGAGAGAACTTGTCGAGTTGGCGCGGCTATCTCCGTCAGCAGGCAATTTACAGCCCCTGAAATACGTTCTTTCCTGTGATGAGCAGACAAACGGCTTGATATTTCCACACCTGGCCTGGGCCGGCTATCTAAAAGACTGGCCCGGCCCGTGCGAAGGAGAAAGGCCGTCGGCGTATATCGTCATACTTGCAGAGACAAAACAAGATAACTACGCCGGCTGCGACCATGGAATTGCGGCACAAAGCATTCTGTTGGGGGCGGCGGAAAAAGGTCTTGGCGGCTGTATCATTGCTTCAATAAACAGAAACGAACTGGCCAAGACCCTGAATATACCATCGACCTATGAAATACTCCTTGTCCTGGCCCTCGGCAAACCCGGGGAAACGGTAGTAATCGAGACGGTCGGAAATTCCGGAGACATAAAGTACTGGCGCGACGGTCAAGGCATACATCACGTACCAAAGCGACCGCTGGATGAGATTATTATCGCTTAGATATGTGCCGAGTTCCCGCAAGAGCTCGGTTTTGTGTCCAGCCGACCATTACAAGCAAACAAGTCCGAAAAAACACAGGTCCTTACGCCGCACGTCCGACTACGTCAAAAAGCCGGTACAATAAACCCCTGTAAAACAATTTGAACAACTGTGACCGGAAAGCCTTGCGGAGAACAGCTTTCTCCAAAAGTACCGGTTCCCTCTCACCGATATTCTTATAGTGTGATTATATTGGGAAAAAACACAGACAAATAAAATGCACCAGAAAAAAACGAAAGTTCTGCTGATAGAAGATAGTCCCGTGGATGTGCGTCTGATTCAGGAAATGCTCACTGGTGAGACAGACAGCCCATTCGTAATGGAATGCGCGGGCCAATTGTCCGAGGCAATGGAGCAGCTTGATAAGACACCTTTCGATGTGATTCTGCTGGATTTGGGGCTGCCGGACAGTTACGGCCTGGAGACGTTTATCAGGACACACGCACAAGCGCCGCGTGTGCCAATCGTTGTTTTGACGGGTCAAAACGATGAAGAACTACCAATGAAAGCGGTGAAACAAGGGGCACAGGACTATTTGGTCAAAGGACGGATAAATGGCAATGCCCTGCGGCGGTGCCTGCGCTATGCCATAGAACGCAAACATATTCAGGAAGCGTTATGGATAGAAGACCGTATTATCGAGTCGTCGGTTAATGCGGTCGCAATCACCAACCTGCAGGGCCATATAACCTATGCAAATCACTCTTTCCTCGAACTATGGCAATGCGAAAGTGTAGAACAGATTACCGGCAGAATTATCGACGGGTTTTGGAGCAAATTCGCTGAAGCTTCATCAATAAGGCAAACAGTACTTAACCGCGGCAAGTGGCTGGGAAAAATACACGGCAGAAAAAACGACGGCACCGACTTAAACCTGCAACTTTCAGCATTCATAGTCAAACAGCAAGATGACACCGATGAACCGTTGTGCATGGTTTTTTCGTTTGTCGATATTACGGAACTTACCCAGTTGCGCCGTCGGCTTAGAACCGAACAGTCTTTTGCCGGTATTGTCGGCCGCAATCCGAAGATGATGGAATTATTTGATACCATCCAGGAGGTTGCCGAGACCCAGGTGTCCGTGCTTCTGCAGGGAGAAAGCGGTACCGGTAAAGAGCTTGTTGCCGCCGCTATCCACAACGAAGGCCCCCGTTGCGATAAACCACTCATCGCCGTCAACTGTGGAGCTCTGCCCGAGGGAATATTGGAAAGCGAATTGTTCGGGCACGTCAAAGGCGCCTTTACAGGGGCTATTCACGACAGAAAGGGACGTTTCGAGCTGGCAAATGGCGGAACAATTTTTCTCGATGAAATCGGGGAGCTCCCCGGAACGGTCCAGGTCAAACTCTTACGCGTTGTGCAGGAGGGAACTTTTGAACGTGTCGGAGGTGAAAAGACAATAAGAGTTGATGTCCGCATTATCAGTGCAACAAACAAAAACCTCACCGAAGAAGTGGCTGCAGGGAGATTTCGGCAGGACCTGTTCTATCGGTTGTGCGTAGTTCCTATCCACTTGCCGCCGCTGCGGCAGCGACAAAACGACATCCCGCTGTTAGCCGAATATCTGTTGGAAAAAGCACTGACAGAAGCCAATCGCGAGCCTGTCAAAATATCACCCGATGCTATTCACGCCCTTGTGGACTACGACTGGCCCGGAAACGTTCGAGAGCTTGACAACGCCCTCAGATACGCCCTGATAAAATGTAGGGATACTCTACTACTGCCTGAACATCTGCCACCGAAAATTATTCAAGACCACATCCAAACCCAGGTTGTCCGAAGAAAACCACGAAAACGCAAACTTGCTGCAGAAAGCGTGTGGAAAATGCTTGAAGAAACCAGCGGCAATAAGATGGAGGCTGCGCAGAGGCTCGGTGTTTCACGGGCAACCCTGTATCGGTTCCTGCGGCAGAGCCAAACAACAAGCAACGTTGCACCACAATAAGCACGTAGCCTGCCCTTTTACTGTCTCACCAAAGCCGCAGTGTTTCATTTAAACTAAGATGACACACCACAACCGGTTTGCTTCGGCGTGAAGCAAACTCTAACACATTTACACAAAACATGTTACAAACATATCTTCAACGAAGTTTCTTTGCCGAGCGGCCGCGGTAAATTTTTTAGTGTATCACTAACCACTGCGGACAATATGGGGCCGTCAGCCTTTTGAAAAAAACTTAGCAGCCTAACCGCTTGTTTCATATCGGGTTATGCCATTTTTTCAACAGGGCCCGGTGGTTTGGCACACCCTTCGCTCCCTTGATAGCAGACCATCAACAAAGCAGAATCAGCTAACCGGCATGGATGCAGATTTTTGGGGAAATGGGGGCCGTAATGCAAAAAACTTTGTTCGTTATCGGAATGATATTGTTCGTAATGCTGGCAACAGACAGCAAGGTTGACAACAGAGCTGATTATTCCAGCACCAAGAGAAAAGGTGCAACCTTCTGGAAAATAATGACTGCGATCATTGCTATGTTCCTCTGTGCCGCCTCGACACACGCCGGCGTCGGTTATTAGCAAACCGCGGGCAACTTGAGCAGTCTGATGCTTTTAGCTAACTAACTAAATGGTGGAATTCATTCGGTTCATATAAACGCAGAGTGGCTAATGAGAAACACAATTTGGGGGGTATCCTTATGGAACAAGAACAAGACGAAGTACCGTAAGCGTGGGAATTGAGAAAAACAAACCAGCGGCTGCGTATGCTCCGCGCGAAAAAAAGCAACCGTTCAAGAAGTAGGAGAAAAGAAAATGAAAATCCTGAAGATTACAACAATTTTGGCAATACTTGTGGCAACAATTGGCCCCGCAGCCTTGGCAGTTCCCGTTGTCGATGGCCGACTCGACCCGTCCGAGGGTTACACAACTGGTTACTATCTCGACCTCAACGTTCAAGATGCAGGCGTTATTTCCGACCAGGGCCAACTGTGGTACTACCAGGACCAGACAAGCAATGACCTGTATGTTGCCATGCTCCAACCGCTAACCCTTATAGATAACACCTATGGCACCAATACCGTCGGCTGGGGCACGAATGTTGCTCCAAGCGGTAAGAATCATAAGTTCGGGGACCTAAAGGGTTCGGACAAGGCCAGATTTACCATCAGCGACGGTGCCCAAAATGTGGTCTTCGATTTTACGCTCGACTACATCTCAGAGAGCGGCAGCGCAGCAAGTGGTTATGCGTCACTGGGTGCTGACAGCGGTGACGGTAAGGTACACGCCGGTTCCGCAACGAATCTGCTGGCCTGGGGGACAAGTCTGGATTACAATTTCAACACGCTGGGACACGTTCTTACCGAAGACTCACCAGCTACCGATGAGGATTACACGGAGAATCCCGGCTATGCTGGCTGGCTGTTCGAAGTGGCCTACGAGTTTCAAATCGACGGCAGCTTGTTCGCCAATAATGGCTTTGGCGGCGTGACTATTCCGATTATTCACGACTCGCCGAACAAAATCGGAAGAAACAAAGTCTATCCGCACGTTGACGGCGTTATTCCCGAACCTGCCACCATAGCTCTACTGGGGCTTAGCAGCCTGGTGTTCCTTCTTCGCCGCAGGCACGCGTAACAGGACACAAGCAACAAGCAGAGGTCTGAAAAGCAGAATCTCAACCTTGGATGGTTCGCACCAGGAAAAAAAATGTCCGAGAAGATTTTTGAAAAGAGATAGAGATATGGGAAGGAGAAAAAAGATGCGGCTGTCAAACATTCTCTTGATTAGTATTATCTTTGTGAGCACCGCGGTGGCAGTGCCGAGCTGGAGAGGCAACCCAAACACCACCTATCAGGAATGGACTTTTGACGATGACGATAACCCTGCTGTACCGGAGTTTAACGAGAACCCGTATGGCTTGCCGCTGGCAGAGTTCAGCACCACAGGGTCTCCAGACAACCTGGTCTGGTTGGCCGAAGCCGATGGTCATCAGGGTGTTTGGACCGGAGAGCCTCTGGACATCGAGCTGACAATCCCTAACCGGCCGGTCAGCGACATCTACAAGGAAATCTGGTTGGAGGTCGATTTCCAAGGCCAAATCCCGGCCTGGTCAGTTACGCCAAGTCCCGTGGTTGGTAACGTGGTGGAGGAAATCTCTCACGATACCTCACCAATAGGAAGCTCACAATGGAGTAGGTTTACCGTTGGTTGGCGCATCTATCCGAATCCAAGCAAAGAGCGTATTTGCCTCGCTACTGGCCCAGGTACTCTCATAGATCGTGCAGCCGTTGATACCATTTGCGTGCCCGAGCCGGCCACAGTTTGCCTGTTAGCTCTCGGTGTCCTGACGATTATGCGCCGCCGACCGAAAATGAACAAAGCTCTCTAACCGCTCGCTCTAAGTATAAGCTCAACGCCTGACAATCATCAGAATTGAAGTGACACTCACAGAGCGAAAGCAGGATGCAGCGTCCGGAAACTGGCGGGTCGAAAAATGGCCCGCCAACTTCCGATGCTCACGTCGCACAAACAAGCAATGAAACGGCTGCTTCAACGGCATCGGACCAGTTGATTCATATCTACCTGCACGCCGGTAACATTTGTTTTCAAGTCCTCAATAAAGCGCAAACCATCTTTCCAGTACCCGGCGGTAGGCCGTAAATCCGAATTAAAACCTGAGAAATATCGGTTTATGTTGTCAACCAGCAGTTCCCGGACATATTTGCTGACCATCGATGCCAATGAAACCGGCAAGAATCGGCCATCGGCACCGACCACAAAATCCAAACGCATCTTTCTGTTATCTGCTCGCAATTCGTAGCTGCTGCTGTGCGGACTCTCATAGACAATCTTCAGTTCCGTATCCGGGAACATCCGCCGAAGAAGCTTGCGATAGCGAACTCGTCCACCTTGCCTGTCAATCACAATCCGCAGATTAACATTTGAAAAATCGTCAAAAACACTTTTTATGAGCTGCGAGGTGGCGGTAAAAAGAACGCTGGCCTTGTTCTTCACGCTTGAAACCATTTTGTTGTAGTACGCAACGTCAAGGCACCGGCTATGAAGGCCTAACAGCTCTACGCCGTTCGAAGCCAGGTCGTCTCCCAATACTACCGACGCAATTGCCACATCGGCTTCATCAGCACCAAATTTGTACCTTGCAGCACTCTTGTACCAGGGATAGTCATTCAGGCGCTCGAGAAACTCCGGGCACAGACACGTCAAGAGTTCAGTTAATGTCGCGGGGCTTTTTCGCAGGCACATCAGGCATGTCAAAATCGTCCGTTCGAGGTGCTTGATGCCTAATGATTTACTGTACACTTTCTTGCTGTCGGCAATGAGCAGCCTTCCTGCCAGGCGCTTTCTTCGATTGGCCACACTTTTTCTCAGGACTTTCCACAGGTCATCTGTTAACAGATGCTCAGGCACTGAGAAAACGCTTGAGGACACAACTAAGGGCCCCAGAATCGGGCCGAACCCCGCCTCATCAATCCCTACCAGAATTGCCATCCCTGCAACTCCATTCAGTCACATCAAAACCGCGCCAACCTCCTCATTGGCCTGGACATCTCGTCAAAAAAAACCAATCCGAACTGCATTTTCGAATTATACCGTATTCCCGCACTTACAGCAATACCGTTTCCTGTTCAGGATTGTCTGCTGCAACTGTGCTGCTTTGCTATCTCCATCCAGTTTGGCTTCGAGACGAACGATTGCAGCCTTTCAAATTCCCTTGTTATTTCCTGCAACAGCGACTCAGCCATCGACAAGTCCTTTTTCCTGGCTATCACTTCAAGCCGATGAGTCGCATCCGACAGCCGTTTGGCGCCAATATTTGCTGCCGACCCACGTAACGCACTGGCGTAAACCCTGACTTGACTGGTCTTGGCGGCCCTCACGGCCCCGGCAAGTACACCTACCAGTTTCGTATTTTCGCCGAGAAAAACCGCAATGACCTTCTCAATCTCCCTCTCGTCAACTACCCGCTCTCGAAGGCCGGCCCAGTCAATCACACTTGCGTAAGTGTCACCAATCGATGTTTCGTCCGCTTGTCCATCGTGTTCGCGCCGGCCAAGCGCTCCCTTTGGCCTTTCAGCAAGACCTTGTACGCTGCCAACACAAGGCCCGGCTGGTTCATCAACCTGCGAATTGATTGACTCAATCTTTTCGCTCAAAGACTCACTCTGCACCGGCAAATACCTGGCAATTACCTCCAATAACCGCTCTTGATTGATTGGCTTAGGTAAATAATGGTCGCAGCCGGCCGAGATACATTTCTCGTCATCTCCTTTCATTGCATGAGCCGTCAGAGCAATTATTGGCACTGTCAAGCCCGCCCGTCGAAGCGTTTTTGTGGCCTCGTATCCATTCATATCGGGCATTTGTGCATCCATAAGTATCAGGTCAAACTCCTCGCCCAAGGCCTTATCCACCGCCTGTTGGCCGTCTTCGGCGATTGTTACGTTTAGGCCCATCCGCTCCAGACGCAACCTGATAAGCAGTTGATTGGTTTGACTATCTTCGGCAACCAAGACCCGGCCTAAGAACTTCTTCGGCCCGGGTGTTTCAGAGCCTTCCCGAATAATACCAATATGGTGCCTCTGTACACCTGTAAGCTTATCCATTACGGTTCCGAACAGCTCGCTCTGCGTTACAACCCCGACCAGTTCATTTCCCTCTAACACGGGCAGTTGTTTGATGCCTTTGTCCTCCATAATTATGCCGGCATCGAGGGCCGACAAATCAGCAGATACACTCTCAACCGGAGATGACATTATTTCTCGCACCGTTGTCTTTTCGGTGTCCCTGCCCTTTGCCAAAAATCCTCTCAGCAGGTCTGTCGCGGTAACAATACCGACCACACCGCCATTGTCGACCACAACGATGTACGAAATGTCGTTTGCAGCCATCTTCTCAGCAGCCGAAACAGACGCTTGCCCGGGCGAAATCGTAACCACATCTGCGCTCATCACCTCGGCAACCACAGGCCGGTCGTGTGATGAAGTCATCGAAGAATCCTCTGGAACAGACCTGTTCCGGGTTCTCGTCAAATTGCTGAACTGCCCTTTGCTCACTATCAATCTTCCTTACTACATTCAGTGCTAATCAAAGAAGCCTTTTCGCACAACACAACTTCTTCAAAAACTCAGTTACACTTTGATATTATCGGTGAAACCTAACCGCTGCTTCTCAAGATAAAAACAGTGGCCCCAAACCTTTGGGGGTAACAATGATTGTGCCAGGCCTTTTTTGTTGTTATCGGCATGCGCTTCAACAGCTTACGCCACTGCTGGTATAACCCATACTTTTTGGGACCTGGCCCGACGTGTCCGACTCTATACAGGAAACGGCCGGTCCAGGTGAACGAAGTGTTTACAAAACTGATTGGAACCGGCCAGCCCATTCGGTTATCATCACAATTGAAAAGTTCAGCAACACAGCTTTGCAGAGTGCGTATGGGAAATATCAGTTCAGCCAATTTAGCGGCAGGGACTAAAAAATGATGCAGCCTTTTACTCTTCTAATCAAGCCGTCAGGCTCAGATTGTAATATTGATTGCACATACTGTTTTTACAAGAACAGAGCACCCGAGATTGGGCAGGGCAGACAGCGAATGAGCGATGAGGTCCTCGAAAAGCTCATCAAGGATTATTTCAAGTTAGACTTGCCTGTTTTCGGCTTTGCCTGGCAGGGAGGCGAGCCCACGGTGATGGGCCTGGATTTCTTCGAAAAGGCAGTCGCCCTGCAAAGAAAATACGGGCCTGCACGCTGCCAGATAAGTAATACAATGCAGACCAACGCTGTCTTGCTCGACGACAAGTGGTGCCGCTTTTTCCGAGACAATAAGTTCCTCCTCGGAGTCAGTATAGACGGCCCTAAAGAATACCACGACCACTACCGCGTCGACCACTCCGGCTCCGGCACGTTCGATAAAGTAATTGCCGCCATCAACAACCTCAAGAAATATGAGGTCGAGTTCAATACTCTTACCTTGCTGAACGACAGAAATGTCACCCATCCGGACGAGCTGTTTGATTTCTTTGTCGCAAATGACCTCAGGTATATGCAGCTCATCCCCTGTATGGAGACCGACCCCGCCGCCGGCAAAATTGCCGACTTCTCGATTACGCCCGAGCAATATGGCCGATTCCTGTGCAGGATATTTGACCGATGGTATGAGTATGGCCCCGAAAAGCTGAACATTCGGGACATTGATTCTTTAGTATCCTACTTTGTGCTGGGCAGCCATACAATCTGCACATACAGCAGCCGGTGCAGCGGCTTTGTCGTGGTCGAGCACACCGGAGATTGCTTCTGCTGCGAGTTTTTCGTCGAGCCGAAATGGCGACTCGGCAATATCCTTGAAACACCTCTGGAAAAGCTCGCCGCCGGCAGCACCAAAAGGGCCTTCGCCAGGGCTAAGCAAAACCTTCCGAACGATTGTCTTCTTTGCCGGCATCTTTCCGTTTGTCGCGGAGGATGTATGAAATACAGATTCGCACCCGACGGCCGGGCCGGGCCACAAAGTTATTTTTGCGAGAGCTACAAACGTTTCTTCGATTATGCTGTGCCCAGGTCCAGGCAGATAGCAGCCGCCATCTGCGCCGGTTCCGCAGCCAGATGCACCCGCTCGCCCGACAGAATCAGGTTACAAATCGACAAATAGATATATACGAGACCGGATGTCCCATAGGAAGTCGGGCAGAAATTGGTACTTTCATGAAGCCAGCCGGCGGGCGTGAAACGCGCACTGAAATCCTGGCCTAAAGGCTGCGACTGTACAAATCCGTTCAAATGCAGAAAGGATACTGACAAATCTGCTGATTTTGGGGGAAATTCGGGTTTTTTGCGAAAAATTTGGGCGTGATTTTGGGCTAATCGTCGTTTTTGGGCTAACAACGGGGATTTGGGGGTAAAAATTGGACACTTGGTTTTTTGAGACTCGGGGGGAAAATTGGCGTAACTGCTTATCTATAAAGGGGTTAAGGTAAAAAATGACAAGTTCAAAAAATGGCGCTTTTTTGCGTTTTTTGCGCACAAATTGACAAAAGTTGGCGCATTTGGCGCACTTTTGAGCGCTTTTTTACGGGATTTTAGGCACCTTCAATATTAGGCCAAAAATGAGCATCGAAAAGTCAAGGGTAAAAATTAAAAAAATTAAAAAAAACTTTGTGCGGGGAACTCGAATTTCACATTTCAGATTTCAGATTCAAGATTGGGTTGGGCACAAGGGCGTAAAAGAGCACAAGAGCACAAGGGCACAAGAACGTAAAAGGGCATAGGAGTATAAGGGCACAAGGGCATAAGAGTGATGGTGAATTAAGAATTCAGGATTGAGAATTTGGAATTGGGGTGTTCACGAAGTGGGAAAATTTGGTTAGCGGATAGCGGATAGTGCAGGAAAATCAAAAATTAAAGTGCAAAGTGCAAAACTACATAGCAAAATTCAAAGAGGTTCTCGATGCTCGGGTGTCGGCAGTCGAGATTAGGTGTGGTGTAGCAGGGCGGGGCTGTAAGTGCATAAGAGCGTAAAAGAGCACAAGGCACAAGAGCAGAAGACACAAGACCAAAGACACAAGAGCACAAGACACAAGAGCACAAGACACAAGAGCACAAGGCACAAGAGCAGAAGGAATAAGAGCGTAAGAGGATAAGGGTATAAATGGCTTGAATTACAAAAGGGATGCAGGGAGATGTGCTGATTTCTGGAAAATTTCTTAAAATTTTTGAAGAAATTTTTGTGTCGTAAGTGTTTGTACATACAAAAGTTAGTATATATATGTGTATGCTAACACATTTTTGGCCGGATTTGTGTTGACATACTCGCGGCTGTCACGGTAGAATACCCCTTACAGAGGGTAAGTTATTCTGGCCGAATGCCCTTTGACGGCATGCATTTCTTAATGCAATAGCCGGTAAGGAAAGAGAGGAAGAAGAGGCGTGATGAAACCTTGCTGGGTATTGTACCTCCGTTTGGTTTCTCGCCGGTGCGTTTTTTTCAGATTAGCAAGAGGGCGCTGTTTTGTTAAACAGTCTGTTTGGCTGGATTGCCCTCGTGTGAAAGGTTGGTATTGTGCGTTATGTACGATGGTTATGAAAAGTTTATTGAGAATCTTTTTTCCCGGGCCTGACAAAAAGGAGGAATGGCATTAAGGCTCTGGAGCAGCTAATTGGGAAGGAAGAGACAAGAAGTGTGTGGCTGTTTTGGGCAGGCCGAGTTTTTTGTTGAACGCCAAGCGTAATGGTTTGCGGCCGTTGGATTAGGCGGGCCTGGCTGAAGCAGCAGTTTTAAGGTCGTCCCGGTGCGTTGCCGGGACGGAAGGTAACGTTAACTTTTAGAATTTGGAGGTGGAAAAAATGTTAAGAAAAATGACACTTTTAGTTAGTATGGTTTTGGTGGTTGGCATGGCCGGAAGTGCCATGGCCTGGACTGGGAGCTGGACATATGACAACCCGCCGGACACGGTGCCTGCCGGATGGGTACAGGCACCTATAACAGCTACGTTCATTGAGTTGTTGCCCGTGGGCATAGGTGACAACACAAATGGCTGGCTGGCCTTTAGTGGATTTGACAATATGTTCGACGAGGATAACAGCACGTACGCAGAAATGAGGCCGCACCACATAGCGAATCACCAAACGGTCAAGTTTGACCTTGGCGGCACATTCGACCTTGTGGGTATATCCATCCTGCACAGC
>JAUWIU010000025.1 GCA_030608075.1 Phycisphaerae bacterium
ACTATATCTTGTATGCCCCCTAAATCCTTTCTGAGGCCTGAAACAGGTTTACAGTATTGATATCGACAGGATATACGGCAAAACTTTAGAAAAGTTTGATATTAGTTTGGCTGGCAGGAAGCTGTACAGTTACGGCATTTTTGGGCCAAACTCGGCTTATCAACATTGAAAATCCCTATTTCAACGCGCCCATTTCAGCCGTAAGGCTCATTGCAAACGTGTATCTGCTGATATTAGGCAACACACTATATGTAGTTATAGGCAGGAATTCTTGAAAGGACGAATCAGGCCCGTAGGTCTGATGTCTGCTCGTGCAGTTGCGGGCTGATTCTAATAATAATACTTAAAGCCCAGGTCAACGTCCCACTTATCAGGCCGGCCTTTTTTCTTCTCGAGGGAGACCTTCTCACACTGCAGATTCGCCCATCGCAGTTGCAGTGTCGAGAGGAATCTTGCAAATCTGGTTATGTCGATATCCTTTAGCTCCACGTTGGCGATTTGGCTTTTCTGCCCGCTGGGATCTCTTGGAGGTCTTGAGCCGAAACTGTAATTTGCCGCTGGTATCTCGCACAGTCTGGCCATTTTTTCGACCTCAACGAGATAATTAAAGTCGGCACCGCCGGCATTTGGGTCACCCGAGTCGAGCCGCCCAGGGTCAAGGAGAAGAATCCCTGCCATTTTTCTCTGCGCCTCGCTGTAGGATTTCATTTCATCGCCGAGGGTTTTTTCTGCGTTCGGTAGATACACAAAGCAGATAACTACCGGCCAAAGTGCAACTAACGCCGGAACCGCCACGTAATATAAAATCGGATTCTTGTATACCTCTTTCATTGCGCTTGCCCTTGACTATTTACCCGAAGTTATCGTTACCCGGAAATTGTCGCGATTGGCCTTTGTATCAACCTTCTCTTGCGAAATAACCAGGCCGACATCCTTGATGGCCTGGAAAAATCTCAGCGTGTTCTTGTTTCCCAGACCGGCTGTATCACCTGCAACCCTGATATTTCTATCCGTAATGGTAACCGAGTCTATATTCAAATTGGTTTTGGCCGCACAGTCATTGATTGCCGTAAGCACCAGTATCAATTTTGACGATATGGACTCTTTGCCTGTGCCTGTTGACAGGCCTCTGCCGACCTGGATGCGCCTGGATTCGCTCTTGAGCTTGCTAACAGCTTTCTTGATACTGGCCGGCGGCTTTCTGCTGCCCGGCATTACAACCGAATACTGTTTTTCAAATTTGGCGCGCAACTGCCGGCGGTATCTGTTTTTCTGCAGCAACTGCAACTGAAAATACAGCCCAACAGCAAGTATGAAGGTGCAGAGAGAAATACTCAAAAACTTGAGTGTTTTCTGAAGCCGCATCTTTTTGCCCTGATACGGCATAAAGTCGTTGCGGAAATTGATGCTCTGGGCCTTTTCTGAACAAGCCAACGCCGCTCCATAGGCAATCGCAAAACCAACGGGGTCCTCACATTCAGCTAAAGTATCCTCCCCGGCCGCCCGCGCCAAATCAATATCACTGGTCTCGATACCGAGCCTTTCGGCGAGTTGCTGGTGGTTCACCGACCCTGTGGAATCGAAAACCTTAAGGCAGTTTATCGTCTGTCCTACGCCGACAATAGCGGCAGTTACCGGCACCTCTCTTGCCATCAGCTCGGTTCGGTTTTGCCTTGGGGCGATCAAAAAGGTTCGAACAGCCGGTGATTCCTGCGACTGCGCAACGCAGATAAAATAACAGCTTCGCGCCGAAAGCATACCCAAAAGACAAGGTGAATCTTCCGGCAGCGGTACATCCTGCAAAACAAATCTCGACAGACAATTAACATCCGGCTCTATGGTTATCGGGTCAATAGCGTGACTTTGCAGAGAAACAAGAATGTCCGAAAGTATTTCACGCTGAGCGGTAAAGACAGTCAGCTCAGAACCGGTCTGATTACTCGAGTTTATTCTGAAAGCAATCGCAACATCGCTTATGTCCGTCGAAAGAGCTTCCTCGGTATCAAACCTGACGGTAGCGGCGACTTGGCTCGGGTCCTTGAACTCGCTGCGTACGTGGTGCTGCATGAACATCGCACAATCCAGAGCCACCGCAGCCTCACAGTCCCGATACATCGGGATTTTCTCGGCACAAGCTTCAGCGATAAGACGCACTAACTCCTGGGGGTCCTGCTGCTGCTGGTCCTGGTCAAGACAGACACTGAAGCATCCTGAGATGTTCCTCTCCCTGCCCTGTGAATCCAGACATACAACAGTCGCGGCGTTTTTGCTGATGTAAATCCCTAAGTATTTTTTACCGTCCACTTCAAAAAACTCCTGCACGCATATAATTCGGGAGCAGCACTGCTGCTGCGTACTTATACCTTCGTTTCTGTTCAGCCGGAGATTATGGCAATTTTTTCCGTACCTTTGCCATCTTTCGTTATTGCCAAAACCGTCGACACTTTTGCCGCTCCGCTCACTGCGGTTATCCTAATCGTAAAAAAGCTACTCACTGTCGTGATATACTTTTCACACTTACGAATGGAATCGGAATAGTGAAGTAGCACGGTCTTGAGGTTTCCTATACTATCGAAAGGCTTTATGCGCCTTTGTTGTATGATTTCTTCGGCGATTTTGTCTGCGTCACCGCCGAAGGTAAACGCCGCTTCCAGCACCTGTCGAGGAGCGGTATTTACATTGACCTTTGTCGAGCCCCACAGTCCCATATATTTCAGGGCAGATTCCTTTCTGCTTTCGGTGACGACGGTCGGCCTTGCAAGGATGTCGGTGTCAATTAAGGAGCTGTGAAAAATCTTCACAAAATCAGCAGTGTGTGCCGAGGCGGGTATGGTTATCATCTTCTTTGCGCTGCGTCTTCGTGAAGCGCTGCTGGACCTTCTGCGTTTGTCTTTTGCCTGCTGCTTTGATGCGTCCTTACCTTTTGCCGTTTTCGGTTTGAAGTCGAGTTTGAACTGCTTTATTTCCTTGATTTGGTCTAATTCTTCCTTTAGCGCATCAATCTCCGCACTGTCGATATCCATCCATTCGCAGAAGGTCTCGAATCCGGCCACAGCCTCGCGCTTTATGTTCTCATCTTCCAGCAGGACCCAGCCGACGGGGTATTTTGCATTTTCGTCCTCTATTTCAATCTTGACCTTAACTGAGCCGACCTCAAGCTGAGCCGGTTTGCTCACGAGAGGCCAGGGCGGACCATAAGGACCACGAATTATAAGGGTATTAGGCTCGGCGGATTCAATATCAGCGACAATATCGTTGAAATCAGCATCATTAACATCACTGATATTTTCAATACCTCCCATTTTATCGATATATTTCATAAAGCTGGCGTAATTGCTATCATTGACGTCGGTGTATGCTTCATCTTTTTCGCCGTCGGCGAGCTGTGATTTGGCGGCCCACTCGGCCAGAAGTTCCTGGTATTGTTCCTCGCTAAGGATAAACAAATCCGAAAAATCCGGCTCATTGGGACGGCTGATTAGCTCCGGCGCAATCTCGTCCAACGTGGCAAGCGTGTATCTTAACCCTGAGTCACAGGCGTAACGGGCGGCCTGGTAATCTATTATGTACCGCTCACGGTGACGCTGGGCGACAACGCGGCTGGTCAGCGTATAGCTCAGTGTCGAAAGCACGACCAGGAATACCAGGGTCACCAGAAGCACGATGCCTGAGCCATTTCGACAGTTGGTCTGCTTGTTTTGATTTCGGTTGCTCATTTTTGTTCACAGACTATTCGAATTCGTCCCTGAAGATTTCCCAAAGTTCCTCGAAAGTCATATTGTTAAGCTCTTCCATCGTATACCCTCGTATAAGTCCCTGGTCAGAGTCCTTTTTCCGGTCCTGTGGGGTTGTGTCGTCCTTGTCCTGTTCTTCTTCGACTTTCTGGTCTTTTTCGTCTTCCGCCGTTTTTTCTTCTGCTGCCTGTTCTTCGCTTCGCCTTTTTTCGCTGAGCAGTGAGCTTAGTTTGCCTATCTTGTCTTGTGCCTTAGCGATTGTGAACTCGACTTTTTTGGTTCTATCAGGAGTCATTGTTCGCGTGCTTTTCTGTTCATCCAGCACATCCAAAGTGCCCTCTACCGTCTTGAAAGGCTCAGCAAAGGAAATGGTTACAATAATCCCGGGAGGCATCGAAGTCCTCGTCCATCTGTCCAACAAGTCATCTTTCAGAGGGACCTGGACCCTGAAAAAAGTGACGCCGGAGCAAATTGGAATAAAAGAATAGCTCTGCTCCCAGTCTTCCCTTCCTTCGTCGAGCAGCTTGTCTTCCGAGCCCATCCCGGTGTGGCTGCGGTATAAGATGAGACTGTCGGTGTCACCATAATAATCGTAGCTGCTCTGCCAGACGACTTTTTCGAACGTCTCCTTTTTATTCTTTTTGTCGTAAATAGTTCTCAGAATTGTGAGCCGGCCTATCGAATAACCTCTCGCATCCATCTTGCTCTCGGCGGTAATCTGCACATCTGAGCCGAGCGTAACCGTCCTGTCGATGTCTTCAGCTATTAGCTGCAGGACCTCGCCGGCGAGCCTGGACTCGTCAAGTCTGCGCGTGATTGCCGCAGCCGAACGCTCCGCCCGTCTGTAGATACCCAATATTGCAACCAGAATCATCGTTCCTATCACCAGCGCCGACAGAGCCTCCACTAATGAAAAGCCGCTGTTTCGTCTGCATGTTTTGTGCGAAAAATTCTTCATATCAATTAAGTCGCGATTACTGTTTGAGTGGTTTCAGAAGCTCCCCAACGTATTCCCAGAATTCTTCCTCGGTTGTCGGCATCTTGCGTTGTGGGCCCTCTTGGGCGGCTTCTCTGGCCTGGTCCATCAGGGCCTGCTTATCTTCGCGAGTGATGCCCTGGCCATCCAACCATTCCTGCTCTATTCTTTTCTGCTGGGCAAGTTGGTTGGCTTGCTGCTCGGTTAAGACAGTTAGCCACTGGACCAATTCAACCGTCTGCACATTGTCCTCGGTGTCAGTGTATTCGGCTGAGCAAATCGCCCGGACCCACATTTGACCGCTAACCGGTTCGTTGAACGTTTCGACGGTTGTCTGCCATTCAATCTCCGGATATTCTTCACTGGTGCCGTACTCAGTCATTTCCTCCACCGACTCCAGGGTAAGAAGCTGCTCCATGTTCTCTCGTGCGACCGTGAAAGCCCGCATACGCCAGGCCGAATCTGTCACCGATACCATACACCGGTCCATAACCACTAATACACTCGAGCTGACCATCGCCAGTATCGCCAAAGCGGTCATAACTTCCACCAACGTAAACGCCCCCGCAGCACGAAGCATCCAGCACACATCGTCCGGTTCTCTTTTCGCACTGCCTCCCGGCGGTGGGTTTTCTGTTGTCTTCTTAGAAAAATACTTCATCTTCACTTCTCGGCAACAAAAGTTCGGCATCACCTTGCACTAACTTAACGAATCTGTCGAGCCGGCTGACGACAACCGAATAAATCCTCTCGTCTTCATCGACCAGTACAATTTTCCCGCCGTATTGCCAGCCGTTATGGCCTGCGCGGAACCTTGCCCTGCCCTCGCCGTGGTCGGTCGAATGCTCGTCATCGAACATAACGTATTCGACCCGGCAATTATCGCTCAAGTCGTTCTCGACTATAATCTCCTCTTCAAGCACCTCCGATAAGTCCAAGGAAGTAATCTCGCGAAGCATATAGCTCTGCTCCGTCAGGTCGATGATAACTTCGTATCTCCTGCTGCTCTCAGCGGCGCCTCTCGCAGCCATTTGGAACGTCGAGATAAGCTCCTGTACCTGTCCCTTAAACGTACTCTTTCTGAGCAGACCGTAAAGATTCAACTGTGCCAGAAGCACAAACAACGCCATTATCGAAACAACTAACAGCAACTCGACCAGCACCAAACCCGAGCAGGACTTCCTGAACCCCGGCAGTTGTAATTGCCCTCTCAAACGACATGCCTGAGATGGCCTGCGAGACGGCAAATCAGTACGCATCAGTGCTGAGCAGGTCGGCATCATAACCCTCACCACCTTCTTCATCATCAGCGCCGTAGCTTATAATCACAAACGCTTTGCCGCTCTCGGGATAAGCCTCGTAGCCAAAGTCGTTTCCCCCTCCGTCTTTCGGCAAATCCGTAGTTTCGAGATACCCCATTGGGTCGTATCCTTCTTCTTCGGCATCGGTCGGTGGTTCGATAAGAACGGTTAGTCCCTCATCTTCGGTTGGGAATCGGCCGGTGTCCATCTTGAACTGATTAATGGCCGAATGAAGAATTCGTAGATTGACCTTTGTGGTTGTGAGCCGGGCTTTATCGGTCTGGCCCACAAAATTACGTACGACCACGGCCATCAGCAAACCCAGGATAATAAGCACGGCCATCAGCTCGACCATCGTGAAACCGCCGGCAATTTTTCTCATCGTTTTTTTCTTCATTGCCCTGTCAAACTCCCAAAAATGACTTGTCAGAATTCCACCGCCGAGATTTTCAGTATCGGCAGTATTGTCGCGTATGCAATTATACCAACTATTGTCGCCATAACAATTATAATAAGCGGCTCAAGGGCGGCACTTAGCCTGTCAATAACCGCGTCAGTTGAGGCCTCCAGGTTCTCGCTGATGCTCTTGAGCATTGTCTCCAGCTCGCCGCTTTTCTCACCGACCCCAACCATATGAGCTGTGGCCGGGTCAATGACGCCGCTATCCCGCAGCGGCGTGGCAATATCGGCACCTGCAAGAATCCTCTCACGGGCCTGCCGGACCGCCTTTCTCATAAGGCTGTTGCCTGTAACCTCGGCGACAACGCGAAGCGATTCGGCCATCGGAAGACCGGAGCTAAGTAGTGTCGAAAGAGTCGATGCAAAACGTGCCACAACGCGCTGTCTTATCAGAGGACCAAATAGCGGCAGTGACAGCAGAAACCTGTCACGCAAATATGCGCCGCGCTGTGTGCTTAAAAATCGCTTGACAGCCCAGGCAAAACCTACAACGCCGGCAATAACCACCAACAGCCAGCCACTTGTCATTATGTGACCAACATTCATCAGTTGTCTGGTAATCCAGGGAAGCTGCGCACCTGTCCTGACGATCTGCTCGCCAATTTTGGGAATGACCTTGGTCGTCAGAATAAGAATGGCCACCAGGCAGAATAAAACCAGGATAACCGGATATATCATAGCTGTTATTACCTTCGATTCGACGCGCCGGCGTTTTTCCATGAAGTTGGCAATCGTTGCAAAACTCTGACCTAATGAGCCTGTAACCTCACCCACGCGTATCATACTCACATATACCACATCGAAAAAATCACCGTAATCCTTCAGGCCATCGGTAAACGATTCGCCCGTAACAACGCGCTCGTGAATATCGGTAATTGCGTTTTTCAGCCGCACGTCCGTGCACTGCAGCGAGAGGACCGAAAGCGATTCGGTCAGCTTAATCCCCGAATTGAGCAGCATGGCCATCTGCTTGGTGAAATCTACTATTTGTGTCTTACTGCGTTTGGAGAGAATTGAAAGCAATGCCGCTTTGCCTTGCGCGGCCGAACCAACCTCGGTGAGGGACGTAGGGTGGACGCTCCGCACCCGAAGCTGTTTTCGAGCCGCATAGGCGCTTTCAGCGGTAATTGTGCCCCTGGCCTTCTTACCGCCCGCCGCTATTGCCGTGTAATGGTACCGTGGCATAAGTAAAACCAAAAATTAAAAACTAAAAACTAAAAGCTGTTATTCAAAATCCAAGATTCTTATTTTTATACTATAGTCCCGCGTTTTATGCTATGTCAGCTTGCGTTACTCTCAACACCTCGGCGATAGTTGTTATGCCCGCCATGACCTTTCGAACCCCGTCCATTCGCAGAGTCTGAAGTCCCGCATTGAGGGCCGCTTTCTTTACGGCACCGGCGCTTTGTCTGTTGTATATCAAATCCTCAATCTCTTCGTTAATCAGCATCAATTCATAAACGCCCGTTCGCCCGCGGTAGCCGGTCTGGAAGCATTTTTCGCAGCCGGCGCCGATATAGAACTTCGTTCCGCCCTGTGCAGAGTCCGACGAGTCGGCCCGGCCGTTCAACAGTCCCAATCCCCTTAATTCGTTGGTCGTCGGCTGGTATTCTTCTCGGCAGTCCGGGCAGACCTTCCGCACCAATCGTTGAGCCATCACCGCAATCAAAGACGAGCTTGCCAGATAAGGCTCAACGCCCAGGTCCAGCAGCCGGCTCACCGCGCCGGCAGAGTCATTCGTGTGCAGTGTGCTGAAAACCAGATGTCCGGTCAGCGAAGATTGTATCGCCATACGTGCCGTCTCTATATCACGAACCTCACCGACCATAATGACATCCGGGTCCTGACGCAGAACATGCCTAAGGGCGGTGGCGAATGTCATGCCCTTTTTCATCGCCACCTGAATCTGGCTGATGCCCTCAAGCTGGTACTCGATGGGGTCCTCTATGGTTATGATGTTCTTCTCAGCCGAATTAATCCTGTTGAGACACGCATAAAGGGTGGTGCTCTTTCCGCTTCCGGTCGGCCCGGTTACAAAAATAACGCCGTGCGAGCGGTAGAGCAGAGAATCGAATCTCTCCAAATCGTCCTGCCACAACCCCAGCTCATCCAATGTAAACAGACCCGTGCTTTTGTCGAGAAGTCGCAGCACGCTTCGTTCTCCATAGCTGGTCGGCACGGTGCTGACACGCAAATCGACCTCCCTCTGGCCCAGCCGCACACTGCATCGGCCGTCCTGGGCAAGCCGGCGCTCGGCAATATCCATCCCCGCCATAACCTTGATACGCGAGACAACTAACGGAAGGACGTTCTTGTTGAGACTCAGTGCGTCATATAAAATGCCGTCAACACGGTAGCGAATCTGAATCTTCGTCTCGTAAGGGTGAACGTGAATATCGCTGGCCCTTAACTGCAGCGCACGGAAGAGAATATCATTGACTAATCTGATGACCGGCGGACGATTCACGACGTCGAGCAGGTCGTTCGAGCTGGCCACTTCATCGACAAGCTGGTCGAGATTTTGCGAATCAAGCTCTTCAGCCACCTCCTCGATAACCGTCGACCTCTGCTCGTAGGCAACATCTATTACGGAAGTAATAGCGGTGCGTGTCGATACCGCCGGCTTGACGGCAAGTCCGGTCATCTTCGACACATTGTCAAGTATATTTGCATCCAGAGGTTTGGATAGAACTACCGTAAGCTCTGCGTTATCCTGCGTCCCGGCATCCTCGCCGTCATTGCCTTGGGGCCTTATCCCGATAAGATAATGGTGCTGAGCATAGGTGGCTGGAATCGCCTCTACAAACTCACTGGGCACAGACGCGGGCGACATATCTTCAAAAAACTCCCAGCCCAGCGCCGAGGCAAAGAGCTTCAAAACCGACTCCTCGGTAAAGTAGGGACAGCGAAGCAGAATCTCGTCAAGCCGTTCGCCGCTTTCCCGGTTTTGCTCGAGAAATTCGACCAGCTGCTCAGCGTCAACCAAACCCGTCTGTTTAGCGGTTTGTATCAATAAATCCTTCATTACCGACTTCCATCTTTAACGAAAAACTATCTCGCATCAAGCACCTTCAATGGGTCGAGCGGCGCGGGCTTTACACCGGGCCAGTCTTCGTACTCCTGGAACTGACGCTCAGATTTTTCAAAAGCTTCTCTGTCTCTGAGTGATATCCGATTTAAGTCCGGCAGACCGGCAAGCGTGTCGCTCGGTCTTAAAATCTCGGCCTTGACGAATACGTACAGCTTCTTTTGTATGTCACTATTATGGACCGACCTGAACAATCCTCCCACGATGGGAAGGTCGCCTATGAAAGGCACCTTTGAACCACCCTTGCCCTGGTTCAGTTTCAGCATACCACCAAGAATTATTGTACTGCCGTCTGGAACGGTAACAACCGTAGTGATGTCACTGGAGGTTGTATCCGGCGGTTTTGTCAGTTCCTCAGGAATGTCGAAATCCGACCTGGTCAATGTAATCTCAAGGCGAAGCAGGTCGCCTTCACTGATATGTGGGGTGATTTCAAGTGTTATACCCGCATCATAGGGGTCAAAGGTGATACTTCGGTTGAAGAAGTCATCTGCTACACCAGTGGTAGCGGTGCTAACTCTGCCGGTCTGCGATATTCTCTCGATATAGATAGTATCTGTTGTCTTGATTATTCCGGTTTCATTGTCGTTAACAAGAACCTTGGGCTTGGCTAAGACCCTGCCGTAGCTCTTTTTCTGCATCAGTTGCAGCAATGCATTGATGTGCCTGTCAGCATAAAAGCCTCTCCCTGAACCCTTGTTAGACCCGAAATCAGCAAAATGGTCTCGGCTGCTTGATGTAAGTCTGTCAACCCAATTATACGAGGTCTCCGGAACCGCCATAATAGGGCTGGTGAGTCCAGAAACATCTGTCAGATTCGGGAAACTGGTTATCGCAGTAAGGTCATAGTCGAAGCTGTCGGACTTCGATACTTCAACTAACGTTACGTCTATCAGCACCTGCGGCCTTCTCTTGTCCAGATTCTCTATCAGGTTCTTTATCCATTCCTGATTCTTCTTGCTGGCGTAGACAACTATCGAAAAAGTGTTTTTATCCGGAACGATGATAATCTTCTCCTCCGTCTTCTTCACGACCTTTTCGACTTTGCCCGCCTTGTCCTTGATGGTCTCCTGAATAAGCTTATTCAAAACCTCCGCCAAGTCCTCCGGGGCCTGGTTTTCAAGCGAATAAATCTTGTAAGGTATCTCCTGCTCCCGCATCTGGTTGTCGACATAGCCGATGATTGTAGCTATCTGAACGTGCTGCTCAGCCGTTGCATTGACCAGAAGCGAATTTGTCGACTCCACAACCACCACCTGCGGTTCCTCCATTACAATCTCTTCTGCCGTTCCTGGCGTCGTGGTTCTTTGCTTGCCCTTGGCGGGTGGCGTCCGCCGGGCAGGTGTTCTGGTCGGCGTTGTCGGACCCGTGCTTATTATGCCGAGGTCCACCAGCTTGGTCATCACCTCTTCGGCATCAACGTGCTGCATGTCGTACAATCGCATCGTCCGCAGGTCCTGCTGCTCAACATCAAGAGCGTTTATCAGCTTATCCACAATAGCTAATTGCTCGTCGTATCCTATCATGAGGATACGGTTCGTTCTTTCGTCGGCTTCGAGATATACGGTCGGTTCGCCGGCTTCGGCCGGTTCGGCTCCGCGGCGCCTGGCGCCGCTGCGCCTCGCCGCTTCTTGCCGACGTCTGAAGGCAGCACTTGACTCCCCGGACCTCCGCTTAAGAGGCGCCTGAGACGGAGCCGAAATGCTAATCGATACCGATACCGTGCCCAACTGTTCGGCGAGGGTTTCAATCTTCGGAGCAAGCGACTCTGCCATAGTGTATGTTAGCTGCCTGAACGTGAACTTTTTCGGTTTGCCCGGCTTGTCGAGCATCTCCAGAAGTCTCTTGATACGCTCCATCCGATACGCGTAGCCGGCAACGATAATCGTTTTCGTTTCGGGTATTCCTGTGATGCTCGCGCCCAAATCCATCCCTTTGAGGAGTTCTTCTGCGCTGCTTGTACTCATATGCTCGAGCTCAAAGACGCGGGTTATGATAACATCACCGTGCACCACATCGGCTTCTTCCGGCTGCCAGGCAGGGTCGCCACTCCAGACTTCGGTATCAGGGCGGATGGTTACAAGATTGCCCTTACGAGTCATCACAAGCTTCTTGAACTTCAGTACCGATTCGAGCATAGGATACAGGTCCTTGACCTTGACTGGACCCTGAAGTCTGAGCGAGACCTCTCCTTTGACCTTGGTCGGGTCATACATATAGTCCAGATGCAGATATTTGCCGACCAGGTCAAATAGGTCCACAATATTGAGTTTCTCCGGCAACTCAAGCTCAAGCTCTTCCTCTCCGCTGGGAACCGGTCCCGGCTCGTACCGCTGGCCGGAAGTCGCAGCCGCCGGCGCGGCGGTCTCACTTGTCTTGCCGGCTACCTCTTGTTTGGCTTCAGGCTTGGGCTTCGGTTTTGCTTCTTCGGCAGTCTCTTTCGCTGCCGCCTTTTCCGCAGCAGGCTGAGTGACGGCCTGCTGTTGCTCATCCGGTGCTTTTGGCGGTCGTTGCAAATCTGCGGAAGGCTCACTCGGAATGTTTGGCTCCGGCACCGCCGCAACGGCGCCGGCTGCATTTGGTTCAGTCTGCACTTGTCGGGGTTGTGCTGCTATCCTGTCGGCTTTGGCAAGAGAGTTCAGAAGGTTGCCGAAAAGCTGATTGGCCTCGGGGTCTTTTGTAGCCGGCTTGGGGCGGCTTAGCTGATTCGGCTCCGACTGCTGATATGCCCCAGGCGCCTGCTTCGCTCTGCCAGCTAAATCCGGTTCAGCCGGCGCCGAAGGCCTGCCCTGTTGCGGTCCCTCAATCGCTGCAATGATCCTGCCAAGCTGCTCGGAAGGGGCAACTGCTATGACAGCGCCGTTGTGAAGGTCTATAATCGCTTTGGCCTTTGCGGCAGTTTTCGGCGGGTCGTTGAATGTGCCAATCGCTATATCACCGAGTTCGTTCGCAATCGAGTCGTTGTTAGGAAGATTCTTGTAAGCTGAGGCCGGAAGTATCGCCTTTACAACATACTTCTGCTCGGAGTCGACAAGGCCCAAAACAGCTTTTGCTTTAACCAGTTCGTCCACCGTGCCTGTTATCAACAGTATATCGGACTTGCCAAGCTGTGAAGCCGTGCCGATTTTGGCCTGCGCCAGGTATTTTCTGCCCTGTTCGGCTGATATGTGCTTCAAGGACCGAGACATATACCTCTGCAATGGAGCAGCTACCTTCCGCTCGGCCGCAAAGATTAAACCTCCGCTGACACTGATAATCCAAATGAAAATGAAAGCTTTACGATGGCACCACCCAAAAAACCGTTTTCTCGTAACCATTGACAGCTCCTATCCTATCCGCAAATAAACTGCAAATCCTACATATCTACGACAAAACCTAACTATTTATCGCCCTTTCACCGGCAGATTGCCAAGATACCCCGTCGCTGGGGTTCCACAATAAGTTAGACATCCCCGGCAGCCAAAAGTTCCTGTTTTCTGGCAGAAATTTGGATATGAAGTACGCCCAAAATCGCTTCATCCTGGATCCAACAGGTGGAAACTCCGCCCCGGCACGAAGCCGCAAAGTCAACGACAACGAAGGCATAAAAAACGCCCGATAACCTGCGTGCTGGCACACCAGCTCAACCCGACTTACTTGCTAATGTCCAGACAAAAGGCTTGCTTATCCAATTGAGTATCAATAGAATCTATGCAGAAGGGCTTGACGTCCTGCCGAGCAAGGGTTAATCCTTAGACGGGCTGCTTGGCTTACGCGAGCTTCTCTCGAGCTTGGACCCGCCGCCCTTTGGGTGGTTTGCATCCCTGCCCCCATTTTTCAATTCCTGGCCCAAATGCCCTAACCGCTTTGCTTCGGCAGCACTTATACGCATAGCCTCAATGTCGGAAATCATCTTTTTCATAACCTTGGTGCCATCCTCTTCGGCCTCGGCTTTTGAGTCACCTCTCTCTGGTGTGTAGCCGGCCTTCATCGCTTGTATATCACGCAGCAGCTTTTCCATCAGAGCCCCCTCATTGCCTGTCGGCGGCGTTTCGCTGCGGGACGGCTTTCTGTGAGAGCCTCTGCTGCGGGAATATCTGCCCCTTGAAGCTCTACCGCGAGAAGGCTCTCTGCCGGAAGGCACACTGCCGTTAACATCGCTGCCTCCCCTGCTAACGGCCGATGATACAGGCTTGGAGCCGGTTTCGGCAGGCGACGAGCCTTTAAGAAGACTCCTTCTTGGCTCTTTCTCGGGCACCATCTCGAACGTTCTCTCGTTGTCTCGAACGACTACGGCACCCTCTTTAATCTGCTCAATCAAAAGATGCCCCACCGTACCGGATTGTCTGACCCACGATGTTCCTTTGCCCACCTCATCAATCAGTGCCAGCGATAATTCCGGGTGTGCTGAGTAATAACTGATACCGAGAAGGTTGAATTTGGCTGCAACCTTAGGTGGCCGGACATCTTGCAGTTTAGTACGGACTGCGGCAGTTTCCCGGCGCTTGGGCGGTGGATTCAGGTATCGCGCAAAGTCCTCGGCTTGTTTGACAAGCGGCGGAGTCTGGCTTTTGCCGACCTTGGCCTTATTACCTTC
The DNA here is from genome assembly GCA_030608075.1 of Phycisphaerae bacterium. GTDB lineage: Bacteria > Planctomycetota > Phycisphaerae > Sedimentisphaerales > Anaerobacaceae > JAUWIU01. The sequence continues at coordinate 14,135 of JAUWIU010000025.1, forward strand.
GGCCTTTTTGAACTCCTCTATCACCCCCGCAGAACTCAAGAGCTTCTCCACTTTTTCATCGCCGCGAGAGCCCAAAACCGCGGGAACTACAAAGAAACCCGCCCCCAGAACCGCCGCTAAAACACCTGTTATTCGCAATGTCTTTATCATAACCTGTTTAGCTCTCCTCATTCTTTGACATTGCCCGGCTCATTTGGTTCCCTCCAGTGAACTATTTTTTCCAGGTAACAGGCCTTATCGCCTAAGAACAGACCGCTGTATTCCGGTGTGTGGCAGTCGCTGCAGTGCATCTTCGGCTCAGTAGTTTTTGCCTTGCCCAAAGTCGCGTTATGTTTCGAGCCCGGGCCGTGGCAGTTCTCGCAGCCCACGTCCTTGAGATGGCCCGTCTTGGTCTCGCAAATATACCCGCTGTCATATCCCATACCAACCACATGACAGACAATGCACTCCGGGTCATACTGAGACCCGACTTTTTCGAGAGTCGCATAGGCACGTGCATGGGCCCTGCTGCCCCACTTTTCGTATTCGTAACGGTGGCAGAGTTTACACGAGTTCGACCCGACATATTCCAGCCCATTCGGCAAAGGAACACGCGGCAGCTTCTGCAACAGATTCGCCTCCTTGACAAGCTCCTGATAGTCCTTATACAGCTCAACAAGCGAATTCTCAGCCGGCAAATCCTCAGTAACCGCTGTGGCAGAAAAACTTAATTTCAGTTTGGCTTTTTCCTTGTCGGCTCTTATTTTCAGTTGGCCGATATATCTGCCTAAACGTCCCACAGAGATTACCAGAGGCCTTTTGTCCGGGTCGCTGATTACTGTCGGCTCATCGGATTCGCCCGGACAAATTACGCAATCCACATCCGCACCGGCCTTGGCAATAGAAGCAATAATCTCGGAATCGCAGTGGTTCAGGATAAGAATATTGACTGTTTCCTCACTGCTTTGGGGGCCAAAAAGTGCAGCGATTTGGTCGACTTCGCCGGATTTTGCGTCAAAGGTCGCTACCGCAAATAGTACCGGTTTACCCGCCAGCGACAACTGCTTTGTAAATCCTGCCGGAGTTCCCGCTGATTCTTCATTTGCTCCGGTGCCGTGAGGACTTATGATACCAAAAACTGAGGCGAGACTATCCAGCACGCCCAGTTCCCTGGCTATTTTGATGTCTTCTTCAGTCAGATTGACCAGGTCATAACCGAGCAGGCCAAAAGCCTGAATTATTATATTGAACTTGATGAGGTCCTGCTCACTGTTGCCCCGTACAAACGAACCGGTATCGATAATCAAACGTTGTGACGCCGGGACACTGTTGAATATCGCCGGCCGTCTTTCAAAGCCGCCAAGCTGCCCTTCCGTGCAGCCGCACGCCTTCAACGTCCCGAGTTCATTGCCGGTCAGGAAGACGGTAATCGTACCGGCACCCGAAAGAGATTTTGCCGGCCGTTTCGTTGACATACCGGCCACGCATACGCCCAAAACCGCTAACGCACAAACACAGCTCACTAATCGCATCATATGCCAAGTTCACTCTTATTGGCCCGATTGCTTGGTTGATTTCCTCGGATAGAACCCGTTACACCTCGCCCGAAGTGTTTCACCGCCTTTTATCTTCACAACAAACACATCGGTGAATCTTGTCCTACGTCCGGGTGGCGGCGGCGTTATTTGCAAATCAAAACTGTAGCGGTCGCCAACCCCTTTTTTGTTCAAAATCTTTTTCTGGTTGACAATCTTTATGATACCCTTTTCAGAGTGCGCCGACTCAATCTCGAAATCTTCACCGTAGTTGTTAATGATGTAGAGCTTCCTTCTTATTGGTACGCCTGGTTCGGCCCTGACAATGCTGAGCGTGGACGGGTTAAGCCTGAATCTCTTCAGGACGGTAAAGCGGATTGACACCGTCTGGGCTTGAGGATGCGTCAGGCCGATATTGACCGTCCCGCTCGATAGTTTCCTCGCCTGCTCAACATCAACTTTGGCATCCAGAACAAAACGCCTCGCCTTGACCGAAGGGTCGAATTCGGCGCTTATGCAGTTCCCTGTCGACTTGATGTGCTTTATCGAAAATTCCTGTTCATCAAGACTGCGAAGGGTAATCTTCGGACAGCCGGCATTTTCCCTGTTAAGCAAAAGCTTCATCGACTTCGGCTCGTAATCAACTTTCGCCACTATTTTGGCCTTAATGGTCAATCTGACCTTGGGCCTTGCCGAATCGTTGCTGGGGACAGTAATATATCGCTTCCTGCCCCCGGGGTAGCTGCCTGTCCGATAGGTCACTTTTATACTCCCGCTTTCGCCCGACGCATATTCTTTTTTGCTTAGCGCGGGAACGGTACAGCCGCACGAGCTTCTGATTTTTCCGATTTCTAACAGGCCCTGTCCCGTATTTGTAAATTTGAACTCACAGTTGTTCTTTGTCCGTGGAGCAATCTGGCCAAAATCGTACACCTCTTTTTCAAACACAATCTTGGGCGATGCCTGCTCGGGCTTTGGTTTTGTTTGAGCCTTTGCGGGTTTAGGCATTGTCCTGGACACCGCCGGCCCAGGCTTTGGCTGTGCTTTTTCGGGTTGGGGCTTTGCCGGCTCAACCGCCGCTTTGGACACCGGCGACTCAGATTTGCCCTTCTCTGCTACCGTAACCGCCTCATTACAGCCCACCTGCCCGAGCAGAACACAACTGACGATAACTGCCGCAATCAACCAGCTCTTTTTCATAATTCTTATCTCCACATAAACTTCAACGCAATTTCCAGCCAACCGAAAACCGTTAGTATAACAGACAAAACAGGCGTAAGCAAGCAATTTTCCGTTTGCGACAGCGAAAAATTTGCGTTATACAATGGTCTGTTTGCCAATGATGCCTAAGTGGTTGTGGAAAGACCATCATAATGGGAAAGCTGTTTGCTTATCGTGAAGAAAAACAATTCGACGTCCCCGAACCCATGAAGGCTGTGACGCTTTCCGGCACCGGATTTGAACATCTCAAATGCAAGCCTGTGCCGGTCCCACAGCCGGGACCAAACCAGTTGCTCTGCCGAGTCGATGCCGCCGGCGTCTGCACCTCCATCCTTAAGGTCATTGCCCAAGGCCCCAAACACGCCTTCATCAACGGCTGGGACATCCGGAAACCTCCCATAATCCTCGGTGACGAAGGAGCACTCACCATCGTTAAACTCGGCGATAACGTAAAGGACCGCTACGAGCTGGGCCAGCGACTCGCAATCCAGCCCGCCGTCGATGTGCCGCCAATCAACCACCGCGAACGATATACCCACAACGCCGAGAACATGCAAAAATGCGCAGTGGGCTACACACTCGGCGGGTTTCTCGCTCAATACCTGCTCGTACAGGAAGAGGTGCTGGAAGGTGAGTGTGTGCTGGCGCTTCCAGAGGAGTCTATGTCGTACTTCGCCGTATCGATGACTGAACCGATTTCCTGTGTGTACTCAGCCCAGCAGCGCAGCTTCCATATTCACAAGGCTGGTCCCTTCGCACCGCGCCGAGCAAAGCTCGGCCTTCTGCAGGGCGGTACTACAGTGATTCTCGGGGCCGGCGTGATGGGCAGAATGCACCTCGAGATGGCAATGCGTTTTCAGCCCCGAAACCTCATCATTTCCGACCTGCTGCCTGCTCGACTCGAAAAAGCACTCGCCACCATGAGCGGCAAGGCCCGGCGGCTGCAAATCCATCTCATCGCTGGCGATGCCGACAAGCTCACGGCGACGGTCGAGCAGCTTACCGGCGGAGCCGGCGCCGATGATGTCATCGTGGCTGTCGGAATTCAATCGGTCCAGCAGCAGGCTCTGGAGCTTCTCGGCAAGGCCGGTGTAGCAAATCTCTACGGCGGCCTCGCCCACGGACAGCATATTCTCCACGTCAATGCCATCGATGTGCACTACAACGAGATAAAGCTCGTCGGTTCCAGCGGCGGAGACCCGTCCGACCTGAAGGCCGCGCTCGAGGCAATTGTAAACAACGACATCGACCCCGGTAATTACATCTTCGGTGTCGGCAGGCTTGAGCACACCGCCGAGGTCCTTCAAATGATAAAAGAAAACAAAGTTGACGGAAGGGTCATACTCTATCCCCATACCAAAGTTGACCATCTGCAGTTTGTCAACTACTGGGACAAGCAGAAAGAAGATGATTTCCTTGACCAAAATCTGGTATGATACTCTCCTATGACCGGCAAATTTACCGGACAAAAATAATGATACCATAACTTATGTTGAGGGCGTCAAGAGCGAGACCTGGAGACGCATTTTGCCCAAGTGTACTAAGGAAGCAAAAATTACACCAGCCGGGCTACCCCCCCAAGAAGCAAGCCCGGCTGGATTTTTGCGGTTTCATTATTACGGCCGCATTTCATACCGCTCCGTCTCAGCAATCCGCCCCGTCTGTGCAACACTAATATTAATAATGCCGGACAATCTTGCCACATTTATATTCCTGCTGTGACAACTGTATGTCACAGCCAGCCCAAAAAACCCGACCCAGTGTGCACAAAGCTCCAGGCTGATAAGCTCATGCCGGCATTCTTTCGGCTTTATTGGACTATGCAAGGCAATGGCACAACGAATTGGGGCTGTCCCGGCACATCGCGTAATACGTTCTTGCATTTCTTTTGCGATGAACAATAATGACAGTTCGTCTTGCAAGTTTTAATCGCTTGTTTTAGAAGGAGATTCGACAATGTACAGAAGATTTGGTGTTGTCACGTTGGTTCTGTTTTTGATTGGTTGCGACGGGACACGTTCGCCGTTTGGCCCTGAGCAGGCAAAGCTGCCGACCGGAAAGACATTCACCAACTCAGTCGGTATGAAACTTATACGTATCGAACCCGGCACATTCAGGATGGGTCGGCTCAACCCTGCAGAAGGGCTTGATGCAGGGTACACTTACGTAGCTGACGGAGGCGACTGGGATGAAAAGCCCGTGCATAAGGTAACGATTACCCAGCCGTTCTACATCCAAGAGAGCGAGACAAGCGCCCAGCAGTACAGGCAGTTCGACCCGGAGTATTCAGGTTCGTCGAACTATGCCACTGGCGTGACATGGCGTGAAGCGGTGGCCTTCGCCAAGTGGCTCAGCGAAAAAGAGGGCAGGCCATACCGTCTGCCCACCGAAGCCGAGTGGGAATATGCCTGCCGGGCAGGCACGACCACATTATTCTCATCGGGTGATACTGCGCCGGCCGAGGGCGTGCCAAATCGCTGGGGTGTTAAGAATATGCACAACTCACCTGTGGAGTGGATGCAGGATTGGCACGGGACATATCTTGCCGGCGAGCAGGTCGACCCTGTTGGTCCGGCCATTGGTATGGCTAAGGTGCTGCGTGGAGGCGGCGACCCGTACAATGCGCGTTCGGCCAGTCGCTGGGCCTTGCCGCCGGACAGCGGCGCTCGCAGCGGGTTTGATTTCGGTTTTCGGCTGGTACTGGGTGAGATGCCCAAGAGTGAGCCGCTTCACGTGGTGCCGTTCCCACAAGAGTGTGTCAAGCAAAGCAGAAAACCTGCATTGCTGGGGCCGGACTCGAAAGTGCCGTACTTTAATCGGCATTTTGCGATGCCGATTCCGCCTGATAACGACCAGGACGACGCAGGTCCGTTGACGGGTGTTCATCCGGCTGTGCTGGCGCATAATCACTCACCAGGTTTTGCGGCGCTGGACAACGGGGACCTTCTGGCGGTTTATTTTAGTTCGTCTACAGCCAGTACCGAGTCTCAGCCGAATACAGGTTTTGTACAGGCAAGACTTCGTCACGGCTCGCAGCAGTGGGACATGCCGGAGGTCTTTGTGGATTTTGCAAACATGAACGACCAAAGTGCCCTGCTGTGGAACGAAAACGGGACGCTGCGTTTCTTTGGCGGCGGTCGCGGCTGGCCGAAAAACGTCCCGTTCAGATGGGCAACATCGAAGGATAACGGCGCTACCTGGAGCGAGGCCAAGCTGCCTTACATAGAGGGCAAGGTTGGAAAACTGACCCCGCAGCCAATCACCAGTGCGTTCCGCGACCCGGCAGGAAACATCTATTTTGCAATGGACGGCAGCGGTGCGCATTCCTTCCTGTGGCGCAGCGGCGATGAGGGCAGAACGTGGATAGATATGGGAGGCCGAACCGAAGGGCGTCACTCGGCGATAGTACCGATAAAGGATAGCAGCGGTAAATACTCCGGGACACTGCTTTGCCTGGGCACAAAGAAGGGCCGAATCGGTGACAACTGGATGCAGCAGAATATCTCCCCCGACTGGGGCAGGACCTGGGAGCCGAAAACGCAGTCACCGTTTCCGTATCTGAGCAGCAATCAGCGTGGGCACTTGAGCCGCCTGGCTGACGGCAAGCTGGTGTTTGTCAGCGACCATCAGGCTCGTAACAACCAGCAGCCGGCAGGCTATACCAGGCGCGGCTGCTTTGTGGCAATCTCGGATGACGAAGGGCGAAACTGGCACATCAAAACAATACCGGGTACTTTGCCTCACGAGTCCAAGTCGATAAAGGCCAAGAGGGACTGGACAAGCGCCAACCACAGCGACGGAACGGTAGGTTACGTGACGGTGGCGCAGGCGCCCAACGGCGTTATCCACGTACTTACCACGATGAACCACCCTTGTCTGCATTTTGAGCTCAACGAGGCGTGGATTTATTCCGATGCCGGAGGCGATTTGCCCGCCGAGGCGGGTTACTCCGGCACAGTGAACGATTATGAAGAAAAGTACAGCAGCGGCAAAGTCAAAGCCACCTGGAGCGCAAAGATTTGCGACGACGGCAGGTACCTGCTGCACGGCAAAGAGACATGGTACTACGAAAGCGGACAGAAACAATACGAGGTCAACTATAACAACGGTCGCAAGGCCGGTCTTGAGAAATACTGGACGCCTGACGGGTTTCTGCGGTGGAGATGGATTCACGATACGGACGGCACAAGCGTTTGGACGCACTTCTGGCCAAACGGCAACAGGAGAATTGAGTCGAACTGGCGCGACGATTATAAGGTCGCCGACGGCCCCGCTACGCGCTGGAACTTTGATGGAAAAGTCGTAAGCCAAATGAAGTTTGTCGACGGAATACTTTCAGAAAAGCAAAAATAGGGCTTGTGTGCTTTTTGGTAAAGCAGGCCGAGCGGCGATTTGTTCCTTTTTCACGAGGTTTTTTTCAATAATCTCTGAAGTCCTTCATCCAATCCGGCCAGCCTGCAGGCCAGGGCAGGCCCTTGACAGGCCCACCGTTCGTGTTGAAGTTCTTATGCCACTTGAATTTCCACAGTTGCTTAAGTCCGATTTTTCGCACTGAGAAATCCACAAAAACGCCGTTAATCCTCTTGTCGTGCCGCTTGATGCAGAAGCGTCTGATTTCATCATCACTCAGATATATATCATTTTCAAATTCGGGGGCTGAATCGGTGTGGAGAGGAAATGCGCCGGCCCAGCAGCAATCCAGCATCAATGGTATATTGGCGGCACCTTTAACGGTGGCCGAGCGCCAGCTATTCTCCTTGAATCTGTGTCGGCTGCCCGGGCCTTTATCGATGTCTGGATTGCCGACCCATTCATTCAGACCGTAGCTGCCGTGCGGCGGGTAGTGCGCCCCGGGAGGCGCCTCCATAGGGCCGGAAAGGTCTGGCTCGACCCAGGCGGAAAACGCCCTGTCGTGTTCCTCAGTAAGCGATTTGGTTGCCATTGGGCAGAAGCGTATCTTGGGGTTCTTGTAGTAAGGCATCAGGGTAATGGGCCATTTGTGGCCCCCGGCATAACCGCCGGGGTCGTCGACCCAGCCTTTTTGAAAATAGTCGTTGTTATCGCCTGTATACATGGCGAATACAGCGCCCCACTGCCTCAGATGCACCATACAAACAACCGTCTTTGCCTGTCTTCTGACGCCTGCCAGTGCCGGCATCAGTATCGCCATCAATAGCGCAATAATGGAGATTACCACGAGCAGTTCGATTAAGGTGAACCCACCGCGTTTGTAATTATACTTTTTCATAGACCCTCTTTAGGAATATTACCAAAAAAACGCTTTAGAATAAAGCGTTTTTTGCCGGCGGCGCGAAACATACCTGAAAGATTCTGTCAACCGCCCCAATCTTTCCGGCCGGGGTGCTTTCAGCGATAGTTCCTGAAACTGTACATCCAGTGCGTAGGGTCTCCTCTAAACTGCCACGGTGGGGGGGCATTGTTCGAGTTCCAGTTGCGATGCCACTTAAGCTCCCACAACTCTTTGAGCCCTATCTTTCGTACGGAGAAATCCATGAAGGCGCCGTTTATTGTCGTGTTATGTCGGTTAAGACAGACATACTTCATTTCATTCTCGCTGGAATCTTGTATAAACTCACCGTCATATTCAGGAGGGTCATCCTTGTGAAAGGGATTGGCATTCTGGTAACCAGCGCAATCAAGGACCATTGGTATGTAAGCTGCGCTTTTAACATAGGGAGTTGTCCACATTTTCTCCGGGACCTGATAATTGGCGGTGTCCTTACTCAGAATCCAGGTATTTATTCCATAGCTGCAGGGAGGATTGCCGAGAGGGTCACCTGGCTCATCACCGCGCCAAGCTCCAAAGGGATTACGCCCTCCCTCCTCGTAAGGTTTTGTAGCCATTGGACAGAGCAGCAGCTCGTTATTCTTGTAGTAGAACTTCAACTCGGGCTTGCTCAAAGCAGCGTATGACCCGTGGCCGAGGTCCGACATAAAAAGGCCGTTGTTATCATCGGTGTACATGGAGAAAATAAGGGCCCATTGCTCGAGATTCGACCGGCAGACAACCGCCTTTGCCTGTTTCCTTATGTGCGCCAGCGCCGGCATCAATATAGATATCAAAAGCGCAATGATGGCAATTACTACCAGAAGTTCGATTAACGTAAAGCCCCTGCGTTTGTTTTTATGCCTTTTCATGCTCGTTCTTTGATGTTACCAAAAAAACGCTTTGTTGTAAAGCGTTTTTTTGCCGGCGGCGCGAAACATACCTGAAGGATTCTGCCGACCGGCCCCAATCTTTCCGGCAGGCAGGCGTTTTTCAGCGGTAGTTTCTGAAGTGGTACATCCAGTGTGTCGGGTCTCCTCTGAACTGCCACGGCGGATGCGGGTCGGCAAAACCTTGCGGATTCGTGAACCAGCTCTGGCGTTTGAACTTTAACTCCCAGATTCCTTTGAGCCCCATGTGAGTGACAGAAAAATCGAGGAAGAGGACGTTACTGGCCTCGTGGTGGCGGTTAACGCAGTAACTTCTGATTTCATCTTTGTCGCCCGGGCCTAACGGGTCCTTCCCCCCCGAGACATAGATCTGGTCCTCATATTCAGGGGGCCAATCCCAGTGGTGAGGTACTGCATTGCGCCAGGCGCTATCTAAAAGTATCGGCGCGCGGTTTGCACCTCTAACATCCGCACTGCGCCAGTCTG
>JAUWIU010000013.1 GCA_030608075.1 Phycisphaerae bacterium
ACGCATTCACGAAATTGACCTCTACATTTGTCGAGAGCCCTCTACAAATCCACCCCTTTTTCTGCAAAACAAACCCAATTTAGTGAACGCTCGAATGAACCTAAGTTCTGTTAAAACAATGAACTACGAACAAATAACTATGAACGATGCCAATAAAAACAAACCCAATTCAAACCCAATTCAAAGCCAATTCAAACCCAATTCAAAGCCAATCAAACCCAATCAAACCCAATTTCAAACCCAATTTTTCACCATCCCCCCCCAAATCCACCAAAATCCACGTCGTATTCATTAAAAAGCCCACCCGCCCAGTGAAAAATGCTCGCTCGGCTGCTGCTAAAAGGCCCTGCCTGCCGGGGCTATCCTCACTTCGCGCCTAAACGTTAATTTGTTTTAGCGCAGATACTTGTGTTGCCGATATTTATCTTGTCGCAGTTTCAGTTGTGTCGTTGACGAGTTTGGGGAGCAAATGGCCTCTGTGCAGGTGCACAATCTTCATTCGAAACTATCATCACTGCCAATGGCCGATATTACACGGCAGTTCCTTAACTATCTGACGGTTGAGGCCGGACTTTCGGAAAATACCATCCTTGCCTATGGTCGTGATTTACTCAGCTTTGCGAAGTTCTGCCAATCGCACAGGATTAACTCTCTGCCGCAAGTTCAGCCTGAGGTTATTTACCGGTATCTTCAGTTTATGGCCGGCAAAAGGACGATTGCAGATACCATAAACGAAGCGATAGCTGCTGTTGAGTCGGTAGGCCAGCGTATTCTGAAGGTAAGCACGGCTGTATTTGGGCGTTTTCTAAAGGCCACAAGGATGGCACTTGTTCGCGTTTGGACCAGGTACGGCGGCGGCGAACAGCCCTGTCAGCGGGAGGACGATGCCGAGATAAATCGTGCAATGGGCGCGGTAAAGGGTACGAGCCGGCGTTTTCTGGATGTCAGCATGGCCGCACTTGCTCGTTTTTTACAGGCGACGCGGGCCGTGCTTTCTCGTGTTTGGCGGGCCAGGGGCAAAATCGGTGACAGGAGCAAATCCGAAGCCAGCATAAATCGTGCCCTGGTGGCGGTGAAGATGCTGCTCAGATACGCCAAAATGGAGGGCCTTGTGGAAGATGACTTCAGTTCGGTCCTTGAAGGCGCCAAGCCGTGGCAGAAGCTGCCGATGATATACAGTCAGCAGGATGTTATCAAGCTTCTGAAAGCTCCATGTCCAGCCGACCGTTTCTATCATCGCGATAAAGCAATACTTGAGTTGCTCTATGCGACCGGGGTGCGTGCCAGTGAGTTAGCTGGGCTGAAAATCAGCGACTTAAACGTCAAGATAGGGTACTTACGTTGCTTGGGTAAGGGCAACAGAGAACGTGTAATCCCAGTTGGTAAGGCGGCCATCGCTGCAACAGTTGAATACCTGCACGAACTGCGTCCGAGATTGGCCAAGGAGTTCAGCGGCGATTTTCTGCTTTTGTCGCGGACAGGTCGCCCGATGGGCCGAATTGAGATATGGAGACTGGTCAAGAAGTATGCGCTGCGTGCCGGTATGCCAGCGAACCTGAGCGTTCATACGCTCAGACATTGCTTTGCGAGCCATCTCTTAGCCGGCGGAGCAGACCTGCGGAGTGTTCAGGAGATGCTTGGGCATGTTGATATTGTTACGACACAGATTTATACGCACGTTGACCAGCAGCGTTTGCGTAAGATTCATAAACAATTCCACCCGAGGCCATAAAGACGGGCTGGAGAGAACATCGAGGCGAAGTGGAACGAAAGTAATTATGTGGCGGCTGAGAATTTTTGCGAAAGTTTACGGCTAAATGGCGGAAAGAAACGATAACTGATTGACTTTGGCCCGGCCTTGTTGCTATTATGGTGTCGAAACTTAAATTAGGAAGCGGGATTTTCCTTAAGGTTCTTCGAATGAGCAGGAAAGAGCTTTGTCTATTGCTGCTGGCAGTGGTGATAGGCTGCCAACAGGCTGGTGTCGGTGTGGAAGAAGCAGTGGTGGCTGCTGAGGGCGCGGTTGCAGAGGCTGATGTTGATAAACAACTAAGGGTCAATCGCGAAGCGCTGCTGAAGGGTTCCACCGAGCAGACACGTATAGATGCCGCGACTGTGATGCTCTTCAGCGACAAGCCTGAGGCGCGAAGGGTTCTTCTTGAGACCCTGGGACAGGCTGAAAACAAGGCTTCACGCGCGGCGGTATGCAAGGCCCTGAGTCTAAGCAAAGGGGCGAAAGAAAGGATGGGCAAGAAGGGTGATTTTGTTAAGCCCCTTCTTGAGATTCTCGAAAGCAAGGACGCGGTTGAGGCCAAATTGGCTGCCGAAGCCACCTTAATCTTCGAGTATGAGCAAATATCAGGGCCGCTGGAAAAGATGGTGACAGATGCCTCTCTTGCCAGCACGACCAGAGTGAACGCGGTAGGCGCATTGAAGCTTCAACCCGACAAGCGGGCGATAGTTAAACTGATAGAGCTGCTTGGTGATTCTGACAAACAGGTAGTTGCGGCGGCGCAAGAAGCGCTAATATCGCTGAACATACCGGTAGGCAAAGACGCCCGCAGCCGCAAACAAATCAAGGATGGCATCGAGCAGATGGGCAGAGATGAATTCCTGAGAATCTGGAAGATTCGTCAGGAAACACAGCGCCGGATCACGGAGCTGGAGAAAGAACTGGACAAGTGGCGCCAGCTTTATTTGACGGCATTGGACGGTCTGTACGAAGGGATAGTGGATGATGCGGCGAAAGGTGAGTTCTTGGGCAGGCACCTGGACCTGTCCGAGTCAGGCTCTGAAGCAACAGTGAGATTGTGGGCATTAGGAATGGTTAGGCAGTGGTGGAACGGGACGAACAAGTCGAAATTCCCTGCTAAACGACTTAGGCCGATTCTGGTTAAGCTGATTTCGGACGAGGACAGAGATGTTCGTCTTGAAACGGTCAAGCTTCCGCGTTTGTTGATGGGCGACCCGAATTCAGCGGGGGAATTGTTAAAGCAGTTCAGACGCGAAGATGAGCGCGACGATGAGGTCAAAACACAAATGTTCGTGACGTTAGGTATAGCCTGTCATAACGCTTTACTGCCTGATTCCGGCATTAGCATTTCACCGGCGATAAGAAGAGAGACGTTGAAGCTGGCGAAAAAGTACCTGGAAGAGGCTGACGCTGAAAAGATGCGAAAGGGCGCTCAGGTGATAAAAAGGCTTCTTGAGCAGGAAGGGCTGGAAGCAGAGGAGGTTGCGGAGTACCTCGATTCGCTTGCGAAAAGATGCGACAATACGGACGGAGCTCTTCGCGGAGAGATTCTGAGGGTGATGGCTGGTTTGTGCGCACAGAGCGTTTACAAGGTCAAGTGTGCCAGGCGTTTCAGGTCTTATTTTGAAGGGGGGCTTGGTGACAAGACGGATTTAGTCAGAGAGGCAGCGGTTGACGGTCTCATCTATATTGATAAAGCACAGGCGCTTACCATATTTCGTGAAGGTTCGAAGTATAAAGACAGCAGCGTTAAGGTAAAAGAGAAGATTATAACTCTTGCAGGCATGGTTGGTGGGCAAAAGGACCTCGATTGGCTTGCTGAGAAGATAGGCTCGAACGACGAAAGCGAGCTGGCCTGGCAGTCGATGCTCAAAATATTCAATCGCTCCGGCGCCGATACGCTGATGAGCTGGGCGAAGGAGTTTGACCCACAGAACAGCAGGGCCAAGTTAGCAGGCGACAAGCTGTTGGACCAGCAGAAGGTCTCCTTTTTTGAAATAGCGGAGCGCAAGGCCCTTAGTGAGCGAAAAGAGGAGTTTCTGGGTGATTTGCTGGATATTTATCTGAAGTGGCCAAAGGTGGATGCCGCGGCCAGGTTGGTAAGCAATTGCCTGTCGGAAAAGGACTTGGAACAATCGAATGTTATTGTACGCGTGATTGACAATTTTCTGGGCACTACACAACAGACCGGTGATGCTGAGGGGGTATTGGCTGGAGTACTGGCCAAAATAAAGGCTCCGAATGATAGGCCTAACTGGCAGAGCCATGTGCGGCGCTGGAATGGTCGGCTTGGGCAAAACAAGGAGCGGAAGGAGCCAAAAACGAGTGAAAAGAGTTAGGTCGGTAGTAACCGACGCAGGCACGGGAAACTCAGTTGCGAAACGGAAACCAACTGTGGTGCCGGGAACTGGGGCGTTTGGGAGAGCCAAAAATGTTACTTGTTGACCGTTATGGGCTGGGCGTCAAGGCTTCCGGCAGAGTATGGCTTACCAATACGAGTGACGGTGCCAAAGGGAAGGTTGTGTTATGTTATTGCAAGCAAAGGAGTTATAGCGATATAGCGGTTCTTCACAGGTTGGTTTACGGCAGGAAAAAAAAATTTTGAGTTTTTTTTGCGTTTTTGAACTTTTTGTGTTTACATAATGGCAGAAGTTTTTGTAAAATGAGTGTTTTGCGTCAATTAAATGCTGGCAGTTGTTGTGGGGCCCCTGGGACAGTGAGTGTGGCTTACTGACCTATGAAGGTAGGGTCTCCCTGTAATTTGAAACGGTGCGGGCGTGTTTTTGGGGGTTTGGATTGCCGCCGAGCCCGTGGAGAAAGCGGCAACTAAGGTTTTTGGACTGCTGCTGTAGCTCAGTGGTAGAGCGCGTCCTTGGTAAGGACGAGGTCATGGGTTCAAGCCCCATCAGCAGCTAAGTGTAATTAGTTCAAGGTCGAGAAATGAAGAGGTTGACTTATCTGGGGGCTCGGCTGTGGAGTGATAGTTTATAAAGGCCCGGAAGCAGTTTTTGACAATCATGCAGAGTAAATAAATATAACCCAGCAGATTGGAGGTTTAAAGTAAGATGGCTAAGGCAGTATTTGAGCGGACAAAACCACACATTAACATTGGTACTATAGGTCATATCGACCACGGCAAAACGACGCTAACGGTGGCAATCATGAAGCGGCTGGCACATAAAGCCGGCAAGGGCAACGTCAAGGAGTTTGACGAAATTGACAATGCCCCGGAAGAAAGGGAACGCGGCATCACCATCAATACCGCGCACGTAGAGTATGAGACGGAAAAGCGTCACTATGCTCATGTTGATTGTCCCGGACATGCTGACTATATCAAGAACATGATTACTGGAGCCGCCCAGATGGATGGTGCAGTTTTGGTGGTGGCAGCGAATGACGGCCCTATGCCTCAGACGCGGGAGCATATCCTTCTTGCTCGCCAGGTCAATGTGCCGAAGATTGTGGTGTTTTTGAACAAGGTGGACCTGGTTGATGACCCTGAGCTGCTGGAGTTGGTCGAGCTGGAGATAAGAGAGCTGCTTAGTAAGTACGAATTCCCCGGTGATGAGATTCCTATCATTAAGGGTTCGGCTTTAGCTGCGATGAAAGACGAGGGCAAAAACGACGAGACCTGCAGTTGCATCGATGAGCTTGTGACGGCTGTTGACGATTATATTCCGGTTCCCGAGCGTGACGTGGATAAGGCGTTTCTTATGCCGGTTGAGGATGTTTTCAGCATCAAGGGTCGCGGCACTGTAGGTACCGGGCGTGTTGATCGCGGAGTGGTACATGTTGGGGATGAAATTGAGGTCGTCGGTCTTGCCAAGGAGACTCGCAAGACGGTTGTTACCGGCGTAGAGATGTTTAACAAGACGCTGAGCGACGGTCAGGCCGGCGACAATATCGGCATTCTTCTTCGCGGCGTGGAAAAGAAAGAATTGGAGCGTGGCCAGGTTATCGCGGCGCCGTGAAGTATCACACCGCATACCAAGTTTCATGCGGAAGTTTATGTTCTGACCAAAGAAGAAGGTGGCCGTCATACGCCGTTTTTCGCGAATTACAAGCCGCAGTTTTATTTCAGGACAACCGATGTTACCGGTTCGGTTCTGGCCTTGATGAGCCGAGACGGCAAGAAAGCGGAGATGTGTATGCCTGGCGACAATATAACCATGGAGGTTGAGATTATTTCGCCGATTGCCATGGAAGAGGGTCTTCGCTTTGCGATTCGTGAAGGCGGCAGGACAGTTGGTGCCGGCGTGGTGACCAAGGTTCTTGAATAGGGAGCTTGCGAGCCCTGACTTCACGACAACTCGTAAGTAAGCGTTTTCGTTGGCGTCACGTGAGGCTGACACAGGTCTGCAAGTGAGGGAATGCTTTTTACTTGAACCTGGTTGGCGTGGATTGATTATATGGCTAAGAAGAAGAGCAAAAGAGAGTATGTGTGGCTTGAATGCAAAGAGTGCGCCAGCAGGAACTATCGGACCAATGTCAGCGTAGCGTCCGGAACGCCGAAGTTACAGTTGAAGAAGTTCTGCAAAAATGAGCGTAAGCATACTGTTCATAAGATACGGCGTAAGTAGGACCAAAAACCTTGCGGGGAGAACGGAAGTGCAGACAAAAGGCCAGTAGCTCAATTGGCAGAGCGTCGGTCTCCAAAACCGAAGGTTGGGGGTTCGATTCCCTCCTGGCCTGCTTGAGATAAAGGCAATTGTCAAGAAGGGAGTTGAAGAATCGAAGGCAATGAGATAGATTTAGGGAAGTTTTATGGCACTTGAGATTTACAAGCGGGGACAGGGCAAGTACACAAGGCTGTGCAGCGCTTTTGGAGGAGCGATAATAGCCGGTTTGGGCTGCCTGCAGCTTTACAAGCAATTGCAGGCGACAGATTTAGGGTTGTGGACGCAGACGATGGTTCCCGCGGGTTTATTCGTTGTGCTGTGCCTCTTGATATTCTGGCTTGTCAACAGAGAAACCGTTGCCGACTTTATGATTTCCGCCGAAGGCGAGATGAAAAAAGTCAGCTGGTCAACCCGAAAGGAAGTCGCCGTTTCAACGTTTATTGTGATTATGGTTGTGGCCCTTATGTCTACACTTCTTGGCCTGTCTGACCTTTTATTTCGAGTATTTTTTATGTGGCTTTTGGAATAACAGCAAGTGTGGTGAATGATGAACGATGTTTCCAAAGAGGTAACGGAAGAGAGCCTGTCAGGTGGTAACATGCAGTGGTATGTTTTGCGTGTGGCGGCGAATAAAGAGATTCAGGTCAAACAAGCGCTTCAACAGAAGGTGCAGATGGAGGTCTTGAGCGATGTCGTGGGCAAGATTGAGGTTCCTGTTGAGCAGGTCAAGCGGATTCGTGGTCACAAGCAGATGGTTTTCAAGCGGAAGCTATATCCGGGCTATGTTTTTATCGAGATGAGTCTGGCCGCGGATGGCCGGGTCGATGAAAGAGTTTGGTTTATGATTAAGGAGACATCGGATGCCGGGGACTTTATCGGCACCGAAGGCGTTCCCACAGCGATGCGCGATACTGATGTGGCCAAGATGCTGCTGGAGGCGGAAAAGCCTGAGAAGGCCCCGAGCATCAAGGTTGAGTTCAAAAAGGGAGACCAGATAAGAATTCGCGAAGGTGCGTTTGAGAACTTTGAAGGAGTGGTTGACTCGATTGATAGCGAGCGTGGTCTGGTAAAAGTCATCGTAACGATATTCGGTCGGAGCACTCCGCTGGATATCGAATATTGGCAGATTGAGAAATTGTGAACCGTGGTTGTGTTGGAGATATTGTGCAGCACAGTCGGACTGGCAGGTGAATTATGGCGAAGGAAGTAATACTAAAGATTAAGCTACAGGCGCCTGGCGGACAGGCGACACCTGCCCCGCCGGTAGGTCCGGCATTGGGTCAACACGGCGTTAATATAGGGCAGTTTGTGTCGCAGTTCAACGAGCGAACGAAGGACCTTAACGGGACAACTGTTCCGGTGGTGATATCGGTTTACAGGGATAAGAGTTTTACGTTTGAGGTCAAGAGTCCTCCTGCGGCGGTGCTTCTGAAACAGGCGGCGGAGATTGCCAAGGGCAGCGGAGTTCCGAATAAGGAGAAGGTTGCCACGATTACCGCTGAGCAGCTCCGTAAGATTGCGGAGAACAAATTCAAGGATTTGAACGCCTACGATATTGAGCAGGCGGAAAAAATCATAGCCGGTACGGCCCGAAGCATGGGTATAGAGATTGAGAATTGATTGTTTGAGCCAACCACGGCAGCCAATGGCGCAGTGGGAGCGAAGTTAGCGGCGAAAGCGAGACGCTACTCGCGAAAACAGGAGTTTTTATGACATTCAGGAGTAAGCGATACAAGAGGGAATCTGAGCAGTTAAGCAAAGAGCCGATGAGCCTTGCTGAAGCGGTTGAGAAGATTAAGTCCTTTAATTCGGCCAAGTTCGACCAGACTGTCGAGTGCGTACTTCATCTTGGTATTTCGTCGAAGCAGGCCGACCAGTCGGTTCGCGGCTCGATATCCCTGCCTCATGGTATAGGTAAGAAAAAGCATGTAATTGCCTTCTGCGAAGATTCGGACGTTGAAGCAGCAAAAGATGCAGGGGCTATAGAAGCCGGCGGTGATGAGCTGGTGAAAAAGGTATCTGACGGCTGGATGGATTTCGATGTTGCTATAGCGTCTCCAAAGGTTATGAGCAAGGTAAGTAAACTTGGGCGACTTTTGGGCCCGCAAGGAAAGATGCCTTCTCCCAAGAACGGTACGGTTACGCAAGACGTTGCCAGTGCGGTGGGAGAATTTGCTGCGGGCAAGGTCGAATTCCGAAACGATGCTGGCGGAAACATTCACATAGTGGTGGGTAAGCAAAGCTTCGGGAGCGAACAACTTATCGATAATATCGAGGCATTCGTTTCGCATATCAAGAAGGTCAAGCCGTCAGCGGTGAAAGGCGCATATATCAAGAAAATGTGCGTGTCTGCGACGATGAGCCCAAGCGTAACGGTTGCTATTTAGGACTTTCGGAACCTTTTGTTTGAAATGTGTCAGCGTTGACCAAGGACTAAGAGTATTGAGATATTGACGGGTGAGAAGATGAGTAAATACG
This sequence comes from Phycisphaerae bacterium, assembly GCA_030608075.1. Classification (GTDB taxonomy): domain Bacteria; phylum Planctomycetota; class Phycisphaerae; order Sedimentisphaerales; family Anaerobacaceae; genus JAUWIU01. The sequence goes on from JAUWIU010000013.1 coordinate 8,851, forward strand.
TCAAAGAATTACTCCAGGCGGAATTCGAGAAGAGAATTGCCGAGGATGGGATTGATGATTTTCTGGTGGTGAGCACCAAAGGGGTAGACGGCACTGATGCGAACCGGATTAGAGGCGAACTGAAAGAAAAAGGCATCAAACTGCTGTTAGTGAAAAACTCGCTTTTCAAACGCGCCCTATCGAACTGCCGGATGGGCGGAGCGGCAGCTTTGTTTGCCGGTCCGTGCACAATTGCTTATGGCGGCGACAGTATTGTTGACGCTGCAAAACAACTGGTTGAGTGTGGCAGGAAAGTTCCTGTGATAAAGATAAAGGGGGCTTTTCTGGATGGCTCGGTTTTAGACGCGGAAACGGCACAGGCTCTTTCCAGGATGCCGACACGGGCACAGTTGCAGGGCGAGATAGTTATGCTGGTGGGGTCCGTCGCGTCGCGATTGGCCGGTGCTTTCGAAGGGCCTGCAGCAGTTATCGCAGGTTGTATAAAGACTATTATTAAAACAGCCGAGGGCCAAGAAAAAGAAGCTGCTTAGACAAGACATCAGCCAGAGCTTTCTGTAGCGAGCCGGCAGGTGAGTCAATTAGTAGTTCATAAGTGAACAATGAGAAAGGATAAATTGCTTGTTTGGCTGTCCCTTTTACGGGTTAAACGAGACGTCGTAGTTTCGGCTACCATCAAGCGCTGATTAATACAGGAGTTAAATAAGATGGCAAAAGAAAAAGCAGAAGAGACGAAAGAAACACAAGAAGTGGAAGAAACAAAGCAACCCGAGGCTAAAGAGACGAAGGAATGGAGCAGTGCGATAAAGAAGCTCGGCGACAAAATAGTTGGCCTGAAATTGATGGAGGCTAAAGAGCTGGCCGACTACCTGAAGGAGGAATACGGTATTGAGCCCGCGGCCAGCGGAGCAGTTATGATGGCTGGACCGGCACCTGAGGCGGCGGCTGAAGAACAGGAGGAAAAAACCACCTTTGATGTAATCCTCAAGGAGTATGGCGAGAAGAAGATTCAGGTTATCAAGGAGGTTAGAGCGCTGACGTCTCTGGGCCTGAAAGAAGCCAAGGACCTGGTCGATAGTGCCCCTAAACCTGTTAAGGAAGGCGTGAGCAAAGAGGAGGCGGAAAATGCCAAGAACCAGCTTGAAGCGGCTGGTGCGGTGGTTGAGCTCGCGTAGAAAAAATGTTTTACCTGGAGAGGGCAAAAGGTGTTTGTTATTGACTAAATATGGGAGTATCAGATGGCTTCAGTTAACATTCGCAGTTTTGGCAAAGTTCGTGATGCTGTGGAGATTCCGGACCTGATAGCGGTACAGAGGAAAAGCTACCGTAACTTTCTTCAGTATGACATAGAACCAACCAAAAGGAAGAATATGGGGCTGGAGAGCCTGTTTCATGAGATATTCCCCGTTGTCAACTACGACAAGACGATGAGTCTGGAGTATCTGCACTACGAACTGGAGAAGCCTCGTTACGGTCCGAGTCAGTGCCGACAACTGCGTCTGACGTACGGCTACCCATTAAAGGTTTGCTTTAGACTTCGGGACAAAGAAGGGGAAGATTTGGCTGAGCAGGCGATGTACCTTGGGGAAATTCCGACCATGATAGGCGGCGGTGAGTTTGTTATCAACGGAGCCGAGCGCGTGATTGTAAGCCAGCTGCACCGAAGTCCCGGAGTTGATTTTCTCGTTGAAAGCAAAGAGGGCGACAGAGTTCTGCATGGCTGCCGGATAATACCAGAAAGAGGCAGTTGGATAGAAATAGGTGTAACGCACAAGGACATTTTGGTCGTCAAGATTGACCAGTCGAGCAAAATGCCTGCGACAGTTTTTCTTCGGGCAATAAGCCCGGAGTACGGCAAGACGGAAGATATTCTTCGTTTGTTTTATCCGACAAAGACGATTTCGACAGCCAATCTGGCGCCTACTATGTGGGCCGTCAAGCCCATTGTGGACCCGCAGACCGGTGAAGTTATGGTGAAAGCCGGCACACAAATCGGTGACAGGGTTTCTATGATACAAAACACCAAGGTTTCATCGACGTTACCTCACCGCACAAAGTTCAGCGCAAAAGAGGCCGAGAAGGCGCTGAAGGAAGATGAAAATGTCAGAAGATGGCTTGAAAAGAACCAGAAGAGCCTGCGGGAGAAATATATGCTGAAGGGGGCCGAGCGCACCGGGGGGTTCGCATTTAAGTATGTGGTTACTGATGAGGGTGGACAGCCGCTTAAAGATATCAAGCCCCAGCGTGAACTCAGTGCCCTTCAGACCAAGCTGGCTTTGGAATATCCTGCCGACAAGCATCGAAAATGCCCGAGGTTCAACAGCAAGCAGGTGTTGCTAAGCTCCAAAGAAGTAGAAAGCCAGTGGAAGAATAACTCTCGTCTTGAGGAGCTGTTCCAACAGTGCAAGAACGCGCTCGAAACTGACTCAGGTTGGGTGACCCTCGATGAATTGCAAAAGTACGAAGAAGTGCCCAATGACCAGGGAATCTATTTCTTTAGAAGCCTTAAAACTGGAACAGTGAACGAAGGCTATATTGGGAAAGCTGGTTCGAGTAAAAGCGAGAAAAGTCGCAGCCAGGGATTGCGTCAGCGTCTTGAGAAACACTTCAAGGCCAAATTCAGAGCGAAAACACATCACAATGTCGAGGGCTGCGGTGATAACCTTCTTAAGACATGGGCAGTAACGGAGATGGTGGAACACGACATCGTGCTTCCAAACGCCGGTGGCACTACCAATAAGATTGAAGTCATTGAAGAGGTTCGCGATGCACTCGTATTAAATACCCTTGCGGAGGATAAAAGCCAAAGTCACGACCAGGCGTTGTTAAGGCTTTATATAAGATTGAGGCCCGGCAACCCACCTAACGCCGAGAAGGCAAAGACTTTCTTTGCAGAGAAGTTTTTTGATGTTAACCGCTATCGCCTGGGCAGAGTCGGCAGATTCAGACTCAATCGTAAGTTCGAACAGTCCGTAGACGAAAATGAGATGACACTGAGGCCGGAAGATTTTCTCAATACGATGCAATACATAATGTCTTTACGCGACCCGAGCGAAAGAAAAGCAACCGTTGATGACATTGACCATCTTGGTAATAGAAGACTGCGTACGATTGATGAGCTGGCCTCTGATGAAATCAGAAAGGGTCTGCTGAAACTTCGTAAGACGGTACAGGAGCGGATGAGTGTGAGGCGAGACCCAGAAGAACCGGTTCGGATAGCAGACCTGGTGAATTCAAAGAGCGTCTCCAGCAGTATTAACTACTTCTTTGGTCGTGGTGAGTTGAGTCAGGTTGTCGACCAGACGAACGCGTTAAGTCAACTAACTCACGAAAGGCGTCTGTCGGCACTTGGCCCTGGCGGTCTTAATCGAAGGCGTGCGGGTTTTGAGGTTCGCGACGTTCACATCAGCCACTACGGTAGAATCTGCCCCATAGAGACCCCGGAAGGGACCAACATCGGTTTGATTGCTTCGCTGGCGATATTTGCGTCGGTTGATGAATATGGTTTTCTGCTTACCCCCTATCGAAGGGTCGAAAATGGTAAAGCCACAGACAAGGTTGATTATTTGCGGGCCGATGAAGATATGAAGGCAATCATCGCAGCTCCCGGCACGTTTGACCAGGATACAGGCCGAATTAAACAGAGTATGGTGCAGGCCATGACGCACGCTGAACTGGCCCAGGTTTCGGGCGAGGAGGTCAACTATGTTGATGTCTCGCCGAAGCAGACTGTCGGAGTTTCCGCTTCGCTTATTCCGTTCCTGGAGCACGACGACGCGAACCGGGCTTTGATGGGCTCGAACATGCAGCGGCAGGCGGTCCCATTGCTCAAGACCGAGAGGCCTCTGGTCGGAACGGGTATGGAAGAAGTGGTGGGACAAAACTCGAGTATGGTTGAGCGGGCAAGAAGCGACGGGGTTGTTACGGAAGTTGACGCAACCAGGATTGTTATCACCCATACCGATGAATATAAGCTTGCCAAATTTGTCGGGTTAAATGAGCGGACATGTCTCAATCAAAAGCCCATCGTGAAGCTTGGCGAAAGGGTTAAGACCGGACAAATCATTGCCGACGGCGGCGGCACTGATAACGGCATTTTGGCTCTTGGCAAGAATCTGCTTGTAGGATTTGTCTCTTTTGATGGATTTAACTTTGAGGATGCTATTGTTGTGAGTGAAAAACTTGTCAAGGACGACAGCTTTACAAGCATTCATATTGACGAGTTTACGGCAGAGGTGCACGAAACGCGGCTGGGCAGGGAAGAGCTTACACGCGATATTCCCAATGTCGGGGAAAAAGCGCTACGAAACCTTAACGAAAATGGCGTTGTAAGAGATGGAACCAGAGTACTGCCTGGCGACATACTTGTCGGAAAAGTCGTGCCAAAGTCCAAAACAGAGCTGACGCCAGAAGAAAAACTGCTCCATGCCATATTCGGAAGGGCCGGCGAAGATGTGAAGAATGATTCGCTAGAAGTGCCAAGCGGATATGAAGGAGTGGTAATAAAGACAAAACGGTTCACGAGGAGAGGTGCCGGCACTGATGAAGATAAGAAGGCTGCAAAGGCTCAATTGAGAGAGTATCAAAAGCAAATGCGGGGTAAAGAATGCCGGGTGTTCAGGCAAATGATGGAGGTGGTCCACAGCAAGTTTGACGTTACGGTAATTGACCCTTCGACACGGCAGAAAGTCGGTATGAGCAGCAGCGACGAGGTTGTGTGTGAGCAGATAGAAAACTTTGATATAAAGTGGGTTAAGCCTGCGTCTTTGCGAGATAACGTTCAGAACACTGTCGATAAGTTCTGGGTAAAAATAACCGAACTTCAAGAGGAGAAAAAACGTAAGGTCGAAAGTTTAAAACACGGAGATGAACTTCCCAGCGGTGTGCTCGAAATGGCGAAGGTTTACGTCGCGACCAAGAGGACACTGTCCATCGGCGATAAGATGGCCGGTCGTCACGGCAATAAAGGTGTTATCGCCAAGATTACACCTGAGGAGGATATGCCGTTTTTGGAAGACGGCAGAAGTCTGGACATATTGCTCAACCCACTCGGTGTTCCGAGCCGTATGAATGTAGGTCAGATTCTTGAAACACATCTTGGCTGGGTCGCAAAAGTGTTGGGATTCCACGCAATCTCTCCTGTGTTCGACGGTGCCAGTGAGCAAGACATCGCCAAACTCACAGAGGAAGCCAACGAGCTTATGAGCAAGCGCAAGAAAGAACTGGAGGCGAACAAGGAGCCTCCGTCCGATGACGCTCTTTTTGTGCATGTTCCGACGACACTGAAGACTCAGTTGTATGACGGACGGACGGGTGAGCCATTCGACCAGACTGCGACGATAGGCTACATTTACATGATGAAACTTCACCATCTTGTTGATGACAAGATTCACGCGCGGGCGACAGGACCATATAGTCTCATCACGCAGCAGCCCTTAGGCGGCAAGGCTAGGACCGGCGGGCAAAGATTCGGAGAGATGGAGGTCTGGGCGCTCGAAGGCTACGGAGCCGCTTATACCTTGCAGGAGATGCTCACGGTAAAGAGTGATGATGTTGAGGGACGAACCAAGATTTACGAATCAATGGTCAAGGGCGAGAATCGCCTGGAGGCGGGTACGCCGCTGTCTTTCGACGTTTTGTGCAATGAAATTAGAGGATTGGGATTAAACATCCAGCTTGAGAAAAAACGGCTTGGTCGAGCTTTGTAAGATAGCAAACTGCGGTCAAAATGCAGCGGTGTCCAGAGTGAGGTCGGCTGATTAAATCAAGGAGAGCTAAATGTTGGGAAATATTTACGACCGGATTAACGATTACGGTTCGGTGAAGATTGCACTGGCCGGTCCGAATGATATTCGCAGTTGGTCTTTCGGCGAGGTCCGTAAGCCAGAGACAATAAACTACCGCACATATCGGCCCGAGAAAGATGGGCTTTTTTGTGAGCGAATCTTCGGGCCTGAAAGGGATTGGGAATGTGCGTGCGGCAAGTATAAGGGTACGAAGTTCAAGGGGATAATCTGCGACCGATGCGGCGTGAAGGTAACACACAGTCGTGTTCGCCGCAAACGCATGGGGCACATCAATCTCGCGGCGCCGGTAGTGCATATCTGGTTTTTCAAGGCTATTCCGAACCATCTCGGGACGCTGCTGGCGATGAAAACGGCCAATCTGGAAAAGATAATTTACTTCCAGGACTACGTGGTAACCGACGCCGGTCAGACTCCCCTGACAAAGGGCCAACTGCTTAGTGAAGAAGAATACCGTGACGCGATGAATAAATACGGTAATGCTTTTAAGGCTTCAATGGGCGCCGAGGGCATCAAGGCACTTTTGGTCGGTCTTGACCTGGATGTTTTGGGCGAAGAGTTGAGAGAGGCGATAAGCAAGACCAACAGCCAGCAGAAAATCAAAGACTTTACCAAGCGGCTTAAGGCCGTCAATGCCGTTCAGAACAGCAGTAACAAGCCCGAGTGGCTCGTGCTTGAAGTTATTCCCGTCATACCGCCGGACCTGCGTCCTTTGGTTCTTCTTGAAAGTGGCAACTTTGCGACAAGCGATTTGAACGACCTTTACAGGCGGATTATCAATCGTAACAACCGTTTGAAAAAGCTAATCGACCTTAATGCCCCCGAAGTAATTATCCGCAATGAGAAGAGGATGCTGCAGCAGGCGGTCGATTCGCTTCTTGATAATGGGCGCTGTCGACGGCCAGTGCTCGGCAGTAATAATCGACCGCTCAAGAGCCTGACTGATATGATTAAGGGAAAGCAGGGCCGGTTCCGAGAAAATCTCCTCGGAAAACGTGTCGATTACTCTGCTCGTTCGGTCATCGTTGTAGGTCCTGACCTGAAACTGTATCAGTGTGGACTACCAAAGAAAATAGCGCTGGAGTTATATCAGCCATTTATCATTCGAAGACTCAAGCAGCTTGGTCTGGCAGATACTATCAAGAGTGCCAAGCGTATGATTGAGCGTCACGATGAACAGGTGTGGGATGTTCTGGAGGATGTGATACATCAACATCCTGTTCTTCTGAATCGCGCCCCTACCCTTCATCGTATGGGAATACAAGCATTTGAGCCTGTGCTTGTGGAGGGCAACGCGATTATGCTTCATCCGTTGACTTGTAAGGGATTCAATGCAGACTTTGATGGTGACCAGATGGCGGTGCATCTTCCTCTAAGTATCGAAGCCCAGGCCGAAGCTCACACCTTGATAATGCCGACCAGCAATATTTTTTCGCCGGCCAATGGCTCACCGATGGTTGGGCCAAGTCAGGATATGGTGATGGGAAACTACTATCTTACCTACATGATGCCCGGTGAAAAAGGCGAAGGGATGATGTTCAAGGATGTCTTCGAGGCCATAATGGCCTATGAATTAGGCAAAGTGGCTTTGCAGGCAAAGATTAAAGTGCGAATTAACAGAGCGGTCAAGGAATCGGATACGGGACCGATAAAGGACCAGAATGTGGCAGGTTTGAGCCGGGTAATTGAGACGACGGTTGGACGATGCATATTCAACGACACACTGCCTCACACAGAAAAAGGCACAGGGCTGCCATTTTACAATGTTGCGATGTCACAAAAGCACTTAAGTGGTGTAATCAGCGACTGTTACAAGCTGGCCGGTAATGCCGAAACGGTGGATTTGCTCGACCGGATAAAGGATTTGGGATTCAAATACGCCACACTTGGCGGGCTCAGTTTCGGTATAACGGACTTGAAGATACCTGCGAAGAAGCAGCAGATTATTGACGAGACGGAAAAGAAGGTCGGCAAGATTCAGAAGAACTATATCAACGGCGTCTTGACCGACGGTGAGAGGTATAACCAGCTTATTGATGCCTGGACTCACGCACGTGTTGCGGTTACAAATGAAATGATGCGCGGTCTCAAAGAGGACACGAAGGAAGACGGGTCTTTATACCTCAATCCCATATTCGTCATGAGCGAATCTGGTGCAAGAGGCAGCGTTGACCAGATACAGCAGCTTGCCGGTATGCGTGCCTTGATGGCAAAGCCAAGCGGAGAGATTATTGAGACGCCAATTAAGGCAAACTTTCGTGAGGGTCTGACTGTTCTTGAGTATTTCAGCTCAACACACGGGGCTCGTAAAGGCCTTGCCGATACCGCACTGAAGACGGCCAATTCGGGCTATCTTACGAGGAAGCTCATCGATGTTGCGCAAAATGTAATTGTTACCGAGCGAGACTGCGGCACGTTGCAGGGCATTACCAAGAGCACGACGCGCAGCGGGGAACAGGCAGGCAAACCTCTTTCAGAGCTGATTATCGGCAGGACAGCAAGAGACAATATTCGCAACCCGATTACCGACGAGATGCTTGTTCGTGAGAACGAGGTTATAACTACCGAATCGGCGGCAAAGATAGAGGCTTTGGGTCTTGATGCGGTCAGAGTTCGCAGTCCGCTGACGTGTGACAGTGTGTTTGGAATCTGCGCGAAATGTTACGGCTGGGATATGAGTACGAGCCAGCTTGTTGAGGAGGGCCTTCCTGTCGGGATAATTGCGGCTCAGTCAATAGGCGAGCCCGGCACACAATTGACTCTGCGGACATTCCACACCGGCGGCGTTGCCGAAAGAGCTATTCTTGAACGGTCGCAGAAGGCTACGCAGGCTGGAGTGATTCAGTACAGGGACATAAACGCAGTTGACCTTAAGCAGGAAGACGGCAGCGTTCAGAGAGTGGCCCTGAAACGCAATGGCGAAATGGCAATTCTTGACAGCAAGCAACGAGAACTGGACAAGTTCAGGGTGCCCTATGGCACAACTGTGCTCGTCAGCGACGGCCAGACAGTCAAGGCCGGGGCAGTATTGCTTGAGTGGGACCCGCATCGCACTCCGATTCTCGCTGAGGTGTCTGGTCTGATTCGGTTTGTGGATATTGTCGAAGGCGAGACGGTTCGCGCCGAAATGGAGCGCAAAGGCCGGGTTCGGCGTTACGTTGTAATTGAACATAAGGGCGACAAGCATCCTCAGATTATTGTCGAGGATGCTGCGGGCAAGATTCTTGACGTTCACTACCTTCCGGCAGGTGCTCGCATCGAAGTTGTTGAGGGCCAGGAGGTTCAGGCTGGTCAGTTGCTTGCAGCGCTTGGGCGAGCCACGCGCGGCACTCAGGATATTACCGGTGGTTTGCCGCGAGTTACGGAGGTCTTTGAGGCGCGTAAGCCAAAAGACCCTGCGGCAATGGCTGAAATCAGCGGTCGTGTGGAGCTCAAAAGCGACAAGCGCAAGGGCAAGATGACCATCACAATTCGCTCGGAAGGTGGAATGGAGAAGGAGCATCACGTTCCTCGCGACAGACACCTGAATGTTCATACCGGTGATATAGCCGAGGCTGGCGATGCTCTGACGGATGGGCCGCTCGTACCGCACGACATCTTGCGCATCAAAGGCGAGGAAGCGCTGCAAAGGTACCTGACCGCGGAGATTCAGAGCGTCTACAGTTCACAAAGCGTAAACATTAACGACAAGCACATCGAGATTATCTGCTCACAGATGATGAACAAGGTCGAGATTGAGACTGTCGGGGACAGTTCATTCCTTCCGGGCGAGATTGTTGGTAAATTCAAATTCCGCGCAGAGAACGAAAGACTGTCTCGAAGCGTCAAGATTACCAGCGTAGGTGACGTGCCGGACCTTGAGAAAGGGCAGGTTATTACCAAAGATGAACTTGCCGCTGTTAATGAAAAGATAGAGACGATAGGCGGCGCGGGCGCCAAGGCCAAACGCTCCAAGCCCGCGACCGGCAAGACTCTGCTTTTGGGAATTACCAAGGCTTCCTTGAAGTCTGAGAGTTTTATCTCTGCAGCCAGTTTTCAGGAGACGACCAAGGTTCTGACGGAAGCATCGCTGGCAGGTAGGCTGGACAGGCTGTGGGGCCTGAAAGAGAATGTAATCCTTGGCCATCTGATACCGGCTGGGACTGCATTTAAGCCATATCTTCAGATAAAGGTCAAGCATCTGGCTGAGGCTCCGCTGCCGAAAGAGTTTGCAGAGGTCAAAGATGCACGTGACGCCGAAGCCAAAGCCGAGGCAGCCGTGAAAGAGGCCCTCGGAATAGAATGATTCCGGCTGAAATAACAGAAGATTGGGAGTGAATTATGCCTACAGTAAACCAGTTAGTTAGACGCGGCAGGCTCGGAGGAAAGGGCGGCAGGCGAATATCCGATATTACCGGTTCACCGCAGAAAAGAGGTGTATGTCTGATTGTGCGGACTCAGACTCCGAAGAAGCCGAACTCCGCCCTTCGTAAGATTGCCCGTGTCAGACTGACCAACGGTAAGGAAGTTACCGCTTATATACCAGGCATCGACCACAATCTGCAGGAGCACAGCACGGTGTTGATTCGCGGAGGTCGCGTACGAGACCGCCCTGGTGTGCGATACCACGTTATTCGGGGAGTTCTGGATTGTGCCGGCGTTGATAATCGCAGGCAGGGCAGAAGTAAATATGGAGCGAAGAAATAGTTTTGAGTTTTTGGTTTTCAGTTTTTAGTCCTTAAGGTGGAATTATGGCCAAGAAATTTACGGGTTCGGTAAAGTATCTTAAACCCGACCCAAAATACAACAGTAAGCTTGTTTCAAAGTTTGTTAACTGCTTAATGCTTGGCGGCAAGAAAAGTGTTGCGCAGCAGGTTTTCTATGATGCGATGGACATTATAGCCGATGAGCTTAAGGACGTCGGCGCGCTTGAGGTGTTTGAGACAGCGATTAACAATGTCAAGCCTCTACTTGAGGTTCGCAGCAAGCGCGTTGGGGGGGCGAGTTACCAGGTACCAATGCAGGTGAATGCCAAGAGGCAGCAGTCACTTTCGTTTAGATGGCTGCTGGCCTCGGCCGGCAGTAAAAAAGGCAAGCCCATGTGTCAACGCTTAGCTTCGGAATTGATAGATGCTTATCATCAACGCGGCGGAGCAATGACCACGCGGGAAAACATTCACAGAATGGCCGAGGCAAACAAGGCATTTGCTCACTTTGCATGGTAACAGTTGTGGTTTTCAACTGCCACGGTGCGTCCAGGAAACAGCCGTGGCAGTTTTTTTATCATTGAGATACAAGATGGACAAGTTGCGTAATATCGGGATAATAGCTCATATCGATGCCGGAAAGACAACGCTGACCGAGCGCATCCTTTACTATACGGGCAAAACCTACAAGATGGGGGAAGTGCACCACGGTACAACGGTTATGGACTACCTGGAAGAGGAGCAGAAAAGAGGTATCACCATTACTTCAGCCGCCACAAAGTGCCTCTGGAAGGATGTTGAAATCAACCTTATCGATACGCCGGGGCATATCGATTTTACCGCCGAGGTGGAAAGGTCACTGCGGGTACTGGACGGTGCCGTTGCGGTGTTTGACGGCAGCGAAGGCGTCCAGGCGCAGACCGAGACAGTTTGGCGACAGGGACGAAAATACCACCTGCCGTGTCTGTGCTTTGTGAACAAGATGGACAAAACCGGAGCCGATTTCGAGATGACAGTCGAAAGCATTCGTGACAAGCTTCTTGCCAACCCCGTTGTATTGCAGATGCCGATTGGCAGCGAAAACTCTTTCAAGGGAATCGTAGACCTTCTTACAATGAAGGCGGTTTTCTTCAAGGCCGAGCGGTTAGGTGCAACTTTTGAGGAAACCGAAATCCCCGCTGAATTGCGACATGCCGCCGAGCGGCGCAGGGCTCAAATGATTGAGCTTGCAGCCGAATACGATGAGCAGCTAATGGACAGCTTCGTTCACGACGGACCGATAGATATTGAAATGATTAGTGGAGCAATAAGAAAAGCTACTTTAGCCTGTGAGCTTAATCCCGTGTTTGTCGGCTCAGCCCTGAAGTACATCGGCGTACAAAGACTGCTTGACGGAGTCGCGGCATATCTGCCGTCACCTTTGGACAAGCCCGTTATAGTCGGGCACAGGCCGAGTGATGAAAGAAAAAAGATAACCGTCAGGTGCGACCGAAACGCATCACTCGTGGCGCTTGTATTCAAGATTACCAGTGATGTGCACGGGGACCTGAACTTTCTGCGGATTTATCAGGGGACATTGAAGGCCTCCAGCAGGGTTCTGGACTCCACTGGCAACAAACGGGAGAATATTACGAGGATATTCGAGATGCACGCTGGCGAGCGACGTATTCTGGACTCGGCCTCTGCCGGCGATATTGTCGCGGTTGTGGGATTGAAAGAGGCTCTGACAGGAGATACAATTTGCGATACGAAACACCCGGTTTGTCTTCCGAGTATTACGTTTCCGGAGACGGTAATAAGTATGTCGATAGAGCCGTCGACGTCGGCGGAAAAAGCAAAACTGGTTGACGCGCTCGCAGATTTGAAGCGTGAAGACCCCACTTTTAAATATAGATATGACAGCGATACAGGCCAGACAATCATCCGTGGAATGGGCGAGCTGCATTTGGAGATATTGGAGCATAAGTTGGTGCGGGAACGAGGCGTAAAGGTCAGAGTAGGCAAGCCGAGAGTTGCCTACAAGGAGGCCATCACGAAATCTGCGCAAGGTACGGGCAAATTTGTCCGTCAGACCGGTGGCCACGGTCAATACGGCCACGTTGTTGTGACCGTTGAGCCTCTTGTAACGGATGATGGTCACAGAAGCAACGATATTGAGTTTGAAAGCAAAGTTGGTGCAGACAAGGTGCCGAGACAGTACACTTCTTCGGTAGAAAGAGGGGTCAGGGATGCCTGCAGCAGTGGTGTTTTGGCGGGTTATCCGATTGTAGGGGTTTTGGTGAGGTTGGTCGGAGGCTCTTACCATCCGGTGGATTCTTCGGACCTTGCTTTTGAACAGGCTGCGATGATTGCAATGGAAGAGGCGATGAAAGCAGGGTGCCCGATTTTGCTTGAGCCAATCATGCGAGTTGAGGCGGTGGTTCCTGAGGCCAATTTGGGAGCGGTGCAGGCCGGCCTGCTCGGAAAACGTGGCATAATCACGAATTGTCGGGTTCATGGGAATATGCGGGTAATCGATGCGAAGGTACCTCTGGCGGAGATGTTTGGCTATTCGAGCGAGATTAGAAGCGCGACCAGCGGCCGGGGAACGTTCACAATGGAGCCGTTCAGCTATGACAAAATGCCGGAACGGATTAGTAAGCAAATAATTTTTTAGAATTTCCTTTTTTTTCTGGTTTGGCATAAGATTTTTTGCGACATTCTATTGACAAGAGCAAATTTGTATGATATTATTAATCTTTTTAGCTGTAGCGAGCAGCGTTAAGGATGCCGCTGCGTTTACGAGTTAGGCTGTGGCATTTCCGTAATTTTGTTAACACGGATGGTTTGTTAGGTAAAGGGCGTGCCAAGACCCGATAAAACGGCTTTTGCCAGGGCCAGACAGCGCTCCGAGCCTTGATCCTTTAAGGGAGGCGTCTGCCACCGAGCTTTCGGTGCGGAAAAAGGCCTTTCCTAGCAAAAAAACAAACAAGATGGATTTATCGCCTGGAGAAAAAGTATAAACGAAAACGACAGTTTTTTTTCTTGTGTCTGAATTGTAAGTTGATATACTACAGAGCTTTGTAGGTTTTTGGCATAAAATTCAAAACAGCGAACCGCCGTTTTGTTGAATTGGAAAGGCAATTATGCCCACCGAAACCGAAAGAATAAGGATTAGAATGGAGGCGTACGACCACAGGCTCCTTGATGCTTCGGCCAAGGAGATAGTGCAGCACGCCCGACGAACCAACACGCGTGTCAGTGGGCCAATACCGCTGCCAACGCGAGTTGAGAGATACACGGTTTTGCGAAGTCCACACATTGATAAGAAGTCGCGTGAGCAGTTTGAGTTGCGAACTCATAAGCGTTTGATTGATATCCACGACGCAAACGCCCGAACCGTGGAAGTGCTGAATCGGTTGGTGGTTCCGGCGGGGATTTTTGTAAAAATTAAGGCGTGAGACGCAGTTGGCAGGTTGAAATAGACAGTACGATGAAGGAAATGTTGTTAGGGAAAAAAGTTGGAATGACCCAGGTCTACGACGACTCTGGCAGGCTTCTGCCGGTTACTGTCATACAGGCCGGCCCCTGCCATGTCCTGCAGGTGAAAACCGTCCAGACCGACGGCTACAATGCGGTTCAGTTGGGTTACGAAGATGTTAAACGGTCTCGCAGAAAAAGGCCTCAAGCTGGCCATGCTGACAAGGCCGGTTCAGTGCCGAAAAAGTTCGTCAGAGAGATGCGTTTGGCTGATTCCGCTGATTCGGGATACAAGATGGGGGATTCTGTTACCGTTTCGGCATTTTTGCAAACCGAGTATGTCGATGTTGTGGGTATTAGCAAGGGCAAAGGCTTCGCCGGCGTAATGAAGCGTCACGGGTTTGGCGGTTTCCCTGGTTCTCACGGTACAGAGCGCAAGCACCGGGCTCCCGGGTCAATATCGAGTTTTGCCAGTGATGCCGGGCACGGCGGCAACTTGAAAAAGGGGAAAAAAATGCCAGGCCACATGGGCCATGAGCGGGTTACAAGCAAAAACCACCGCTTGGTATCAGTAGACCAGGAGAAGAATCTATTGGTGGTGAAGGGCACTGTTCCCGGTCCTGCCGGCGGTTACGTGATAGTTCGTCGTGCCACCAAGGCCTGAAATGCTGGAGAATACAAACTAATAATGATTGACTTGGCTATTTACAACAAAGAAGGGCACGAAGTTGACAGCTTAACAGTCGATGAGTCGATTCTTGGCGGACATGTCAGATATCCGCTGCTCAAACAGGCGATTGTTATGTACCACGCGAATAAGCGTGTCGGCACTGCGACGACCAAAAGCAGGGGGATGGTGGCCGGTTCGACCAGAAAACTGTTCCGCCAAAAAGGCACAGGCAACGCGCGCGTTGGTAATATAAGGACAGGCAAGCGTGTAGGCGGTGGTGTTACTTTTGCTAAAATCGTCAAAGACTTTGGCCAGCGTATGCCTAAAAAGCAACGAAGGCTGGCGCGAAATTCGGCGATTTTGGCCAAGCTTTTGAGCAACAACATTATCGTGGTTGATGAGTTAACGTTCGAGCAACCAAAGACCCGCGATTTTGTGAGCGTTTTGGTCAATCTTAAGATTGACCGGAGCTGTCTCGTAACGATTAACTCTGCGGATGAGAACCTTTACAAGTCCGCCAGGAACATTCCAAAGGTAGCAGTGATGCCGGTGGCAGAGTTGAATGCCGGCGATATCTGCAACCACAGCAAGATATTGTTTACAAAAGAGGCATTTGTGGCCCTCTTGGATAGGAACGAGAACGACATAAGAGAGAATTGACGGCAATTTCCGTGGACGACTACAGCGTAATAATTCGACCCTTGATTACCGAGCAGGGAATGCACTTTGCCAACGTAAAAGGAGCGTATTCTTTTGAGGTAAACAAGAAAGCTAATAAGGCACAGATAAGAAAGGCCGTCGAGAAGATATACGCAGTGAAGGTCAGTAAAGTCAGAACTGCCAACCGAACAGGCAAGCATCGTCGCAGAGGAAGTAACTTTGGAATGACGTCAAGCTGGAAAAAAGCGGTTGTGTTTTTAGAATCCGATTATCACATAGATTTATTCTGACATGAAAAGCCAAAGGCGGTAGTGATTATGGGCGTCCGAGTATACAAACCGACGAGTGCGGGACGACGAAACGCTTCGGTGAATGATTATGCTGAGCTGACGACAGACAGGCCTGAGAAGTCGCTTTGCAAGAGAATCAGCAAAACCGGCGGCAGAAATCACCATGGCGTTACGACTGCGCGATTCAGAGGCGGAGGTGCCCGAAGAATTTACCGTATCATCGATTTTAAGCGCAACAAAGATGGTGTTCCGGCAAGGGTCGCCACGGTTGAATATGACCCCAACAGGAATTGTTTTATATCGCTGCTGCACTATGCCGACGGCGAAAAAAGATATATACTGGCCCCGTTAGGTATAAGAGTGGGCGACCGAGTTGAAAGCGGGTTGTCTTGTGAGCCTAAGCCTGGTAATGCGATGCCTTTATCTTCGATACCGAGTGGGCTGGAAATCCATAATATCGAAATGACGGTCGGCCAGGGCGGCAAGCTGGTCAGGGGTGCCGGTAGTGTTGCGAGGATTATGGCTAAAGAAGGAAACTGGGTCAGCATTGTGCTGCCCAGCGGTGAGATGCGCATGGTGAGGAAGGAATGCCGAGCGACAATCGGTAGATTGAGTAACCCTGACCACCAACATGTTAGGATCGGAAAGGCTGGGCGAAAGCGACATATGGGGCGGAGACCACACGTAAGAGGGTGTGCCATGAACCCTGTTGATCACCCAATGGGCGGCGGTGAAGGACATCGAAGCGGCGGGCGGCATCCCTGTTCGCCGACCGGTGTGCCGGCTAAAGGCGGCAAAACCAGGAATCCGAGAAATCCGAGTAATAAGAGAATTATTCGTAGACGCAAGAATAAAAGACAAGGACAGTTGGTCCTGTAATTGACAAGTGTTTAGGAACACTAATGGGAAGATCGCTTAAAAAAGGGCCTTATGTTGATGTAAAGCTGTTTGCGAAGGTGAGCAGACAGACCGAGAGTGGTTCTCGTGAACCAATCAAGACCTGGGCGAGACGCTGCACGATAATTCCGGAATTTGTCGGCTTTACCTTTTTGGTTCATAATGGCAAACTGTTTCACAAGGTCTTCGTTACCGAGGATATGGTTGGCCATAAGTTAGGCGAGTTTTCGCCGACCAGGACGTTTAAGGGGCATTCAAGCAGGAGAATGAAGTAGTGGTGCACGTGTTGCGCCTTGTATGAGGCGCAACTAAAGGTTTTTTGGTATGTTAAGTTCTACGAGATTGAAAGAGTTCTGTCAGCAGCGTCAGGTGAGCATAGAGCAGTTAGCAGGTCAGCTTGCCAGAGGCGGCTTGAACAGTAAAGAAGCTGCAGCGGCGATTAAGAACTGGCAGAAGGGCTTGCTGAAGCCTGTTCCGCGCAGGGAGGATATTCGCCAACTGGCGGCGGGCCTGTCGGCAGAGGTCAATGACTTGGCTGCGTGGTGTTCGTCGTATCGATTCGCCCCTATGTCGGCTCGCAAGGTCAGATTGGTTACTCAATTGATAATGGGACGAACTGTCCAGGACGCTCTGGATATTCTCAAGTTCACGAGGAAACGCGCCGCAGCAATGGTTGAAAAAGTTCTCAAAAGCGCTGTGGCAGATGCGGATGAGCAGCAGGCCAATGTTGATAATCTCTACGTCTGCGAGGCGCGAGTTGATGATGCAGGAGTGCGTATCGGCACAAAAAGATGGATACCAAAAGACAGAGGCAGAGCACACCCTATCCGTAAAAAAGCTTGTCACATACATATAACGGTTGCACAACCCTGACGTGTGAATCCTGAAACGAGACACGAAATACGAGACATAAAGTTATGGGTCAGAAGACGTCGCCAATAGGCTTTAGAACAGGGATAACCCTTGGATGGCAAAGCGTCTGGTACGCTCCAAAGGCCAACTATGGCAATTTTCTTGTCGAGGACCAGAAGATTCGCCGGTATGTCGACATGAAGTTTAATCGGCGGATGCCCAAAGGGGCGGTCGCCAGGATTGAGGTAGTCCGGACTCGCAACGAGGTAAAGGTAACACTGCACAGCGCCAGGCCGGGTGTAGTGATAGGTCCGCGAGGTGCAGAAGTCGAGAGACTGCAGGAAGAGCTTGAGAATATGATAGACCGAAAGGTCGGGGTCAATGTTATCGAAATAAAATCGCCCGACCTCAATGCCACTTTGGTTGCCGAGGCGATAGCCGAGCAGCTAAGCAAACGGGCATCGTTCAGGCGTACGATGAAGCAGTATTGTGAGTTCGCCATGAATGCCGGTGCCAAAGGGGTCAAGATAATCTGCTCTGGACGTTTGGCGGGAGCTGAAATGGCTCGCAAGGAAACCCAGAAGCTTGGTAGTATTCCGCTTCAAACATTAGATGCGAATGTGGATTATGCCGTGGCAACATCGCGGACGACCTATGGAGCAATAGGCGTTAAGGTTTGGATCTATAAAGGCAGATTTGGTGAAGAGATTGAGCCGAAGTTTACTCGTCGTCGTCGCGCACCGAGGCATTCAGGCCCGCCAGCCGGTAGAGGCGCCAGGGGCAGCGGTGCACCGGCTCAAAGGCCGGTAAGCGATAGTGTCGCAAAAACGGCTGCTCACCCGGAGAAAAGCGGCCCGGATAAAACCGACGCTGCAAAATGAAATGGAAGACTGCAAGAGGCTGTGGAATCTTGATTGATTCTTAAGGGTATGAAACAATGGCAATGATGCCGAAAAGAGTTAAGTATCGAAAGAGTCAACGCGGCAAAATGAAAGGCAATGCGTCGCGAACTAATTTTGTGGCGTTTGGCGAGTATGGTCTCCAGGCTTTGCAGACCAGTTGGATAAGCGCCAAGCATATTGAAGCCGGGAGAGTTGCTGCGACCCACTTTCTACAGCGCGAAGGCAAAGTATACCTGAGGATATTCCCGCACAAGCCGGTAAGCAGCAAGCCTTTGGAGACTCGAATGGGAAAAGGCAAGGGTGAGCCCGAATTCTGGGTGGCGCGGGTTCGTCCCGGCACTGTTATGTTTGAAATCGGCGGAGTCCAGGAAGATGTGGCGAAACAGGCATTCGTGCGGGTTGCTCATAAGATGCCGATTAGATGTAGATTTGTTAAGCGCAGACACACGCTATAACGAGGCGAGCTTGAAATGAAGGCGCAGCATTATCGCGAAATGAGCAGAGACGAAATCGAGAGCGAACTTGAAGAGCTGGAGAAACATTTGTTTGACCTGCGGTCTCAGGCAGTCACGGAGAAGCTGGAGAATTCAAAAGCGGTGACTAATGCCAGGCGCAACATCGCGAGAATCAAGACGGTGCTCCGCGAGATGGAATTGAAATAGTGATTGGAAATCGAAGATGCAGGACCGAAAACTCAAGACTATGACCGCTGTGGTGGTGAGCAACAGCGGTGATAAGAGTGTCAAGGTGACAATCGACTTCAAGGTAAAGCATCCGAGGTACAACAAGTATATTAAGCGCAGAACAAAACTTGGTGTTCACGACGAGGGTAATGAGGCTGACGTAGGTGATGTTGTTGAAATTGCGCAGTGCAGGCCTTACAGCAAGAGCAAGAGCTGGCGTCTTGTGAAAGTGATAGAAAGGAAAATTAAGGACGTGTAAATAAATTATCTTCCATTTTTGGCCGGCTGTGGCTTCGGCTGGCGGCGTCAGTAAAATTCGGACTACCCACCAGTAGGCCTGCATTTTACTTCCTTGCCAGCCTTGTCCTCGTTCAGCCAAAATCGAAACCTAATTTATTTATAAGTCCTAAGAATTAATGCCGATGGCAAAGCGGCAAATTTGGAATTCGGTAATCTTTGATTTTGTACTGTTTTTTGGTTTTTCGATTTGTGTTTTGAGTTCCGATTTAAGAGGCGACGACAAGGTGGTTCAGCAGGAAACAATGTTGGATATAGCCGACAACTCCGGTGTCAAGGCGGCTTTGTGTATAAAGGTTCTTGGCAGGGGTGGAGGTCGGGGCAAAAAGACGCGCCCAGTCGCGACGGTTGGTGATGTTGTGTGTGTTGCTATTAAGAAGTCTCTTCCGAGCTGCCAGTTGGACGATAAGAAAGTACACAAATGCGTTATCATTCGCACTAAAAGCCCCGTTAGGCGGGTTGATGGCAGTTACGTTCGGTTCGACAGTAATGCTGCGGTGATGATTGACGGGGATGGCAATCCGATAGGGACGAGAATTTTCGGCGCCGTAGCTCGCGAGCTTCGCGAAAAGAATTATATGAAGATTATCTCACTGGCAAGTGAGGTTGTATAGTGTAGTGTGGTACTTTAGTTTGTTCAGTAAGCAGAGAACCGTAATGAAGCAGCATATTAAAAAAGGAGACACGGTTGAGATTATCGCCGGCGTTCACAAGGGTGCAACGGGCAGGGTTTTGCGGGTCATCCCTGCGAAGGGCAAAGTCGTTGTTCAGGGCTGCAATGTAGCCAAGAAACACGTTCGACAATCAAGGCAGAATCCCCAGGGAGGTCGCATCAGCATCGAACAACCGATGCATATAAGTAATGTTCTTCCGGTAAACCCGAAAAGCTCCAGGGGCAGCAGGGTGCGTTATAAGATACAGAGCGACGGGAGTAAAAAGAGGATTGCGGCTGACGGGACGGAAATTGGGGTCGTCAGGAAAGCAGATAAAGGGTAGCATCAGGGACGATTTTCGAGATGGCACGGTTAAAAGATTTATATAAGTCACAAATAGTTTCGACGTTGACCAGCGAATTCAGCTACAAGAACCCTATGGCTGTTCCGCGGGTGGAAAAAGTTATTGTATCCATGGGTGTGGGCAAGGCCGTGCAGGACAAGAAATTTCTCGAGTTCGCCAAAAAGGACCTCGCGATGATTGCCGGCCAGGTGCCGGTCGCCTGCAAGGCCAAGAAGAGCGTTTCAAATTTCAAGGTTCGTGCCGGTGTTGAAACCGGTTTGAAGGTTACCATTCGCGGAGTTCGAATGTATGAATTTATGGACAGGCTTATTAATCTTGTCATCCCGCGTATCAGAGACTTTCGCGGGCTTAACCCTTACAGTTTCGACGGCAGGGGCAATTATTCAATCGGCCTGACCGAACAGAGTGTTTTTCCGGAGATTAATCCGGCCAAGATAGAGGCTCAGCAGGGTATGAATATAACGTTTGTCACGACGGCAAAAACGGACGAAGAAGCAAGAAAGATGTTGTCTCTGTTTGGTATGCCTTTTAAAAAATTGACAAAGGATAATCAGTAATCTTTGGCGGTGAAAACCGGATGGCGGCACCTGAACTGGAGCAGTTGAATGTCGACTAAAGCGTTGGAGAACAAAGCACGAAGGAAGCAAAAATTTCGAGTGAGGCAGTATACGCGCTGCGAGCTTTGCGGCAGGGCCAGAGCTGTTTATCGCAAGTTCAAGATTTGCCGTATTTGTTTCAGAACATTGGCTAATGAAGGAAAGATCCCCGGTGTCAAAAAGGCTAGTTGGTAAAGCAAGCAGTGAAAAAGCTGATACAGCAACCTAAGAGGTAGTGTTTATGAGTCTAAGCGACCCTATAGCTGATATGCTCACCAGAATAAGAAATGCCGGACGAGCGGAGAAAAAAATGGCTAGCATTAAGGATTCGAATATCTGTGAAGGAATTGCTGCTGTGTTGAAGAATGAAGGATATATCGAGGATTTTCACCGAATTGATGACGGAAGACAGGGGATATTAAGAGTTGTCCTAAGGTATGACGAGAACGGAAACGGCGTGATTAAGGAAATAAAGAGGATAAGTAAGCCGGGATGCAGGATATACGCTGCGGTTGATAAGCTGCCGTACGTTTTGGGAGGGATGGGGACTGTAATTGTGTCAACGAGTAAAGGTGTGATGAGTGATAAAAACTGCCGGCAGAGCAATGTCGGCGGGGAAATACTTTGTACGGTGAGCTGATGAGTCGCATTGGGAAAAAACCTGTTGTTATTCCTGCCGGGGTCAAAGTCGAGCAAACGGGCCCCCTTCTTAAAGTTACCGGGCCGCTCGGCAGTTTGGAAATGGCCTGTGACCAGCGGATAAAAGTGAGGATAGATGCTTCCGCGGGAAAGATATTGGTTGAAAATGAACATCCTGAAATTCGGCAGAACAAACAGTTGCACGGTACAATTCGTGCATTGATTGCGAATATGGTGACCGGGGTTACCAATGGTTTTGAAAAGAAGATGGAAATCTATGGCACAGGGTATAACCTCAAAGAGCAGGACGGCAAGTTGATTTTCCACGTTGGTTTCTGCCATGCGGTTGAGCTTCCTATACCAAATGGTGTCAAGGTAAGCGTCGGGGCCGCAGCAACGAGAGGAAACGAGGTTCCCGCCAAGTTTACTCTGTCTGGGATGGACAAGTGCGTTCTGGGCCAGTTCGCCGCGGAGATCCGCGGCATAAGGCCACCGGAACCATATAAAGGCAAGGGAATTCGGTATGCTGACGAGCAGGTCAAACGCAAGGTCGGCAAACAGTTTACGTCAGGTGCAGCGTAAAGAATAGTGGACGGCTGTTAGGATTTGGCTCTAATGGGCATTGACAGTGAGAGAGTGAAAAAAGCGGCGTTGAGACGCAAGTATCACGTGCGAAAAAAAGTCTTCGGAACACCAGACAGGCCTCGGCTGTCGGTATTTCGTTCAAACAGGCATATTTACGCACAGATAATAGACGATGTTGCCGGAGTTACATTGATTTCAGCCAGCACAAGAGCTAATGGATTGCGTGACCGATTGGTCACTTGTGGTAACCGACAAGCTGCCGAGATAGTTGGCGAGGCCGTGGCTAAGCAGGCGCTTGGCGTTGGCATCAAGTGTGTCTGCTTTGACAGGGGCTGCTACAAATACCACGGCAGGGTCAAAGCCCTTTCAGAAGCAGCCAGAAAAGTCGGGTTGGTTTTTTGAGAGAAAAACAATAAACTTTGGAGATACAAATTGGCTTTAGAAGCTGTTGAACCGACCGGTCAGGAAGAAAAGCCGTTGGAAGAAACGGTTGTAAAAGTGTTTCGCTGTTCCAAAGTGGTGAAGGGCGGTCGCAGGTTCAGTTTTGCGGCTTTGGTAGTGCTGGGTGACCACGCCGGTACGGTTGGCATCGGCTATGGCAAAGCCAACGAAGTTCCGCTTGCTGTCGAGAAGGGCATAAAGGATGCCAGGAAATCTTTACACGGGATAGCTTTGCTCGGACGAACCATTCCGCACCAGGTCATCGGCAGATACAGAGCTACCAAAATAATACTTGTTCCTGCCAGTCCGGGCACAGGGGTTATAGCCGGCTCCAGTGCTCGCGCAGTGCTGGAATATGCCGGTGTGCAGGATATTCTTACGAAAGTTTATGGAAGCACCTCGGCGAAGAATGTTGTCAAGGCTACGTTGGATGGTTTGTTAAACCTTCGCAGCAAAGAGATGGTCGAATCGCTTCGCGGCGTGGAGGTCGAAGCTGTAAAAAGGTGGTGATGCTTTAGATGTTGAATCATGAAATAACTTCGGTGACGGGAAAACACAAAGCCCGCAGACGTATCGGCAGAGGCACCGGGAGCGGCCGAGGCAAAACATGCGGACGTGGGCACAATGGCGCCGGCAGTAGGGCCGGCGCCACTTCAATCTCCCTTTTTGAAGGCGGGCAGATGCCTTTATTCAGACGTCTGCCTAAGCGGGGCTTTAGTAATTACAACTTTGCTACCCGCTACAAGATTGTCAATGTATCACAATTGGAGAGATTTGAAGACGGCGCAGTGGTTGGCGTAGAACAATTGTCCAAAGCCGGCCTGATTGACAGCCTGAAGAACAAAGTGAAGATTCTTGGCGACGGCGAACTTACGAAAAAGTTACAGGTAACTGCCCATAAGTTCAGCAGGGCGGCCGAACAAAAAATAGTCGGCTGCGGCGGCAGGGCAAAGTTAATAGTGTGAATCCTTTAATGGTTGTAAAGTGAAAGAACTGAGGTAGATAGGGAAATGCTTGGTACGGTTTTCAACATATTCAGAATTCCTGACCTGCGCAACAAGATTCTTTTCACAGTGGCGCTTTTGATAATATACAGGGTGGGCTACAGTATTCCGATTCCCTGCTTTAATCAGGAAGAGGTAGCAAAGGTGGCAGCCGGCAGAGGCGAAAATAGTCCCTTAGGCAGAGCGGCGGAAATGCTGCAGATATTCAGCGGGGGTACATTGAGGCAGAGCAGCCTGTTTGGGCTGGGTATTATGCCCTACATAACCGCCTCGATTATTCTCATGCTGCTTGGCGAGGTTGTCCCTGCTTTGAAGAAGCTGCGGCAGGAAGGGCAGACGGGCTACAAAAAGATACAGGAGTACACACGCTATC
>JAUWIU010000004.1 GCA_030608075.1 Phycisphaerae bacterium
AGGGGTTGTTGCGGGCGGAGGGATAGTTTTCCTGCGTGCTATCAGCGAGGTTGAATAGTCTCGAGTCAGGGCCAGAGGCGATGAGAAAACAGGCTTTGACATTGTAAGCAAGGCACTGCGAGCACCGACACGACAAATCGTAGATAACTCCAGCGAACAGGGTGACGTGGTGGTTGCGAGCCTTCTTGAAAGGCTTTCCAAAGAGAAAAATATCGGCTACGACGCCAACACGGGTGAGTTTGTGGATATGTTTAAGGCCGGTATTATCGACCCGGCGAAGGTTGCGCGAACGGCGTTGGAGATGGCTGCGTCGGTGGCAGGTCTGATGCTGACAACGAACGTGCTGGTAACAGAGCTGAAGGACAAGGACGAAGAGCCGATACCGGGGGCGGTGAGGTAATCTTATATCGTATATCGTAGTTCGTATTTCGTAGTTCGTATATCGTAGTTCGTATATCGTTGAGGGAGAGGTGGGAATAAAGACGTATAGAGAATTGCGCGTTTGGAAAAAAGGTATCGAACTGGTTAAGGGCATATATGAATTGACGGAAAGATTTCCGCAAGAGGAGAAGTACGGGCTGGTCAGTCAAATGAGGCGTTCGGCTATCTCGATACCTTCGAATATAGCAGAAGGCTTCAGGAGACACCATAACAAGGAATATAAGCAACTTCTGTACGTGTCGTCAGGAAGTTGTGCGGAACTTGAAACACAGCTAACAATAGCAAAAGAGCTGAAGTATATAGAGGCAAACGAAGAAGCAAGCTTTCTTGAAATATTGGACCACATCGGTCGAATGCTTTCAAATCTGCTGAAGAAGCTCTGACGGTCTACGGGACACAAAAATAAGAGAGAATGGTAAAGCGGGATTACTACGAAGTTCTTGGTGTGGGGAAGAAGGCATCGGCGGATGAGATAAAACGTGCATACCGCCGACTGGCGATGAAGTATCATCCTGACAAGAACCCGGACAACAAAGAGGCGGAGGCGAAGTTCAAGGAGTGTGCCGAGGCGTACGAGGTTTTGAGCGACCTGGAGAAGCGGCGGCGCTATGACCAGTTCGGTCACGAAGGACTTCGCGGGATGGGGATGCGTGATTATACGCATATGAGGTGGCAGGACATCGGAAGTATGTTCGAGGATATGTTCGGATTCGATGATTTCTTCGGGGATATTTTCGGCAGAAGAATGGGCAGGAGCGGGGGGCGAAGGGGCACGAGCCGCGGTTACGACCTTGAAACGACGGTCGAACTTACGCTTAAGGACGTTGCGCGAGGGGCTGAGAAGACGATAGAGTTTACGCGGCAGGATGTATGCCCGGAATGCGGAGGCAGTGGGTGCGCGAAAGGAACGACACCCAGCCGATGCTCGGTGTGCAACGGCAGCGGGCAGGTGGCGCGTGGAGGAGGCTTTTTCCAGATGGTCTCGACGTGCCGACAATGCGGGGG
Source organism: Phycisphaerae bacterium (assembly GCA_030608075.1). Classification (GTDB taxonomy): domain Bacteria; phylum Planctomycetota; class Phycisphaerae; order Sedimentisphaerales; family Anaerobacaceae; genus JAUWIU01. The sequence continues at coordinate 1,447 of JAUWIU010000004.1, forward strand.
CAGCGGGCAAATTATCACGAGTCCCTGCAAAAAATGCCGAGGGACGGGTAGGGTTCCGAAGAAGAGGATGGTAAGTATCAAGATTCCGCCCGGGGTTCACGAAGGCCAGGGTATACGAGTTGCCAGTGAGGGTGAGCCTGGTCGAAGCGGCGGGCCGAGAGGGGATTTGTACTGCTACGTGAAGGTGAAGGGGCACGAGTTTCTGAGGCGTGAGGGCAACGACCTTGTTGCGGTTGTTCCCATAAGCTTTACGCAGGCGGCATTGGGTACAACGATTGACGTTCCGAGCCTTGACGGGAGGAGGGGGCTGAAGATTCCGCCTGGGACGCAGTACGGCAGCGTGTTCAGGATAAGGGGCCAAGGTCTGCCGGATATACGAACGGGCAGAGGCGGTGACGAACTTGTGCAGGTAACCATCGAGACACCTGCGAGACTCAACACAAAACAAGAAGAGCTGCTAAGAGAGTTTGCAAAGGCAGAGAACAAGAGCGTTTTTCCACAGTCGAAACGGTTTTTCGAGAGGCTGAAGAAGTATTTCAGTAACAATCGATGAAAGAGAAAAAGGCGGAAAAAAACAAGGAGCAGAAACAAATAAAGTCCATGAGCGAAGAGCTGGAAGGACTTCGGGAGGAGATGGAGCAGCTTCAGAAGGAAAAAGACGAGCTGTTGGCGAAGCTGCAGCGCGTGAGCGCGGACTACGCGAATTTCCAGAAGCGGACGCCGAAACAAATCGCGGACACGGTGACATACGAAAAAGAAATGATAATAAAGACGCTGCTGCCGGTGCTGGACAATTTCGAGCACGCGCTGGCAAATGCGGATTCAGCGGAAAACGTGGACGTTGTTGTCAAGGGTATCAGAATCGTTTACGACCAAATGCTTGATATTCTGAAGCTGCATGAGGTGGAGCAGATAAAGGCGGTTGGCGAGAAGTTCGACCCTGCAGTTCACGAGGCGATGCTGCAAAGGGCCGAGCCGGAGAAGGAAGATGATATTGTGCTCGAAGAGTTCCAGCGTGGGTATGTGCTGAACGGTCGGGTGATTCGGCCGAGCAAGGTGATTGTTAATAAGCATCCCAGCGAAGTGACCGAAGAAGAGCAAGCCAGGCAGGCAGAAGAATACAAGACGGAGCAGGCGGAGGAAGAGCCGGAGAAACGAAGTGAGGCATCTGATGCGACGGACCAGGAGTAAAGACAATGCCGACTTACGAATATATGTGTGAGAAGTGCGGATATGAGTTTGAGCAGTTTCAGGGGATAACGGCGAAGGCACTTCGCAAATGTCCGAGGTGCGGGAGGATGGGGCTGCGACGTCTGATTGGGGCGGGTGCGGGAATAATCTTTAAGGGGTCGGGGTTCTACGAAACAGATTACAGAAGCGAGAGCTACAAGAAGGCAGAAAAAAGCGAGAAAGGGACGGGGGATAAGGATAGCGGCAAGAAAGGCGAAGCAAAGGCAGAGACCAAGAGCAAAGACAGCAAGGCGGAAAAAAAGCTGAATGCGGCAAAAGAGAGAAACAGAAATCGGGGAAGAATTAACCGCTGAGAGCGCAGAGAACACAGAAAATTTCCTTGACAAAGGCAAACGGATTTGGTTTAATAGTGTTACTATGAAGCACACTTACCGTAATAACGCCGATAACTGGTGGCGGCCTGCGGAGATATACCCGACAGGCAAGCGGTAATTTGCTACAAAAAACTCGTTGGATTTGGCGAAAAAGCAGCCTGTCGAAAAAGCAGGCTGCTTTTTTTGTTTGTATTTTGGGTGATTTGCAGATAAAAACTTTTGTCGAAGGCTGAAACAATGGATGATTACAGACAAATAATACAGAATGCGGAAGCCGGCCAAATCGTTCCTATCGTGAAAGAGATAGATATGGACGACCCGATGGATTTTTTCGCGAAGCTGAGCGACTACGGCCGGGCTGAAAACTGCTGCTTGTTCGAGTCGAGAGAATACCTTGCAGACAGCGGTGCCCTGAGCTTCGGAACGGCAAGGCCGGCACTATACCTTACCGGAAGCGGCGCAGAGTTCAGGATTAAAGCTTTAAGCAAAACCGGCAGGCGCATCATCGAATATCTATCGACGAGGAGAGAAAGATTCGGCTTTTGTGAATCGGTGGAATTCGGCTCGGCGGCCATTACTGGGCGAATCAGACAGAGCGATGAAACGGTGGATGAGCAGACGCGTCTGCAGAGCACAAACCAGATGGACGTATTGCGTGCGGTTGGCTTTGCGTTCCGACTCGCGAGCAAACCGTTCCGCATCACGTGCGGGCTGTTCGGGGCGTTGAGCTACGATTTCATAGACCAGTTCGAGAAACTTCCCAAGAGCGAAAGTGACCTGTTAGGCAATCCCGATTATGAACTTTATTTTGCCGACAATATCTTTTTGATGGACCACGAGACAGGCCGTGGTTACGTGATTGTCAATTGCATCATAACCAACGGCGACCGCGAGGCTGCGATTTCCGAAGCAAGAGAGTGTTTCGATTACTATTTTAACCTTGCCCGATTTGACACACCGAAAGCACGGAAGTATACGGGCCCGCTTGCACCGGCCTCAACCGATACGAACCAGGCAGAATATGAGCAGATGGTGAAGACGGCCAAGCAGCATATTATTGACGGCGACATTTTTCAGGCGGTCTTGAGCAGAACGAAGATTCTGCCGTGCCCGGATGAGCCGCTTGATGTCTACAAACGGCTGAGGGTCTTGAATCCTTCCCCGTATATGTTCTATCTGCACACAGAGAATACGATACTGTTGGGTTCGAGTCCGGAACTGAATTTACGCGTCAGCGGCAGCGAGAAACGGGCTGTTCAAATCCGGCCTATAGCCGGCACAAAACCAAGAGGCCGGGTCGGAGATACTATCGACCCTGATACCGATTTCCGATACGAGGCCGAGCTGAAGCTCGACCGCAAAGAGCTGGCTGAGCACATAATGCTGGTTGACCTGGCCAGAAACGACATCGCACGGGTGGCGCAGCCGGGCAGCAGAGTGGTTACGGAATTACTGACAGTAGAGAAATACGCCTCTGTTCAGCACCTGGTAAGTAATGTCAAAGGCACTCTTGCAGCCGGTCTCGATGCACTGAGCGCATATCTTGCCACGATGAATATGGGGACTCTTACCGGAGCGCCGAAGATTGAGGCGATTAAGATAATACGCCTGCTTGAGAAGACCAAGCGCGGCTACTATGGCGGGGCTGTTTGCTATCTGACCGTGGACGGTCAATTCGACAGTTGTATTACAATAAGAAGCCTGCAGGTCAAGGAGCACGCCGCCTATATTCGGGTCGGGGCGGGCATCGTACACGACAGCATCCCGAAAACCGAATTCGAAGAGACCGAGCAGAAGGCAAATTCGTGTTCGCGTGCGGTTCGCGGAGAGCAGGAAAAAGGGTAAATTCTTATGGAGAATATCAGCAGAAAAGTTTTGTTTATCGATAATTTCGACTCGTTTACGTATAACCTTGTGGATGATTTCTGCAAGCGGGATTGTCAGGCCAAGGTTTATCGTTCGGACACTGAGCTTGAGGAGCTCAAGGTGGTGGCGGCGGAATTTGCGCCTGAGCTGCTTGTGATTTCACCCGGGCCGGGTACTCCGGATACGGCCGGTGTTTCGCTTTCGGCGGTTGATTACTTCAAAGATAAACTGCCCATACTCGGGGTTTGCCTGGGCCATCAGGTGATTGTGCAGCACTTCGGCGGGGAAATCGGGCACGCACCGGAGCCGATGCACGGTAAGCCGTCAAGAGTAACGCACAATCAGAAGGGCATATTCGCCGGTGTCGAAAATCCTCTGCAGGCCGGGCGCTATCACAGCCTTTGTGTGGTGCGGCTGCCGGACTGTCTGGAACAAACGGCTGAATTCGAAGGAATTGTTATGGGCGTCGAGCACAAGGAGCTGGCGATATTCGGCGTTCAGTTTCATCCGGAAAGTATATTAACTCCTGCGGGCGGCAAAATTATCGAGAACGTCCTGTCAATCGCAGCAAAAAGGAAGAAAAAGCAGGTGTAAAAAATGGCGGTAATAACTGAATACCTGGAAATCATTTTAGAAGGGCAAGAGCTTTCATTCGACCAGGCAAAGGCTGTTCTGGATACGGTATTCGAAGGGTCTGTGCCGGAATCCCAGGTCGCGGCGTTTCTGACAGCGCTGCGGATGAAGGGCGCGACGGCAACGGAGCTTGCTGGCCTTGCCGGGTCACTGCGCGAACATGCAGTGCGCGTGAAAGTCGACATCGACAACCTTATCGACACGTGCGGGACCGGCGGGGCAAGCGTGAAGACGTTCAATATTTCCACGGCCGCTGCCCTTGTTGCCGCCGGTGCGGGCGCGCACGTAGCCAAGCATGGTAACCGCGGCATTACGAGCAAATGCGGGTCGGCGGACGTGCTGGCTGAACTCGGCGTGAAAATCGATGCAGGCCCCGACGTTGTCGCAAAGTGTATTGAACAGGCGAATGTCGGCTTTATGTTTGCACCGATGTTTCATCCGGCGATGAGGTATGTCCAGCCGATACGCAAGGGTCTTGGCTTTAGGACGGTTTTCAATATCCTTGGGCCTTTAGCTAATCCGGCCGGGGCTTCGGCCCAGGTAATGGGCGTGGCTAACGAGGAGCTGCTCGACACAATCATCGAAACGCTCAGGATACTCGGAACGAAGCGTGCCATGGTGGTCCACGGTCAGGGGATGGACGAAATAAGCACCATAGGGCCTACAAAAATTCGGCAGCTCATCGAGGGTGAAATCAGCTCGATGGAACTTAATCCGGCTGATTTTGGCATCTCGACTGCGTTTGTTGACGAGCTGAAAGGCGGTAACGCAAAGACCAACGCCGGCATTATCCGTGATATACTCGGCGGAAAAGAAACCGGACCACGTAAAGATATTGTTATTCTATATGCGGCCGCGGCGATAATCGTAGCGGATTTAGCCGACGATTTCGAATCGGCAATTAAGCCGGCAGAGGCGTCTATTGCCGACGGCAGAGCAGCAGCGTGTCTGGAAAAGTTGATTGAGGTCTCAAACGCACCTTTTGAACCGTGAGCTATAGCCTGCACAAATGCGGGATATGGAATGCGTAAGACAGGATGCAGGTACGAGAATGTTGATAGTAAAGGTTAAGATTTGCGGTATTACGAATCTGGAGGATGCTTCGGCTGCGATGGACATGGGTGCGGACCTTCTGGGCTTTAATTTTTATCCGGCAAGTCCGAGATTTGTCACTGTCGAAAAAGCTTCACAGATAATAAGCAAGCTGCCGGCTTTTGTGGATGTTGCCGGCGTTTTTGTCAATGCTTCAGTCGAGCAAATCAAGGAAACGATTTCACGGTGCCAACTGGACTGGGTTCAGCTGCACGGTGACGAAAGCCCAGAGTTCTGCCGGTCGCTGCTTTCTCTTCATGTGCGAACTATGAAGGGGCTTCGCATACGAGGGCGAAATGACATTAAAGAGGCGGAAAACTATTTTACCGATGCCATTCTGTTAGACGCGTACCGCGCCAAGAAATACGGCGGTACGGGAGAGAGCTTTGACTGGAATATCATAGGGCATATCGGTAAGCGGGTTTTCTTAGCCGGCGGCATAAACCCGGAAAATGCGGCAGCGGCGGTGGAGCTGGGCGTTTACGGAATCGACGTTTGCAGCGGTGTCGAAAGCAGCCCCGGGAAAAAAGACCACAAAAAGATGAAAAGACTGTTCGATAACATACGACATTTGAGAGCTTAGGGAAAACTGTTATGAAGTATAGCGGCAGGTTCGGAGACTATGGTGGCTTTTACGTGCCGGAAGTGTTGATACCGGTACTGGAGGAATTAGAGGGGGCGTTCTATCGCTTTTACGAGGACGGGCAGTTTGCAGCGGAGCTTGGCCAGCTTTCGAGAGATTACGCGGGCCGACCGTCACCACTTTACCACGCAAAAAGGTTCAGCGAGCATGTGGGCTTTAACGTATACCTGAAACGTGAAGACCTGCTGCACGGCGGAGCGCACAAGGTCAACAATACGTTGGGCCAAGGCCTGCTGGCAAAGTATATGGGCAAGACAAAACTGATTGCTGAGACCGGCGCAGGCCAGCACGGCCTGGCCACTGCGATGATTGGTGCGCTATTCGGTATGGAGACGAAAATCTTCATGGGCGTAACCGACATTGAACGCCAAAGCGTGAACGTACATAAGATGGGGCTGTGCGGCGCCGAGGTCATAGCAGTCGAAGGCGGGACGGGAACGCTCAAGGACGCCATTAACGATGCCCTTCGGTACTGGACGGCGCACGTTGCAGACACTTTTTACCTTTTCGGGTCAGCCTGCGGGCCGCACCCGTATCCCACGATAGTGAAGCATTTTCAATGCTGTATTGGCAAAGAGACCAGAGAGCAGTGTCTTGAAAAAATCGGCAAACTGCCCGATATGGTTGTTGCCTGTGTCGGCGGCGGAAGTAATGCGCTCGGCATATTTAACGAGTTTCTCGAGGATGAGAACGTCAAGCTCATCGGCGTTGAAGCAGGCGGCAGGGGTCTGAGCGGTGGCAGACATGCCGCTACTTTGGTAGCCGGTCGCGTGGGTATTTTGCACGGTGCAAAGGCCTATCTACTGCAGGATGACGAGGGCCAGGTTTATGAGACCGAATCTGTAAGCGCCGGGCTTGATTACCCCGCTGTCGGGCCGGAGCACTGCCTGTTAAAAGATAGCGGCAGGGCAGAATATGTTGCCGCCGAAGACGATGAAGTTCTGGACGCTTTCGAACTGCTGACGAGAACCGAGGGGATACTGCCGGCCCTGGAAAGCGCACATGCGCTGGCATACTTGATGAGCCAAAAGGACAAGCTGCCCGGCGAGACTGTTGCGGTGGTCAACCTTTCGGGCCGGGGCGACAAAGACGTCTCAATTGTGGAAAAACGCCGGCCAAAAAAATGAAAAGAAATTAAAGCGAAAGACAAGAGTTTTATTGATATTTGAAAAACTAAAGAAACAAGTAAGACTTTGTCACCCCTGCGAAAGCAGTGGTCTACGGGCTAAAAACTGGATTCCCGCTTTCGCGGGAATGGCAAAACCTCGTTTCCACAACAGCAACTTGTTATTCAAAGTTCAACAGTCTTTCGCTTTAAGGTTTTAGTTTTTCGAGGGCATGATTTATGAAGACGTACAGGCAGGTTTTTTCCGAACTGGACAGGGCCGCATTGATACCATTTTTCGTGATTGGCGACCCGGACGCTGACACAAGTCTTGCGGTGGTAAAAACTGCTATCGATGCCGGTGCCGACGTCCTGGAGTTAGGCATACCGTTCTCGGACCCGATAGCGGACGGGCCAACAATCCAAAAGGCAGATATTCGCGCGCTTGCAAGCGGAATGACCGTGAAAAAGGCACTGGAGTTCGTCCGGGCGGTCAAGGACTACAAGGACGTCCCCATCGGGCTGTTGATGTATTACAACCTGGTCTACCAGTACGGAACGGAAAGGTTTTTTAGCGACTTTCACCGGGCGGGCGTCAACAGCGTTCTTATTGCTGATTTGAGTATTGACGATGCCGACGAAATCATCGCGCCGGCGACCTCGGCAGGGCTGGACACCGTGTTTATGGTGACACCGAATACGAATACGGACAGAATGAAGGTCATTGCATCGAAAACGACCGGCTTTATCTACGCGGTTTCGCTGCTCGGCGTTACAGGGAGCAGGGAGAGGCTGTCCGACCCGGTTGAAGAGCTGATTAGTAAACTGAAAAAGATGACGAGTGTTCCTGTCTGCGTGGGTTTTGGAATCAGCAAGGCCGAGCACGCCGCGACAATCGCCGCAGCGGGCGCCGACGGTGTTATAATCGGCTCAAGAATAGTTAAAATAATCGAGGAAAATCTGCACGACAAAGAAAATTGCTTAGCTGAAATTTCAGCTTTTTTAAGCGGCGTCAAAAGCGCGATGGAAAATCGGGGCAAAACAGGGACGCATTGAAGACATCCGGTAAGCAAAGAAATAGCTAAAGGGTCGAAAGAGTATATGGCGCGTTCTACCATAATGCTTCTTTGTAGGACCTGACGGCGTGAGCGGGTCTGCGATGCTGGGGGCTGAACACGTGCATAGTCCGGGGCTTTTCGATTACAACGGCAGTTTCATCAATCGAGCCATCCGGTTTTGTAACATTTTCCAGCGACAGAGACAAATGCTTTGCGAAGAACTTATAGGCGCCGAGGCGCTTTGACGGGCCGTAATCGTGGGCCTCGTTTTGAAGATGTATGTTTTCGACAAGGGCCTCGGCGCCGTAGAGGCGATAAACATTTCGAATGTAAGGGAACTCAACGTTCGGGACATTTTTGGTCCAGTCGCTGCCGTCCGAGATAATCAACTGCGGGCGCGGTGCAGCCAGTGCGGCAATCTCGGCATTATTTGTCTGGTGGGTGGCGCTTTTATGAATGGGCATACCGCTTTCACAGATGCAGCCGCCAAAAAAATGCGCCGAAACCATCACTACGGGAACGGACACGGCAATGCGCTCGTCGACCGCAGTAAGCAGAAACGTTTGTGTCCCTCCGCCTGAGGCACCGGTTACACCAATCCTGGCGGGGTCGACATCTTCGAGTGAAACAAGAAAATCAACTACGCGTATACTGTTCCACGTTTGCAGTGCAACGGCCTTTTGGCATTTTCCGTGCGAACGAGGAAACTCATAATCGCTCAACTGATTCGATTCTCCCCATCCCACCATATCGTAGGAAAAAACGACTGCGCCCATCCGCGCCAGCATCGCACATCGTATCTGCTGGTCATCACGAAAGCGTCCGCCGCCATTCGGCTCGGAGAAGTGTCCGTGCGGGCACAGGACAGCGGCAAAAGGCGCCTCGCCGGCCAGCGGTCGATAGAGATTTCCCGTCACGAAGAAGCCCGGCAAACTCTCAAAGGCTGCGTTTTCCACCGTATAGCCGTCGTATCGACGGCGGCTGTGGATAATTGGATTCAGCGGGCACTTCCCCGGCGCCGGCAGCAGTTCGGCTCCACGAAGAATACCCTCGCGAATACGCTTGGCCCGGGCTTTCCATTCCGGCAGGCTGCTGTAGCTGCGGGCAAAGGCGGCAAGCTGATTTTTTGCGGCTTGTTCGCTCTGGTAATTGCCTCGGCAAAGCTCAGGGCCGGCGGTTTGCTGTTTCCTCTGCTTAGCAAGCCAGGTGAGTGCTGCCTGATAGACAATTTCGTGACCGCCATCGAAAAGGGTAACGCGGGCCTTGCCGGAAGTTCTTCTAAAGAGCGGGGTTTTCTTTCCATAGCTCGGGTCAATTAGCTTTTTTTTCAAGTGGGCCGGGACTTCTGCTCTTTCGACAAAATACGTGATATCGGCCTGGCAGATGCGGTCCTTCTCTGCGGCGACAAGATTGAAAGCCCGCAGCGAATGACTGACCGGAACCGAGCCCGTATGGCCGTCTGTAATCCCGGCATTGATATCCAGCGGCAGAGCAACAGCGTTTTTCAGATAGGTGATGGGTGAACGTTTTTTATACTCAAGGTCGACCTGGGGGCCTGCCCCGGGAACACCTCCGCAGGATTTGACAATATCCTTACTATACTTGCGGCCCGCCTTAACGCACTCATAAAACCAGGCCTTGAGGTCGGTAATGGGGACCCATGCCGACACTCCCGCCCATATATCCGCAGCCCTGCCGGCCATCAGCAGCGATGTATATCCGCCTCCCGAGGCACCTACGAGATATATGCGGGTCGAATCGACCTTTGCCTTGCGCCTGGCATAATCGACTGCGCTAATTATGTCTTTGACAACCAACTGCGAACCGGTAGCTTGCGGTTTTCTGTTAGGGCCGCGAAAATTCGGATGTATGAAGACCCAGCCTTTCTCGATGCACCATTTTGCATACGGCACGGACATCGTCTGGGTATAGTCCGCCGACCAGGTATGCAGAGCAACAAGCAGAGGTACAGGTTTTTCTGTGGTGGGGGCATAAAACAGAGCCGGCTGAAGAGTGGAATCGGCACTGGTTGTGTATGTGATTTCTTTTACCTGCGGCGGCCAGCCCTTTTCCACCAATGGCGACGTATCTGCCGGCTTGCCGAACTGCTCAGCCGAATTGATACTCAGGGCCTGTTGATAAGAGACCAGGACAACAATGGCTATGCAAAAAAAAGAAATTTTGACTGTCAGGTTCATTTTATCCGCAGGCAAGGATAACAATAACAGGCAGGTAAAGCAACCCGATTCTGGATATACCGCTTCAAATCCTTCGAGCGGCGGCGGTCAATTGGAAATTAACAGTTCTTTCAACTGTGAATCAACTGGTAGGCCCTTATAAGTTCTGCAATGCTCCAGGCCTGAGCGATACATCCTCTCGGCTTATGCGGCTCATCACCGTCGAATATCTCGGAGATGCTTCCGAGGCAGGCGTCTTCGGTCAAATGGCGCATCAATGGTTCTATAAAACCTGCCGCCCTATCTTTGCTTTCGTGGCTGAAATCGTTGACCTTCAGATATGCCTCGACAAATGGTCCCATAAGGTAGGGCCACACGGTTCCCTGGTGATATGCCTGGTCTCGCTTCTGCTGCGGGCCGGCGTATACGCCTTCATAGCGACTGTCCTTAGTGCTCAACGTTCGAAGACCGTAGGGGGTCAGCAGCTCTTTCTCGACCACGCTCACTACCGACTTCTGCTGTGCAGGCAGCAGGGGTGAAAACGCAAGCGAAACGGCGAATATCTGATTAGGCCGAAGGCTTGTGTCGGCAGAGCCGTCGGGCATAATACAGTCGTTTAGAAAACCGCTTTCTCTGTTCCAGAATAACTTGCGGAAACTCGTCTCAACTTTGTGTGCCATAGCATGGTAATGTGCAGCGGCATCGGTATCGCTTTGGGCTAAAAACTGAGCAACCCGGCAAAGACTATCATACCACAAGGCATTTATCTCAACCGCTTTGCCATAGCGCGGCGTAGAAGCGACGCCTTCATATTTTGCATCCATCCAGGTTAGCTGGGTTTCGGCGTCGCCTGCGGTTATAAGACCGTCGGTGTCGGCGCAAATGCCAAATCGAGCTCCGTCGTGATAAGACTGTATAATCCGGCGGATGGCGGGCAAAAGCTCGCGGGTGAAGGTTTGCGAGTCGCGGGCAGCATTTAGAAATTGAAAAGCTGCATTGATGAACCAAAGAGAGGCATCGATACTATTGAAGTAAGCGGTGTCACTGCGGTCGTCAAAACGATTTGGAATCATGCCCTCATCAATGGCGGCGGCAAAGGTCTGCAAGACGGATTTTGCATCCTGGAACCTGGCTGTTGCGAGCAAAAGACCGGGCAGCGATATAAACGTGTCTCTGCCCCAGTCTGCAAACCAGGGAAAGCCAGCCAGGATAGTAGTCCTGGGAGAATCTCCGCTGCGCTGCATTTGGCGTTTCACAACGAACTGCTCGGCCGCCAAACAAAGTGTTGTTAGTTTTCCGTCCTTGTCCTTTGCAGAGGCCGTGACGGCATTGTGGGATTTCTGCAAGTCCCTGCAGACGGTTTTCATATCAACACCGACAATCTGCTCAGGCCTGCACCAATCGCTGATATTAGCGAGGAAAACGACCTTAGTGGGCGCGTCTATCCTGCATTTAAAGAAGCCGGGCGTCCATAAGTCTTCGGTAAAATCCTGGCCCCTACGCTTGTCATTTCGATATATGAAATTGAACCACCACTGTGGGTCACTCTCGAAGCTGCCCGAGTCACAGGTCAGGAACAGCTCACAACTGTTCGGCATATCGTGACGAACGAGCAACCCGCCGGCAAGCCATTTCGAGCACAGCCGAGCGTAGGATTTTTGCAGCGAGTGGAAGTCCCTCAAGCCCACAAACGGACGCAGCGCAAGCTGGACGGGCTTGTCAACCCGCACAAAGTCATAGACCAATGCGACGGTATCGGCATCGCGCTGAAGATATATCGATTTGGTCAGCTCAAGCCCATTGACCTGATAATCAAAATGTACGCCTATGTCGCGGCGGAATCTCTTGAGGTATTTGAAACCCTGCGGTGCGAATTTCCCGACGAATTCAAAGGTCGAAAGATTGAGCAGCTCTGCGCCGAATATCAACATGTCCCGGCAGTTAGCCAGTGCCATTATTCTGTCCACAGGCGGGTTCAATGAGCCGATGAGCAGCCCGTGGTATCTTCTGGTATTGCATCCGACAATGGTTGATGACGAGTAGCCGCCGCGTTCGTTGGTCAACAACCACTCTTTCGTCAACAAGTCTTCAACATTTCTGTTATCGGTCGGTACCGAAAGACTTTCGGCTCTTTCAACTTTTTGGATTGTGGACACAACATTGTTCCCCAACAAATCACGGAAAATATAAAAGGCTGACCATCGACACGGAACCGAACGGCGGAATGGGCTGCGAATGATGAGTCCAGACCGGTTAACCTACCACCTGCGCACAAGGCGGGTTCTTGTTCTGTGACAGGTCAAAGAAATTTTCCCCCATGGCATCCACTGAACAGCGGCTGTCCAGGTGGTCGAGCACGTTCATAAAGTTTATGTAAGAATCGTAAGGCGACTTGTACGGATTAAAGTATTTATGCACATCACCATCAGCAAAGTACTTTGTGCACATGTAGTAAAAATGGTCGGAGGTTTGTAGTTTTCGCCAGTCGGCAATGAGCTTTTCGTCGCCTGCCTTCTTAACCTTGTTTTCAATCCTGTAGAGCTCGTGAATTGCATTTGACTGCATCGCATTTCCGAGCCATGCAGAAAGGTCTCTTTCGGTATCGGCCCAGCTTATCACATGCGGCACGTCAACCGTACCGACAGGCTGGTAAGAGCCAATTACCTCGCTGGGCGTTTTGAAATCGTTGTCGGGGTGGTTTAGAATCCGGCCCGGCAGATGCTTCATAAAATCAAATATTCCTGTATCTTCCCACTGGTGCTCACCAAAGGTTTCGTAGTCCATAAACAGATTTACGACATTTCCGTTGCCGTTGACATTGTTAATCCATTGGCTGAATTTTTCCGCTGTCAGCGGCCATTCAGTCCACGTACGATTGGAGAATCGAAATGCGATGTCATCGCTGAGTTGATAATTTTTCAGCAGAAGTCTCAACTTCTCACAGCCCTGGGGCTTGTAGACAAAATTGGGACTTCGATAGCCCAAGATATGGTCGGCACCTTCGCTCAATATGGCGTCGAAGCCGCCCATCGACTCGACAAGCGCTGCCAGCTCGTTATTGTAAATCAGCTCAGTATTTCTGAAGACCTTCGGCTTTTGACCGAAAAGGGCCTGTATAGTCTCGGTGTGCTTATCAACCTGTTCTATGAATTCGTCCGGCGAGTATAAAAAGCTTAAACTGTGATAGTATGTCTCGGCCAGGAATTCCACACAGCCGGTTTCTGCCAGGGCATCAAACGTACTCATGACTTCCGGTGAATACTGCTGAAGCTGCTCCAGCAGTATGCCCGTTATGCTGTAGGCCACCTTGAATCGCCCTTCGAATCGGCGTATCAAATCGAGAATCAATCGATTAGCCGGAAGGTAACATTTATTTGCAACCTTCCTGCATACAAACGAGTTTTTGTGGTCGTCAAAATATCGGTCGCTTTTATCAAATACGGTGTAACGTCTGAGCCGAGTCGGTTGATGCACCTGAAAATAGAAACAAACCGAAGCCATAAAACCCACCAGCTAAATGCAAACTTTGGTTGTCGATTGAAAGCGTTAACTCTTACATCGCGTTTCCTGAACTCTTCGTTTCAAGCTTGTGCCGATGTCAAACCGAAACGAGTGTCTCGGCGTAAATCTTCGCGCACTTTGCAGCGGTTTCCTTCCAGCGCAGCTTTCTGACCTCGAAGTTACCGTAATCTCGCAGTGTCATCTGTAGTGGTGCGTGTTTCAAGACGGCTATTACCTTGTCGGCAATATCATCAACGTCCCAGAAATCAACTTTCAGCGCATGCTGCAAAACCTCGGAAACACCGCTTTGGTTGCTTATTATGACAGGCACGTCGTTCTGCAAGGCCTCCAGCGGGGCAATACCAAGGCTCTGATACCGAAGGCATCACGTATAAGTCAGCCATTCTGTATATCTTCTGCACGTCCTCACCTCGCAAAAAGCCGGTGAAGAGCACCTTGTGTCCGATTCCAAGGGACGCAGCGATTTCAATGGTACTGTGCATCAGGTCACCGGCGCCAGCCATGACAAACTTAACATTGTCCATCACTTCAAGGACCTTTTTGGCCGCGTAAAGGAAATACTCGGGGCCTTTCTGCATTGTGATTCGCCCGAGAAACAGGACGATTTTTTCATCTTTTTCGATACCGGCCTGCGACAAGTTCCAATCGTCCCGGCCATTGTCTTCGACGCCGTTGTGCACCACTTCCACCTTTTCGGCACTGACTCCGTACCGGCTGACAACTATGTTGCGAGTGAAATTGCTGACAGCAATTACTTTATCGGCGGCGTGCATTCCTTCTCGCTCAATGTCATAAATCGTCTGGTTGACGTGCTCACCGCTGCGGTCGAATTCTGTGGAGTGCACGTGCACAATTAGCGGCTTTGCGCTCATTTTCGCGACCGCTATTCCAGCGGGATAGGTCATCCAGTCGTGGGCGTGAACAATATCAAACTGCTCATTTGCAGCCAATTCAGCAGCAACTGCGGCATAACGGTGAACCTCTTCATACATATCGCCGGCATAGTCTGCCGGGCTGAACGACTCGTCCGCAGCGGCGGCACCTGCGTGCATCTTCCGCTTCTGCCTGAGAGTCTCTTCGATTTGTCGCTGGTAAAGGTCGGGGCTGGAGTAAGCTTGCAGCGGGGAGTCGATTGCACGAAACTTTACATTTCTCAGTTGCGTGGTTTCAAAGGCTGTTGTGAACCCTTGTGACTGGGGTGTGAGCAGATTCACATGAGTAGCATATCCGCCAGCGACCATTTTCGGCAGGACAAAGGTAACCTCTATTCCGAGCTGGTCCATTGCCTTTGTAAGTCCGTAGCAGGCGGTACCCAAGCCACCACTGATAAAAGGCGGAAACTCCCAGCCTAACATGAAAACTTTCATACGGCCCTCCTCCGAGCTGTCCTTATAATTGCCATAATCCTCTATCAAAGAAGAAGTTACGTAAAATCAACGAAATTAATTCCAAGATTTCATCGCCACATCCACCTTCGCCTGCCCAACGCACAAACCGCTCACATTAAAACTTGCCGGCACCAAAATTATCGGCAGCAAACGGGATATTCTTGACTGCCGGCACTCAAAAAAATGGTGAATGTGCTCATTCCTTACTATTAAATCGGGATTTCGGCAGAAATAAGTTCAATGAATTTTTGCAGGAAGGCAAATTCGGCCTGTAAGAACACTGATTTTACCGGTCGCGGTCGATGTACGCAAGCATACGCAACACGTACCTACCCTGGAGAATGGTTTGCAGAATTTTGGTGGTTTTTGCTTTGCCTGAAGAAACCGAGACCGATAACCCATGGCGGTCAGCAATTGCAAAGTCCAGTAATTTCCGAAACGCTCCGATGCAAGCCGTTCGACTCTGGCAGAGCCGAACAGGTTGCTTTCAGGTTGGTAACAACATAATCTGCCCAGTTTAAGGATTCGCCGCAGAGGCTTTTTATAAATCCTGTGCTTTGACCGTGGTGCGACGGTTGGCCTGTGTACGGGCAATGGCGGCGTCAAGCATGGAATACACCTTGTCACTGACCGCCTCAAGGGCCTCCAATGAGCTCATCATGTTTTTGCTCTTGACGTAGGCCTTAACTTTACTGGTGACAATCAAAGATTCTTTTTTCTTTGCCATCTGTGCAATCCTTTCCATAGCCAAACATTAGAATTCCAACCAAGCCGGCACCAAATCCTTAGGCCCGGCACACTTTTGATATGGCCTTATTACCGGCTGTCGCTGCAATTTGCAATAAAAAAAACGGTCAGGGGATAAATTTTTGTGATATTACCAGCAACAGGCAATTGGGCCCTTAGCAGAGCGCTGGGCGGCAAATCAGGTTTTTTCGTGTGAATCTGGTAATTTTTAATAATTTAGCTGCTTTATTTTGACGAAAATAATCGAACGAATGGACTGTTGTTAATTTCAGTTTAGAAATGGAAACTGGAGTTGTTGCGGAGAAACGAAATGGCAAAGGGTTCGGGAAAAGGGCGAAAATCGGAAGCTGAAATCCAGGACTTTGTGGTCGTCACCCTTGTGCGGGATTTGGAACAGGCGAAGGATTACGAAGCTCTGCTGAAAAACAATGACATTCCCGTGGTCATCAAAAGGCACGACGAAGAATCTGCAAGCGCCGCAGCCATTGCCATAATGGTTCCGGAAGAGTTTATTGATGAAGCCCATGTGGTAATCGAGTCTCAGGACGCGTATGACGACTTTTATGACCTTGCGTTAGAAGAGGAAGACAACGACAACTTCGACAGCGACCTTTTCGCTGATGAATTTTAGTTATTCGGACAATTTACCGGTGGAGCGGCTTACGAAAACTAAGGAAGGTTAGTACGCCAAAGACTTGAGCAGAGAAAAAGCCGACAAAATAAGAGAGAGAACAATTATGGACGAACAAGAGGCTGCAGAGCGTCGCTGCCGCGAAGACCGCAGGCAAAATATTACCGACAGGCGTGGCGAAGGAAACGCTGAGGATGAACAAGACCTGACAGACCGCAGGGCCGGCAAAGACCGCAGACAAACTGTGATAGACAGGCGGCTGGAACTGAATCGGCACCGTGGTCCCGGCAAACGCAGAAACACTGAGCGAAAAGCCGCTGAAGAAGGAGAAATGTCGGATGAACAATTTGAATTTCTTATGGCGGTGGATGAGTATAAGAGAAAAAATCTAAGGCCGTTTCCAACGTGGACGGAGGTGCTTGAGCTGATAAAGGCAATAGGCTACCGGAAAGTCGCCGAGCCGCAGCCCTTTGAGAAATTCCAGAGCCAAAAAGAACAAATGTCCCTGCCAAGCTGATTTGTCTTCAATCGAGGGTGATTTGTCGGTACGATAAGCAACCGAGCTGCGGTTTTGTTGAGAACAAGCCTGGGGTTCTAAAATAATTTGACACTTATCTTGATGTCCGTCGGATTATTGCTAAACTTGCCCACAGTTCCAGCAGATATGATTAAGCTAACCAACGAATTTAGCAGATACGAGCAGAAGACTTTTGGGGAAAGGTAGTAAGGAATGAGTGATTATTCAATAAGTCCGAAAGGCGAGAAGTTTGCCATTCCAAAACAGCAGGATTACGCCGGAGAATTTGAACGCATTCAGGGGCTGGCCGAAGCTGCACGCAGCGGAGGCAAGGAAATCGTTGTTGTCATGGGCGTCGGCTTTGTCGGCGCGGTTATGGCGGCCATCATCGCCGATACCGTCGACAAGAAAACAGGCGAACCTGCCAAGTTCGTCATAGGCTGCCAACGGCCAAGTACTCGAAGCTACTGGAAGATTCCACTGCTTAATAGAGGGCGCTGCCCGGTAAAGGCTGAAGACCCCGAGGTCGCCCCTATGGTCTCACGCTGCGTCCTCGATAAAAAAACCCTTGTTGCGACCTACAATAATGACTGCCTGAAGCTGGCTGACTGCGTGGTCGTGGACGTCCAGTGCGACTATTCAAAACAAGAACTCGGCAATATGCGTTCCGGCAAAGCGGAAATGAAAGCACTCGAAGAGACAATAAAAACTATCAGCGAAAAGATACCTGCAAAATGCCTGACGCTAATCGAGACGACAGTGGCACCTGGCACGACAGAGTTTATCGCCTGGCCGATTATGAAAAAAGCATTCGCCGCTCGCGGCATAAGTTCCGAGCCGGTGCTGGCGCACAGCTTTGAGCGGGTTATGCCGGGCAGGAAGTACGTGGCGTCAATCCGAGACTTCTGGCGTGTCTGCTCCGGCTGCAATCCAGAAGCCAGACAACGTGTGGAAAAGTTCCTGACCGAAGTGCTGAACACCAAAGAATATCCGCTCACCATTATGGACCGGCCAATCGAATCGGAGACAACCAAGATTGTCGAGAACTCTTACCGGGCGAGCATACTTGCATTTCTGGACGAGTGGAGTTTGTTCGCCGAGCGCACCGGAGTCGACCTTATCAAAGTCATAAAGGCAATCAAGACCCGGCCGACGCACAGCAATATCATATTTCCCGGCCCTGGGATTGGTGGATACTGCCTTCCCAAGGATGGGGGCCTGGGATACTGGGCGTACAGGCACATTCTCGGATTTGACGATGACATCTTCAAGATAACACCGCTGGCAATCGACATCAACGACAGGCGTGGGCTGCACGCAGCGAGTCTTGCAATTAAAGCTCTTGAAAACATGTCTCGACAGCCAGCCGGCGCTACTGTACTGCTGTGCGGAGCCAGCTATCGGCAGGATGTCGGCGACACTCGCTACAGCGGCTCAGAAATCATCGCGCGAAAGTTAACGGAAATGGGCGTGCAAATCAGGGTGCACGACCCATACCTCGAGCATTGGTTCGAGCTGGAAAAACAGGACACTTACCCGGCGCCGGGACATTCGTTGGCGAGATTTTTCAAAAACCAGGACAAGCTGGGCAACATTCGTATCCAGCACGACCTTGCTGCGGCGCTGTCCGGCGCCGATGCAATAATACTGGCTGTGCCGCACGGCCCGTACCTGGAACTTGACCCCGAGCGGATAGTCGAATGGGCAGGTGCGCCGCTGGCCGTCGTTGATTGCTTCGGCATTTTAGACGATGACAGAATCCGGCGATATCTCGAACTCGGCTGCGAGGTAAAAGCATTAGGCAGAGGACACATCCAGCGAATAAAAGAAGAAGTAGAAAAAAGAGCCAAATAATACAAATCCGGTACGACCTCCCACATACAAAATACCGGATGAGAAAACCGAGATAGAATCAGGATGAACATCAAGAACAAGCGAATAGCTATCTTGTCGCCGGTGGCGTGGCGAACCCCACCAAGGGCGTATGGGGCGTGGGAGACCGTCGCCTCGAACATAACCGAGGGCCTGGTGGCTCGCGGATGGAAGAATGTTACGCTTTTCGCCACTGCCGAGTCTGTGACAGGCGCAAAACTCCGCGCCGTCATTGAAAAAGGTTACGAAGAAGATAAGACGCAAATCCCCAAGGTCTGCGAATGCCTGCATATCTCTGAGGTTATGGAGCATGCCGAGGAATTTGACCTGATTCATAGCAACTTCGATTATCTTCCTCTGACATACTCACGGCTTATAAAAACGCCGATGCTGACGACCATCCACGGCTTTTCCTCACCGGAAATTCTGAAAGTTTACCGAAAGTACAAAGACAATTACTACGTTTCCATCAGTGACGCCGACCGAGACAGCGAGCTGGCTTATCTTGCGACCGTTTACAACGGAATCGACCTTTCGAATATTACTTTCCGGCCCACGCCCGGCGACAAACTCGTCTGGCTCGGGCGTATTCATCCTGACAAGGGCACGCACCTGGCCATCGAGGTTGCGAAAAAATGCGGGATGGACCTGATAATTGCAGGCATCATTCAGGACCAGGAGTACTTCGACAACCTCGTCAAACCACACATCAATGATTCTTCAATTCGATTCATCGGCCCGGTTAATCCCCCACAGCGTGATGCGCTTTTCGAGCAGGCGCTGACCGTTCTTCATCTTAACACCATCCCTGAGCGGTTCGGGTTAGTGATGGCCGAGTCAATGGCGGCCGGTGTGCCTGTGATTGCAATGGACCTTGGCTCGTGCCGTGAGGTCATCGAAGACGGGAAAACCGGCTATCTGGTAAATGACACCGACGAGGCTGCCGAGGCTGTTCGAAAAATCGACCTCATAGAGCGGAGAAAGTGCCGTCAGCACGTAGAAGAAAACTTTACCATCGACTGCATGGTCTCGAACTACGAGAAAGTCTACGAGGAAATCTTCCGACGCGAGGCCCGGAAACGTGACAGCATAGGGGCCCGGTAAATGAAGAAAAAACTTGTCAGGCGGTACGAAAAGAATCCCATACTAACCAAGGATGATATTCCTTATCCCGTGGAAACGGTTCACAATGCCGGTGTTGCGAAATTCAACGGCCGATATGTAATGCTCTTCCGCTCACACCTCGATACCGGGCGGTCTATAATCGGCTTGGCTGAAAGTGACGACGGCTTCAACTTCAGGCCTCGCGCCAAACCTTTTATGCTGCCCGCGAAAGAGCCGCCTTTTTCTGAATACGAGCAGTTCGGCGTCGAGGACCCTCGCATCACGCCGTTGGAAGGCGGCTACTACATAACATACAGCGCCTATTCACCGCACGGCGTCCGCACCGGACTTGCCAAAACAACCAATTTTGAATCAGTCGAAAGAATCGCGTTTATCACACAGGCCGACTGCCGAAATACCGTGCTATTCCCCGAAAAAATTAAGGGCAGATACGCCAGGCTGGACCGACCGCATTGCGACATCAATCCCTGGTCAATCTGGATAAGCTTCTCGCCGGACCTGCGGCACTGGGGCGAGTCTACGGTCGTAATCAAACCTGTTCAGTATCACTGGGATGAGATGAAAATCGGCCCGGGTGCTCCGCCGATTCGCACAGAAAAGGGGTGGCTGAATATCTACCACGGGGTTTTCCAAACAATGGCCGGCTGTGTCTACCGGCTGGGCGCCGCACTGCACAAGCTCGATGACCCCGCGCAGGTTCTTGGCGTAGCCAATCGGTGGATACTTCAGCCGGAGGACCAGTGGGAACGCGTCGGCTACGTCAATAATGTCGTCTTTACCTGCGGGGCGGTCGCGGAAGATGACGGCACGCTGAAGCTTTATTGGGGCGCCGCCGACACCGTAGTCTGCGCCGGCACCGCCAGAATTGACGAACTCGTCGAGCTATGCCTTACTGACTCACGACCTGGAGTTTAGCAGATTCAGGGAAAAAATCTGCGACCATAAGCCAAATAACCCCTTGATGCCTAAATAGTATTTGTTGCGGAAAGCACAAACCGACAATGTCACCCCTGCGAAAGCAGGGGTCTACTGGCTAAAAACTGGATTCCCGCTTTCGCGGGAATGACAAAGTGCTGTTTCCGCAACAGGAACTAAATACCTTATCAGCAAGCGCTTACGTATTCTTGCCAGCAGCTCTTTGAGGTAACAGCACAGGATTTTTGTGCCGCAAAAAGTAAGCGATGAGTTATTGGTTGGTAGATTTTGATTTCCGACCGTTTTTTCTGTGAGATTCAAATCTAAGCTGGACAATTTCCGATAAAACTGTAGTTTGACGATGTATATCAAACAAATCGTACAAGGATTTCGATGACTTATTGCCAACAATGCCTCAAAAAAACAGCAAAGAATTAACGAGCTTAAAGAAGAAACTGCTCCTTTGTCTCGGCTTGACATTGGTCACGCTTGCGGTCTACCGGCAGGTCGGGGGTCATGAGTTTATTACCCTGGATGACGAATGGTACATAGTCGAGAACAGTAAAATAAATGCCGGGTTCACGCGAGACGGTCTTATAGGGATATTCACCGAAACCCACGCGGGCAATTGGCATCCTCTGACGTCACTATCACACATGCTGGACGTTGAGTTATTTGGACTAAACGCGGGGCGCCACCACCTTGTGAACGCATTATTTCATGCAGCCAATACACTGCTGCTATTGCTGGTTCTTAATCGAATGACAGGAAGTCTGTGGTGCAGTGGTTTTGTTGCCGCCGCCTTTGCGCTGCACCCTCTGCATGTGGAGTCAGTCGCATGGGTTTCGGAGCGCAAGGATGTGCTCAGCAGTCTCTTCTGGATGCTGACGATGTGGGCTTACGCATTCTATACAGACCGCCCAAGTGTAAGAAGATATTCGGCACTGGTGGCTTTTTTCGGGTTCGGTCTGGCAGCCAAGCAGATGCTCGTTACCCTGCCGTTTGTGCTACTACTGTTAGACTACTGGCCTTTGGGGCGTATCGCGCTGCGAGGCCACAGGTTTGAAAACCCCGTGCGCAACCCGGCTGCCGTCTCTATTCGCAGAGCCGTTTTAGAAAAACTGCCGCTCTTCATTCTATCCGGGCTTGCCGCGGCAATGGTCTATATCGTACAACAACATGTCGGAATTGTGAAATCCGCCGCGAAGTACCCACTGTCCTGGCGAATTGCAAATGGCCTGGTGGCTTACATAGCATATTTAGGAAAAATGGTATGGCCCAGTAAGCTGGCTATTTTCTATCCGCATCCTCGCGGGGATTGGCTGCTGCTGCCAAGTGTGGTAGCAGCTTTGCTGCTGGTTGGCATAACGTCGGCTGCGATATGGAGGTTGCGGCGACAGCCTTACCTTGCGGTGGGATGGCTGTGGTATCTCGGAACACTGATACCTGTAATCGGCTTAGTGCAGGTGTTTGACCAGGCGATGGCCGACCGCTACACCTATATTCCGTTAATTGGGATTTTTATTATGGTTGCCTGGGGCCTTGGGGAACTTGCCGGCAAGTGGAAATACGGAAGAAAGATGCTTTGCCCGGCGGCAGTTGCTATTCTCATGGCTTTGTCGGCCTGTACGTACCATCAGCTACGTTATTGGCGCAGCAGTAGAACACTTTTCGAGCACGCACTTAAGGTAACCAGGAACAACTATATGGCACACAGTTGTCTGGGTAAGTCTTTTCTGAACCAGCACAATTATCAAGAAGCAATCAAGCACTATGACGCAGCAGTGAAAATCGAACCGAGCTACTCAGAGGCTCAACACAATCTTGCCGTACTTTACTATGCGGTCGGGTCGAATTTGGAACGGACAGGTGAGCGCGAAAAAGCTGGGCAACAATATATTAAAGCGTTGCAACACAATCGCAAACATCAAAATGCGCGCAACCATTTGGCAGCAGTGCTTGACCAACTGGGTAAAATCAACGAGGCCGTTGAACACGGTGCGGAAACAGTGCAGCTATTCCCGGATGATGCGGCAGCACGGTTCTATTTGGCCGAGGCACTTGCAAAACAGAATCGAAACGACGAGTCCATTGTGCACTATCGCCATGCACTAAAACTGAAACACGCTGATGCAAAGGCACACAATGGCCTGGCGAACGCCCTGAACCAACAGGGGAAAACTGATGAGGCAGTCAAACACTTTGCCCTGGCGGTTCGTCTGAAACCGGATTATCTGGGTGCGCGTGTTAGTCTGGCTGAGTGCATGATGAAATTGGGCAGGATTGAGGCTGCCCTTGAGCAATACCGGCAGATACTACGATTTGAACCCAATCACGTTGAGGCAGCGAGCAGTCTGGGCTGGATTTGGGCTACTGCTGCGGATTCAGACCTCCGGAACCCGGCAAAAGCTGTCGAATCCGCTCGCAAGGCATGTGCAATTACATCCTATACGCATCCCAAAGCACTGGATGCTCTGGCAGCGGCCTTAGCAGCCTCAGGTAGCTTTTCTGACGCTGCCGCCACTGCTGAGAAAGCGATGCGCATGGCTAAGGCCGCCGGGCAAAACAACCTTGCTCGAGAAATCGAAAAACGCCTGGAACTGTATAAATCGGGGAAACCCTACCGCATGAAGGAATTTTCACCTGCCCGGTGAACAATAACCTGGTTGCACAAATGGTGATGCTTAGAGAATGCAAAGAGCTTATCTGGATAACAAGCACACCGCTGGCTTTGCTGGCGGGAACAATCATCATTCGTCCTTCCAAGTTGCGCGAGACGGCGGCATAGTATCAAGGTCTGCAGCGTCAAAGTGAGCTACCATCGCCTGTTGGCCATAAGCAGGATGATTTTGTCATAGGTTTCCGGGGACAGGACCTCTTTCAATATCCTGCGAATCTCCCGCATAGGGGTCCGCTGTGTCGTGTGCGTGATAACAATGTGCTCGTTTTGAAGCTTCTCAACAAGCTTGTTAAACTCATCGACGAACATATGTTTGCCGGCCTGGGCCCTGGCTGTGTGTTCGGTCTCGTAAAACGTGCACTCGGCAATGAGAATTCTGCTCTGTGCGATGTATTTCAATTGCGAAAAGTCAACATACTGGGTATCGCCCAGATATGTAACTATCGGGAGCTCAAGCGGATAATCAATCTCAACTCCCTGCTTTTTCAGCTCTACAATTTGCGGGCCGGTAAGCTGGGTGTATTCTGGTTTTAGTTTTTTTCGCCTTTCGATTACGCTGTAGCCGACGGAGCCCCTGCAGTGTTTTGTCGGAAAGACCCTCGCAAGCAAATTTGGCTTTATCTGGTATTCATCGCCGGCCTTGACGCCGACCAGCTTTGCAGGCAATTTGTTGCCGTCCAGGCGGGACCAGGCGCTGATTACTTCTTTCATCGGGCCAAGCAGGTTCTCCGGTGCCAGGATTGTACCGGGCGAAAGGCCGCAAAAGTTGCGGTGCGAAAGGTAATACGCAATGCCGGCAGCGTGGTCCATGTGGCCATGGGTAAGCAGGATGTTGTTTATGGGTATAACCTGGTCGGGGGCCTTTCCGATATCAAAGCAGACGTCCAACTGCGGCATCGCTACCACAGTCTCTTCACCGGCGACCGAATAGCCGATGACCTCCAATTCATCGATTTTGATATGTGCTAAGTTGTGACTGGCCATAGAGTTTCCTGCGCTGCAAACATTACAGTCTGTCATAGTAGAAACCAGTATCTGCCGTGTCAATGTGTTTTTGGCTTAGCGGCATCGAAAAACGTTCCTTGAGAGGTAGTTGCAATTTCAAAATAGATGTGGTATTTTTCGTAAAAGCAAACAGCCTGGGAGTATTGCTCAGCGTTGTATTGGAAAAATGGGAGAAGTAGTTATGCGCAGAAGCAGCTTCTGTATTCTTGTGCTTATCCTGAGCGTGCAGACGGCCTCGGCCACGGAGAAAATCGATTTCATGCAGAGCGATGTGTTCTTTGGCGGCGAAGTGGGGTACAAGGAGTTTCGTATTCCGGCGCTGGTGGTAACCAACAGCGGCACGCTGCTGGCGATTAGCGAGGTAGGCTGGACGTCGTCTGACGCCGGCGACCGTGACATACTGCTGCGGCGCTCGACAGATGGTGGACAAACCTGGTCAAAACAGGTGCAGCTAATTCTCGACAAAGGCACAAGCAGGTGCGGAAGCCCGGCTGTTATGGTCGACCGCAAAAGCGGACGCATCCGGCTGTTAGCTGCAGTGGACTACACGCAGGCCTTCCAATTGTACAGCGACGACGAGGGCGTGACGTGGTCAGAATTTCGCCCAGTCACCAAGGTCTTCGAGGCCTTTAAGCCAAGATGGGCGTGGACGGGTTTTGATACAGGACCCGGCCGCGGTATCGAACTGGCCCGCGGCAAATACAAGGGCCGATTCATTATGCCCATCTGGTTCACCCTCAACCAGAAACGATACCGTTCGGCAGTAATCTACTCCGATGACCGCGGTCAAACCTGGGAACCCGGTGGGCTTATCAGCGACTCAGGGCTCAATACGAATGAGTGCAGCGTCTATGAAGCAACCGATGGAACGTTACATATAAACATGCGTGGCGGCGATGCCCTTGCAAAAGACGGACGCAAACCGTATCGCTTAATCGCCACCAGCAGCGACGGCGGGATTAGCTGGTCAGAGCCGCGGTACGATAAGAATCTGATTGGCCCGCGCTGTCTTGCCACGACGCTGCGATACTCCTGGCCCGAAGAAGGGCGAAGCCGTGTGTTGTTTGCAAACCCGGCCGACAAAGACCGCCGCGTAAACATGATGGTTCGCCTCAGCTACGACGACGGCAAAACCTGGCCGGTAGCAAAGCAGATTTTCGCAGGCCCGTGCGCATATTCCTCGCTGGCACGACTGCCTGACGGAAGCATAGGCCTGCTCTATGAACGCGGCGATAAGTACCGCTACGAAAAAATGACCTTCGCCCGCTTCACGCTCGGCTGGCTAACAGACGGCAAAGACAGCATCGAAACGGAAGCCGTATTAGAGGCGGCTGTCCCGGCTGAACTTACCAGGCCCAACTTCCGCGTCACTAAGCTCACGGGCATCGGGCACGAAAAAGACGTCCGCAGGCAGGACCCGAGCAATATCATAAAGGCCGGCGATACCTACTATGTGTGGTACTCAAAGGTTGTCCGAACGCCCTCAACGCCGTTTAGGGCGTACTTCGGCTCCATCTGGTACGCAAGCTCAAAAGACGGCATCCACTGGAGCGAAAAAGGCCCAGCACTTCGCAAAGGCCGGGAGGGTAGTTGGGACAGCCGGGGAGTTTTCACCCCATACGTCGCCGTCCTCGGCAGTAATTACTTTATGTTCTACACCGGCACTTGTGCCGAAAAACCCTTTGAAACAAACGTTACACTGCGTCATATCGGCCTGGCGGTGGCTGACGGGCCAAATGGCGGGTGGCGGAAGTTCAATGCAAACCCGATTCTGAGCCCCGGCAAAGAGCCTGGCGGCTGGGACTCGCTGCTGGTTGACGACGCTCACCTTATCGTGCGAAACGGGAAATACTGGCTGTATTTCAAGGGACGAAACCCGGCCACCAGCCCTAAGCAGACAAGGTGGGGCCTTGCTGTCGCCGATTATATGACCGGGCCGTACGCCAAATACGAAAACAACCCCATCATCGACAGCGGTCATACCGTCTGCGTTTGGCCGCACCGTGAAGGAGTGGCTGCACTGGTCGACTTCGCAGGCCCACAGAAGCACACGGTGCAGTACGCCCCCGACGGAATTAACTTCCTGTTCTGCGCAAAGGTCGAGCCGCGGGTGCTCCCGGGCTGCGGGCCTTATGACCCGGATGCCTTCAGCAATACCAAATACGGCCGAGGCATCCGCTGGGGCGTCGCCCAGGATGGCCGCGGCGAAGTATACATCGTCCGTTTTGACTGCGACCTTACGGCCCCAAAACCAAAATAGGCGGGACAATTCCGGCATCAGAAGAAATTATTTTCAGGGATTGTCAAAAATTTGAAAACTTATTCGTTAGTATCTTTTCTGGAGGACCAGAATGACGTCTCGTGAAAGACTCTTAAGCGTATTCAACGCAAACGAACCGGACAGAACCCCAATTACAATGTTCATTAGCGATACGGATATCGTGGACGGCCCGCCCGACTGCATCATAGCGCCGCGAACAAACGACACGATAGGAGACCTCATAAGATTTCACGAAATACTCAACATTGACATAATGCTCAGAATCAGCACGGACGTTTTCGAGCCGATTGCCTTTAATCTCGACAGCAAAGACTGGGAAAATATCTGGGAGCTTTCAGCGGACGAAAAACATTTGAGCCATAGGATTGTCACCCCTGAAGCAGAGCTTAAAGAAACGTTCAACCTCGAGGGCGAGCAATTTCACGGCGATTATTCCGAAGACTGGATGAAACTGCGCAACGTCAGGGTTGAATCTCTTATCAAGAATGCGAAAGACCTAGAAATAGTGAAAGAATACAGGCCACAGGTCCCGGCGTACGATTTCAGCCACATTAAAGCCACAAAATCAAGATTGGGCGAGCGAGGCATTATCCTTCCGCGTGTCCCAAGCGGTGTTTTCAACTACGCAGCGGGCTTGATGAAACTCGAAGAGCTGTTCACGGCGCCGATTTTAGAGCCGGCGCTCTACACCGAACTTATGGAATTCTGTGCAAATGACGTAATCAAAGTGGGCAAGAAAATTGCGGCAGCCGGCGGTGATGTCGTGCGGGTGATTGCAAACATAGCCAACAGCTCAATGGTCGGCGGCGAATTTTACAGTGAGCATATTCTTCCCTACGAAAAGCGGTACATCGATTCCTTGACCTCTGACGGATGCAAGGTCCTTTTCCACAACTGCGGCCAGTGTGCAGCTTTATTGCCGGTCTACCGGACAATGCTCGATGGACAGGCGCTGGAATCACTGTCTCCGCCTGCGGCGGGCGGTGACGTAACCGACCTGAAGGCCGCGCGTGCCGCTCTGGGCGACAACGTTGTCATGGTCGGTAACTTCGACCAGGTTCACCTGCTGAGAAGCGGTACGGCCGAGCAGGTTCGCAATGAAGCCGTCAGGATACTCAAAGAAGTCCGGGGCGACAGCCGCTTCATATTCAGCACATCCGACAGCATAATACCGGGAACACCAAAAGAAAACGTCGAGGCACTGGCCGAGGCTGGACTGGAGTACGTCAGGGCCAGCAGCGCTTAACTCGATTATTTCAGGCCGGCAAAGAAATCAGTAGGCTTCACAATCCTTTTCTGCTATGGCCCTTTGATTGCACAGGCGGCAATCGAATAGCCGACGCCGCGAGCCGGCGAATCGTTATCCTTATGCCCGATTTCGCCGCTGCCGTAGAAGCCAAAGATTGGAATGTCGCCGGCAACAGCTTTCATCGCTTCAACCTCTTTCGCAAAGCTGTTGTCCTTGAGCATTTTGCCCCTTCTGCCGCCGCAGCCGACCCCAGCCCATTCGATATTCAGCAAATAGTTTGACGTCTCGGAGCAAATGTCCTATAATGAATCGTGTGAATCTATGGTAGTCCGCCGCCTCGCTTGCTGACAATGTTTGTCTGTGCCAGGTTTTTGATGTGAGAGGCAAGGCAAAGATGGCCAAAGAATACGTTATCTATACGAGAAAATGGTTCTTCAATCTCCTGGGCCGCTTCCTGCGGGATATGGCCCGCAGCTTCGTTTTCGGCGTGCTCATCCTGATTAGCCTGGTCTTTCTATTCGGCCCATTACTGATTCCCGGAATCTGTTCGGGCCAATCAGCGGACCTGCCGGCCGTTTATGACTCGTATCAAGGGAGCTTTGAAGAACATGCAGATTTGCCTGGTCTGGTACTAACAACGGCATCCCTGTTCGTAGGGCTGCTATTATGTGTTTTGTGCTGGTGGGCTGCGCTGGAGGTAGCAGATGACCGCCACTGGGAAACACCGCTTCCAACCATCTGGGACGGCCAGGAGGCACGCTGGATTGCCAGTACAATATCGTTGGCACGGTACCTGGAGTCTCATGGCAAAAAGCTCAACACTTCCCTCGTGATGTCCGACAACGTCTACGAGGTAGCTCACAAACTCATCGACCAGACCGAAGAAGCTACGCTCAGAAGGTACTTGTGCATTCTGCTGGCAACGAGGGCCTTTGAGACAATCGATTCACGTGTTGTCGACAGTACAAAGCCTGCCTTGCTCCCGCAGGGCCCGCAGTCGAATTCCCAGCACGGCGAACCAGACAAAACTCGTAAGAAATCTCAGCATCACAATGGCACGCACGGCGAATCTCCCCGACTGAAGCCTTAACAAACACGCTAAATCCCTGACCATGACTTAACCGTCGTGGCAAATTATCACCAGGCTTTATTTCAGGGGCGCCCTGCAATCCGAGAACCTCTATCTTTTTCATAATTGTCCCTCGACTAAAATTCGTCCAGCGCCGTCAACAATCCCCTTATCCGCACGTCCCGGCCGAAAGCATTGGTAGTAACATAATTAAGACTAAAGGTGGTTTTCAATCGAGACATTGCCTGGGCTATATCGGCGGCACCTTCCGCTGCGAATATTTTCGGAGCAATGTAGACGACGAGCTCGTCTGCAAGGCCGCCTTCGAGGAACGAGCTTATCACGGCAGGCCCGCCTTCGACAAGCAGTCGCTGTACGCCGCGGATGCCAAGCTCGTCGAGCAGCACGTTCAGATTACACCAGCGGCCTTTTTCTGCCGGGATTGGCAGAAGCTCTGCACCTTTGGCGGCGATTTTTTTTGCTTTCGATTTATCGGCAGCCAGGACACTTTTCGTAGTTACAATCAGAACCGGCGCCTGGCTGATGGTGTTCAGGAGTCGGCACATGTAAGGTATGCGGAGACGGCCGTCGAGAACGAGTCGCAGCGGCCTTTTGCCCATAGCCGGCCTCGGCGTCAGCAGAGGGTCATCGGCAATTACGGTATTTATGCCCACGAGTATGGCCTGTGCGCTTCGGCGAATTTTGTGGGCGTCGGTTCTGGTCTCTTTGCCTGATATCCATCCGGTCTGGGCGGAGGTGTCACGTCGCGCGAGTTTGCCGTCAATAGTCTGTGCCCATTTTACTATTACCCAGGGTCGGGCGGTTTTGGCGAATTTGAAAAAGGCGGGGTTTAGAAGTTTCGCCTGTTTTATGCACAGTCCGACGCTGACTTTGACGCCGGCCCGGCGCAATTGCCTGATGCCTTTGCCGCCGACCTGCGGGGTTGGGTCTTGTATCGGCACGACCACTTTTGCGATTTTAGCGTTTATTATCGCTTCGGTGCAGGGGCCTGTTTTGCCGTGATGACAGCAGGGTTCGAGAGTAACGAACATCGTCACCCCTGTTGTGTCGAACCCGTTCTTTCGACAATCGGCGATGGCGTTGATTTCAGCGTGTGGGCCGCCGAACTTTTCGTGCCAGCCTTTGCCGATTATTCGCCCGTCCCTCAGGATTACACAGCCGACCATCGGGTTTGGCTCGACTGCGCCGAATCCGCGGGCCGCAAGCTCCAGCGCCAGTTGCATACACTCTGCGTTTTTCGTTGCAGTTGCCAATTCTATTCTCTGCCGATTAGCCGCAGGAATTCTTTTTCGTTTAGCACTTTAATGCCGAGGCTGAGCGCCTTGTCGAGCTTGCTTCCCGGATTTGCGCCGGCCAGTACGAAATCGGTCTTTTTGCTGACACTTGAGGCGGCCTTTCCGCCGGCCTGGGTGACGGCATACTCGGCCTGCTGACGGGTGAAATTCTCAAGCGTGCCTGTGACAACGACTGTTTTTCCGGCGAGCTTGTCGCTGCGTCTGTTTTCCGACCGCCTGGGCTTCACCCCTGCCGCTGTTAAGGCATTGATGACTCCGCGGTTCTCGGGGTTGCGAAAGTACTCATAGACGCTTTTTGCCATTATAGGCCCGACCTGGTCTATTTGCGAAAGCGCCTCTTCGTCGGCGTCCATAAGTGCATCGAGCGAGGCGAAGTGCCCGGCTAATATTTGGGCAGACTGGCCGCCAATGTGACGGATACCGAGCGCCGCGATTAGACGCCACAAGGGCTGGGTCTTGCTGTCGGCGATTGCTTTTATGACGTTGGCGGCACTTTTTTCAGCCATTCGTTCCAGGCCGACCAGCTTGTCGCTGGTCAGCTTGTAGAGGTCCGCAAAATTTTTCACCAGGCCGGTCTCGACAAGCTGCTCAATCAAAGCACTTCCGAGGTTTTCGATGTCCATCTGACCTCGGCCCGCAAAGTATTTCAAGCGCTCCTTCAACCGGCCCGGACAATTCGGATTCATGCACCGGATATAAACGCCGGCCTCGTCTCTGGCCACCTCGGCGCGGCAATCGGGACATTTTTTCGGTATCTCAAAGGGCTTTGCATCGGCGGGCCTCAGCTCGGGCTTTACCTGCACGACCTGTGGTATTATTTCGCCGGCCTTTTCGATTATCACCGTGTCACCTTCGCGAACATCGAGCCGATTAAGCTCGTCGAAATTGTGCAGGCTCGCGCGCTTGACGGTGGTGCCGGCAAGCTGAACGGGGGCGAGATTAGCTACCGGCGTGAGGATACCGCTTTTGCCGACCTGCACGTCGATGGTTCCAACGATGGTCTCGGCCTGCTCGGCGGGGAATTTATACGCGATGCACCAACGAGGCGCCCGGCCGGTCGCGCCGAGACTGTCCTGCTGGTCGAAGCGATTAACCTTTACTACCATTCCGTCGATTTGATAATCGAGTTTCTCTTTCTTCTCGGCCCAGCCGAGACAAAAATCGATTACCTGGTCGATGTTGTCGGCTTTTTTGGTATTCGGATTGACGGGCAGGCCGAGCTTCCTGAACTGCGCGAGGCTTTGCCAGTGGTTTTGGGCCAACGGCACGGAGACCTCGCCGGTGGCATAAGCGAAGAACGCCAGATTTCTTGCGGCGGTAATTCGGGCATCCAGCAGCTTCAAGGAGCCGGCGGCGGCATTTCGAGGATTTGCAAAGACCGGCTCCCCGGCCTCTTCGCGGAGTCCGTTCAGTTCCAGGAATGATTTCTCGGGCATATAGACCTCGCCGCGGACTTCAAGCACGCCGGGTATTTTGCCATTACTTAACAGCACAAGGGGGATGGCCTTGATTGTCCGGACGTTGGCGGTAACGTCATCGCCTGCTTCGCCATCGCCGCGAGTGGCGGCGGTAACAAGCAGGCCGTCTTCGTAGCGAAGACTTATCGCAAGCCCGTCGATTTTCAACTCGACGACATAGTCATAATCACCGCCGGCAAGGCCCTTTGCCACCCTCTCGTCAAAGGCCCGCAGCTCATCGCCGGTGAGGGCGTTGTCCATACTGAGCATAGCTACGGCGTGGCGAATACTGGCAAAGGCCTCCAACGGCCGACCGGACACGCGCTGAGTCGGCGAATCGCCGGTGAGCAAGTGAGGTTCGGCCTGTTCCAGCGCCTTCAACTCAGCGAAGAGCTTGTCATATTGGCGGTCGCTGATTTCAGGCTGATTCAGCACGTAATAGAGGTAATCATGCCTTCGGATTTCATTGCGCAGCCGCTCGATTCGTTTTTTTATATCCTCAACCATAGCCCCTTATTTATATACCGTTTCGGTGGAACTATCAAGAGCTTGGCCTCGGCGCTCAATGTGGAGACCAACGGCGACGGCACAGTGCTCCGACTGGCAATTTCCCGCCTTTGGAGAGCGGTTCGTTGGTGAGTAAGCTGACGAAGATGATAGAGTCCGAGTCAAGGCACGCAAAGCAGCGCTTTACGCCAGGCCTCGGATGGACATGCCGGGCGGGGTTGCCGTCGCACAGCAGCGAAATTTCGGCAAGCTTTACTGACGTGCATCGAGGACAAGCCGGATGCCTCAATAACCTACAAGTGCCAGGGGCTTCGCATCGGTCGGGCCAACATCCGGCCGGGCTCGGAGCCGCTAATCATCTGCTCGAGTCCCGGGTCCCACGTGAGCTTTTGTTCGGTGAGCATGGCGATATTAATCAAGTGGCATATACTTGCGGTTCGATGACCGGCCTCAACAGGGGCGACGGGCTGGCGGCGCGATTTAACGGCGTCGAGGAAATTCCTGCGGTGGCCGGGACTCCTGCCAAGACTGATTTCGTTCGGCCCGATGCTCTCCCGCAATACCGATTTGGGCTGGGCCTCAAGATGACCTCCGTGGACGTGGATGAAAATCCAGCCCTCGGTTCCTTCAAACTTCACCCCTCGAACTCCTCCGCTCTGGCCGACCATCCGGACCCCGTCGGCATACCTGCATTCAAACTCGTATGCTACAAATGTGTTGAACAGCCCCTTGCCGGGGGCCCGGCCGCGGGCGATTATTTCCACAGGGCCGGTGTCATCAGTGCCGTGGCCCAATTGCGCCAGGGCGATGACGTGGGCGCCGCGGTCGGTCATTTCGCCGCCGCCGTAGTCCAGTATCCAGCGCCAGTTGAAGTGACATCGCTTCTTTGTATAGGGCACCCATGGGGTCGGTCCCAACCACATATTGTAATCGAAGCCATCCGGTATGGGCATAGTCGGCTGAGTGCCGATGGGGCTGTTGGCTATCGGCAGGTTAACCCTGATGGTATGCAGTTTCCCGATTCGCCCGTTGCGCACCAGCTCACAGGCAAAACGCGCACTTGCGGTCGAGCGTTCGTGGCTGCCGGTCTGCAAGACACGCCCGTATCGCCCCACCGCGTCGGCTAATGCGCGGCCTTCAACGATGGTATTGACCAGAGGCTTTTCGCAGTAGATATCCTTGCCTGCCTCTGCGGCCGCCACACAAATGAGCCCATGCCAGTGGTCAGGCGTACACACAACCACCGCATCGATATCATCGCGAGCAAGCAGGTCGCGGAAATCCGCGAAGACCACACAATCGCGGTTACGGTAGTATGCATTTACCAAATTGCGTGCCTTTTTCCTGTGGCCGGCATCCACATCGCAGACAGCAACAACACGCGTGTCAGCCTCTCCGATAAAGGAGAACATATTGTTTATTCCCTGTCCGCCAACGCCGATACAGCCAATAACAATTCGATTGCTCGCAGCGATTGTGCCGGCTTTGCCCAATGCCGACGAGCCAACGATATAAGGAAAAGCCACGACGCCTGCAAGTGTTCCCGCTGCACTCTTGAGAAATTTGCGGCGGTTGATATTATTTTCAGCAGCCATAACCACACCTCAACTTATACCTGTCCTTTGTACCGGAACCAAGTATATCGAATCTGTGTTAGAATACAATGGCTTATCGGTGTCGAAACCGACGCCGGCGCACACGCGGCGCGGCTTTTCGACAAAACCGCAAGGCGTTTCGAATCAACAGCGTCATCGCTGCGCGGGGCCAGAGGGCGTGGGTGGCATCCTGGCTAAGGTTATGGATGCATAGGCCTTGGGGTTCGGAAAATACATCGCCATTGCGTCAATCTTGCGTGGCTGATTGGCGGAGTTGTCGTCCTCATATCTGTATGTTACGCCATTGAGTGTAACCGAGAAGATGACGGTGTGCGGCGTGGTTCGCTGGGCCCGCAAAATCAACGGCGAAAAGACGCCCAAAGGCAGGCCGAAACCGCTGATGTCCCGGGAGCGGCCGTATGGGCCGGCCTTTTGGATAAGCGAAGGACAGACCTCGGCATCCCACGCGTCGCTGCGCTTCATAAATTTGCCGGGAATAGCGTCGGAGTGCTGTCTTTTTATTCCAGCGCGCAGATGGGGGCACATTCTGACCTGATACCCGAGGTATCCGCACCAGGTGTCATTTCTATATCCCGTATTATCACTGGAGATATGACCTCGGCCGTTGGAATCAAACAGGCCTATGCGCAAGTCCCCTGTCCCAGACAATAGTGTCGGGTCTGTGGAAGGGACACCTGTAGCGGTACCCTGAGCCTTGTAAAGATATTTCACCTCAGCAACGTCACCGACATCGCTAAGGTCCATTTCAGGCAGGCGAACAGTAACCTGGTCTGGCCCGTGTGGCTTGAGCCAAACAAGCCGGCCGGCGGCATTGACAATCAAGCGGGAAGGGTCCTCCGAATGATACCAAATCAGTCCGTCAAAGGGGACACCGCCCTGATTGTCGCTGGCGGAGCTGGTGTCAGAGTGTGGTACAGGTTTTGGGGCGCAGGCTGAAAAACCATTGGCTAGGCCAAGCAGTCCAACCAAACAGATTAATCTCTTGTACACGATATTCCTTCCGAATATAAAAGCAGATTTTGTGCTCGGCCTGCACGCATCGGCGTTCCAAATCCGACGACACGGTTATCGTAAGCGGTCGCTGCCCGGAGAGCAAGTTCTTCGGTGAAAACTATCCTGGGTATTTGATTTGAAACTCGGCCGACAAACGTCTGCCGTTGGGACAGATGCAGGTTGCCTGAAGTACGTAGGTTTGGTCGGCCTGGGGCGGTTCGAAAGGCAGAACGAATTCGTAGGCCCTTAGGAAATCCCGCCAGTGTTCGTTATTTTCGACGGAGTCGGCCAAGTCAATATCGGGCCAAATAATGTTCCTCTTTCCCTTGGGGTCAGATGAGCGCTGCACATATTCATACAATTCGAAACGAAACAGGCCCGGCTCTTTTATCGGGCAGCCGAAGCTGTCGAGCACAGCAACGTAAGCCCTGATTCTCACAGACCCATCGTCTGCGCTGCCGACAAACTCAGTTAACGGTATGATGCCAATCTTGGCGGCGGTATATGGAACGTAAACCGCGTATGGACTAACGGGAGGAATACTCTCAGCGGGCCGCGGCTGGTAGACCCGCCCCGATGGGGCTGGCTCACAACCAGGCTGGGCCAAAACCAGGCATAAAAAGAACACACACAGTATCGCCGAAAATCTCGTCATAAGCTATTACTACAAATCCTCATCGAGCATATGACCCAGGCGGTATTTTTTTGTTCTCAGGTAGTTGATGTTGTGCTTTCCCGGTTTGGCCCTTAGCGGTATCTGCTCGACAATTTTTACACCGTAAACCTCAAGGCGACTTATTTTCTTCGGGTTGTTGGTCAGTATGCGTATTTTATTCAGGCCCAGGTCGCAGCAAATCTGCGCTCCGATTCCGTAATCGCGTTTGTCGGCCATAAAGCCTAATTGCAAATTGGCATCGACGGTATCCAGCCCCTGCTCCTGGAGTTTGTAAGCCCGCAGTTTATTCGCCAAGCCGATTCCCCTGCCTTCCTGCCTGAGATAAATCAAAGCGCCTTTGCCGGCCTTTTCAATCATCTTCACTGCGGCAACCAGCTGAAACCCGCATTCGCATCGCTGGGAGTGAAACAAATCGCCGGTCATACACTCGGAGTGGACCCTGACGAGAACAGGCTTGTCCTGCTGGATGACTTTGCCGTTCTGGTCGAGCACGCCGACATTTCCCTTGCACAAGGCCAGATGCGGCTCCGGCGAAGTTATGCTTTGATAGGCAATGAGCCTGAATTCGCCGTAGTCGGTGGGCAGGTTTACGCACTCGATGCGCTTGATTTGACTTTCGCGCTGCAGACGATACTCAATGAGCTTTGCGATTGAAACGATTTTGAGGTCGTGCTTTTCGCAGAAATCCAGCAACTGCGGCACTCGCGCCATTGAGCCGTCTTCATTCATAATCTCGCAGATGACACCGGCGGACTTTAGCTTTGCCAGGCGAGTCAGGTCAATTGCCCCTTCGGTCTGTCCTGCCCGAACGAGCACGCCTCCTTTGCGTGCCCGCAGCGGAAAAATGTGACCCGGGCGAGCAAGGTCGCTCGCTTTTGCACCGTCGGCGATAGCGGTCTGTACAGTTTTGGCCCTGTCAGCGGCGCTGATGCCGGTGGTTACGCCTTCGGCGGCATCGATGCTTACCGTAAAGGCCGTGTTGAAACGGGCGGTGTTTTCAACGCTCTGCGGATACAGACCGAGGGCATCACATTTTTCGGCTGTGAGCGGCAGACAAATCAGGCCGCGACCGTATTTTGCCATAAAGTTGATAGTCTGCGGCGTGACTTTTTCCGCTGCGCAAACAAGGTCGCCCTCGTTCTCCCTGTCCTCCGAATCAACAAGAACGACCATCTTGCCTTTGCGAAGGTCTTCCAGGATTTCCGGTATTTCGCTGAATTCCACTGCCGTCACTTTAGTCTGTACTTTTCTCATTAAGTCGCTGTTCGTATTCTGCAATATAGCGGCTCCCATTGCGGATGTAAATAAGCGTCGCGAGCATAGCAGTTCCGGCGGCCGACCACCAAAGGACGCGAAGGCACCATATCCAGCCGGGTACAACACGCGAGATTTCAGGCGCCAGCAGAATCCCCGCCACCATTGACCACTGCAGAGTGTTCGCAACTTTCCCGACCCACGCAAGAGCAATGAAAACCTGGAAAGTGATAAAATAAATAATCACAAAACCGATGAGCAGGAACAGGTCTTTTCCTATTATCAAAACCACCACTGTCGGCGGCAGTAAGAAACCTTCGATGCCTGCCCGCCGCGATGTCAGCAGCAGGCACGCACAGGTCATCAGCAGCTTATCGGCCATAGGGTCGAGAAAGGAGCCGAGCCGCGTAACCTGGCGGCCTTTTCGCGCCAGAAAGCCGTCAACACCGTCACTTACCGCCATAACCAGGAAAATGACAATTGCAAAATACCGCAGCGAGGTTCGCGCCGCTGCGGTAACGGCCGGGTCATTTGTCTTCAGCATCACACTGACAAAAGGGATTATCAGCAGTAGCCGAAGGATTGTAATTCTATTGGCCCAATTCAGTTTCATAGCTAACATCCCAAATCTCCGATTAAGTAGTATCGGCTGTTAAATACATCGGCCGCCGTCCACGTTCAGCACCTGGCCGGTAATGTAATCATTCTTTACCAGGAACATTATCGCCTGCGTCAGTTCGGTCATACTGCCGGTCCTCGCCATTGGTATGAAGGAAAGCTGCCGTCGCTTCTCGGCATCGTCAAAGCCTGGCGGCCAGGTTATTACGCCGGGCGCTACGGAATTGACGCAGATTGCAGGAGCCAGCTCCTTTGCCATCGCCTTTGTCGCACCAATCAGGCCCGCCTTTGACGCACAGTAAAGGACATATCCGTCCCAGGGCCGAATTCCGCCGACATCGGAGATATTGACTATCTTGGCGACGGGCGAATCGACTTCGCCGAATTCTGAGCTTACCGTTTTTGCAAACGCTCGGCTGGTCAATATCGCCGCAGTCAGGTTCAGGTCAAAGAGCCTGCGGGTTTCGGCAAACGTAACATCAGCCAGCCGCTGACACGAGAAAACGGCGGCGGAGTTTATCAAAACCCGCGGCACGCCAAAATCGGCTATTCTCTCAAACAAAAGCTCTGCTCCCGCCGCTTCGGCCAGGTCTGCGCCGACCGCCAAAGCCCTTACGCCCAGCTTTTGAATCTCCTCGACCAGCTCATCGGCAGTTTTCTTGTTGCCGTTGAAGTGGCAGACGCAGTTGCAGCCTGCCTGAGCCAATGACTTGGCGATGCCCTGCCCCAGGCGCCCGCTCGAACCGGTGATAACAGCGGTAGTTTGTTTCAATTCCATCAGACGACATACTAAATCACCGGGCCGGTTTTGGCAATAGTATATTCCCGCAGCGGAATATTCCTTGATGCCCGGGCCCAGAGCGATATAATTTCAGAAGTTTATTGAGGACAGAAAAATGGCTGTACTAAACGTTAATATCGACCACGTTGCGACCGTCCGGCAGGCACGCCTGACCGATGAGCCGGACCCCGTCTGGGCCGCCGCTCAATGCGAGCTGGCAGGCGCAAACGGAATCACCGTCCACCTTCGACAGGACAGACGTCACATCTGTGACCGGGACGTCCGCCTGCTCAAAGACACAGTCGCATCCAAGCTCAATCTCGAGATGTCAATGGCTGAGCCGATAGTCAAAATCGCCGAACAGATAAGGCCCGACCAGGTAACACTGGTCCCCGAAAAAAGGGCTGAGCTGACCACAGAAGGCGGACTCGACTGCGACAGGTATAAAAGGCGGCTGGCACAGGTAGTAAAAAGGATGCACAAAAAAGGTATCCTCGTAAGCACGTTTATCGCTCCAGATAAGGCGCAAATCGCCGCCTCGGCCGAGACCGGCTGCGACGCCGTGGAGCTG
The DNA here is from genome assembly GCA_030608075.1 of Phycisphaerae bacterium. GTDB lineage: Bacteria > Planctomycetota > Phycisphaerae > Sedimentisphaerales > Anaerobacaceae > JAUWIU01. The sequence goes on from JAUWIU010000004.1 coordinate 40,376, forward strand.
CACACGGGGATGTATGCCAACGCCAAAAGCGAGCGTGCCATCAAAAGGCGATTAGCTCAACTGGTCAGCGGCAAAGACTTCGCCCTGGAGAATAATCTTATTGTTCACGCAGGCCACGGGTTAACCTACCGCAACATCGCGCCGGTGGCGGCCATCAGAAACCTGTGCGAGTTCAACATAGGCCACAGCATCGTAGCAAGAGCCGTCCTGGTCGGTATAAGACAGGCAACGGCCCAAATGATAGAGCTGATAAACAGATACACTAATCAGGATTAGGGGAGATTAACTATGTTTACAGGCGCAATGGTCGCATTGGTAACACCTTTTCAGGACGGCGAGGTCGATTTTCGAACGCTGGATGAGCTGATTGACTTTCAACTGGAAAACGGCATAGACGCGATAGTGCCGGTCGGCACAACCGGAGAGTCGCCCACGCTAAGTCACGCCGAGCACAAGAAGGTTATCGAGAGAGTCGTAAAAGCAGCGGCCGGACAAGTGCCGGTGATTGCAGGGGCAGGCTCAAACAGCACCGCCGAGGCAATCGAATTAACCGCCTTTGCCAAAAAGGTCGGCGCCGATGCCACACTGCAGGTCGACCCATACTACAACAAGCCTACGCAGGAAGGCTTTTATCAGCACTTCAAGGCGATAGCCGAAGAGGTGGATTTGCCGCTCGTGCTGTACGACATTCCCGGCCGATGCGGAGCAGGTATGACGCCGGAGACTGTCGTCCGACTGGCTGAACTTGAGAATATCGTTGCCATCAAAGAGGCTAGCGGCAAACTCGACCACGCCAGCGAAATCGCCGCCCGCTGCGACCTGACCATCATCTCTGGCGACGATTCGCTTACCCTGCCGATTGCTTCGGTGGGCGGCAAGGGAGTTATCAGCGTGGTGGCAAACATAGTCACCGCCGACGTAAAAGCGATGACCGATTTGATTCTCGAAGGCGACTTTACCTCGGCTCTCAAATGGCACAAAAAGCTCTTTGCACTTTGCAGAAATTTGCTCAGTCTTGCTACCAATCCCATACCGATAAAGGCGGCGATGTCAATGCTCAATATGTGCTCGGACGAGATGCGCCTGCCCATGGTGCCCATGGACGAAAGCAAAAAGGCGATTTTGCGACAAGCGCTAAAAGCCTACGGCTTGCTGAACTGAAAAATCCTCTCAACTCTCGAACGAGTCGCGAGCTTCGCGGTAGATTCGCAGGAGAGAGGAAGTCATTGTCTCGGGCGAGTGGTTCTCTCTGACATATTCCTGAGCGTCCCTCGCGAGCTGCCGGGCTAATTCGCGCCTGTCCAACAACTTCCGCAGCGTGTCATATATGCTAAGCTCATCATCCGGGTCGAAGATAATTGCGGTCTGGCCCTGGATAATCAAATCATCGACACCGCCGGTGCAGGCCGCGACGGCGGTCCCGGCACTCATCGCCTCCAACAACAAAGGCTCAAAAGCGGCGATGGGCTGAGGACGAATGAAGATATCGCCGGCGGCAAGCACAGAGCCAAACGGCCGAATTCTCGGCACGTTGACGACAATGCGTGAAAGTCCAAGTTCACTTAGAGATTTGCGCAGTTGTTTTTGCGCCCTGCCACCTATGATGACCAGCAGGAGCTCGTAGCCTTCAATCGCCAGGCGTTTGACCACCAACAGGAGATTTTCAAACCGGCTGTCGTTTTTTACTGGGCCGACTGTCACCATACTCGCAATGCGGGTGGGGTCGCTGAAACAGCCGCAGCCCTGCGAAGCAACAGCGGCAGGATTTACCTGCTCAATCCGCTCGGCAAATCGCCGGTGAGATTTGGCAACGTCAGCAGCGATAGTTTTGGCCGGCACGATAATCCTTACACAGCGCTTCGACGAAACAGAAAGCTTTCGCCATCGCCTCCGAAGCGAATTGACCGTCAGCACATAAGGCAAATGCAACCGGCGGGACAAATCCCTTGTAAGGCGGGCCTTGCTCCGGCACAAACAGTGCAGAACGGTCGGCTCAAACCTCTCAAGGCGTTCAACAAGCTTTCTTTTGTTGTAGCGCCACATCAAAGACAAATCGACAGCGGGATGCCTGATAAGCTCAACGTTATCAGAGATGGCGGGGTCAAGACTGTACCGCGCCGGACAAACCACAGCCGGCCGAATCGATTCATCGGCCAAAGCGGGCAAAAGCCGCTCCAGGAATGTCGAATACTCACAGATAGCGTCTTTCGATACAATCAAAGCGGGCCTGGGCAGATTATTCTCTGTCGGCGCGGCTGCTGGATTTTGCTTCTCCTGGCTCATAGCTCAACCCTTAGAGTATCGAGCATTCGCGGGATGGTCGCCGGAAAAAAGTCCGAACAAACAGGGACAGGTTTATTTTAACTTGATGGGCAGATGGCCCTTTTCGTTGGCCTTGGCCGTAAATGCCGTCAACTCTTCCAGCAGCACCTGCATCTGCTGGGTGTTTGCGAGCAGATTTTCATACAATCTTCCGTCGTTGACAACCCTGGCGACCGTACCCTGGCCGGTGTTTACCTTTTCCAGGATGACCCGCAACTCGGCTATTGTTTTGCTTAACTGTTCGGTTGTATCCACCACAGAGCTAACGAGCTTGTCCGTCTTGACATCGGTGTTCTTTAAGACGGTAGCACCGGCAGCGCAGAATTTCCGAAATTCCTCCAGCGCTTCGGTGGCGCGTTTGGTCGCTTCGGAAAGATTGGCCAGAGTTGACTTGAAATGCGCTTTGGCCGATGAGTCTCCAACTATATCATTAGCGTTGTTAACAAGTGAACTGAAACTGTCAACCAAGTCCTCAAATTTTTTCTGGCTCTCTTCCGGGAAGAACTCGCTTGTCATACCGACTGAGCCCTGCAGCGTAGCGCCATCAGCTAAGAATTTTTCCGGCGGGTGGTTGGGGTCAAACGGATGGGACCGCAGTTCTATATAGCTGCTGCCCAGGCCCCGTGTCATCAACTTTACCCCGACATCAGCGGGGATATTGATATACCTTTTCTTAATGCCGAGGACAACGACCACCTGATGGGTCGTTCGGCCCGTTTTCAAATCCTCGACGGGCCGTGGAAACGCAACCTTTATAACGCTGCCGACCGCATATCCGGCAAGACGAACCGGGGTGCCTTTCTGCACTCCCGGAGCGGTCGGAAACCGGACGTACACTTCGAATGAACGACGTTTGGCGACAGCCGTGGGCAGGTCCTGGAACTTAAATATCAGCCAGCTCAGTGCGCCCAAAGCCACCAGCACAAAAATACCCACCGTGATATTGCGTCTTCTTTGAATGGTCTCGTAATCACTCACTTTTCGCTTCCTTACAAATCACTGCGACCCTCCAGAAACAACTCCCTTATGGCACGCAGCGGATAGCCGCTCTCGTTAAGCTTCCTTATCAGCTTGATTCGCTCAACGCCTTTTTCGCTGAACAGACGTCTGCCGGTCGCCGTAATCTCTGATGGCTCAAGCAGCCCTACCATAAGATAATATTGCAAAGATTGGCGGGATATGCCAGCCTTTTTTGCCGCTATGCCTATGGCCATTAATTTCGTTTTCTGACCCAAACCATGCCCTTACAATTATTGTTACTGCGCCGACAAACGGCCACTTACCTGATTTTCGCAGCCGCCTCAGCAGCCAGCGCCATCAGCGACGCCTTCACCTGTTCAACGGTGAGCTTCTCTGCGGCCTTTTTGCTCGAGGCCGACATATCTAATTTATTCGTCCAATCAGGGCAAATCATTAGCAAATAATCGAAACCGGAGGCAATTCTGTCCTGGCTCTGCCGAAAGGCCTCTCTCAATAGCCTTTTGAGCCGATTACGCACAACGGCTCGGCCACAAAACCTGCCCACAGAAACGCCTAATCGGGGCCAGCCGCAATCGTTCTCGGCTATAAAAAGTTTCAGCAGCCCGTTACTGACACACACCCGACGGGCCAAAACTGCCTTGAATTGCTCATTACTAACGAGCCTTTTTTTCTTCGGAAAAGAAAAACGTTTCAAGTTTCCACCGTTATTAAACCAAAAATTAAAAGCGAAAAACGAAAAACCATAACGCAGGGTTCAAAACTTACAACCTTTTGCCTTTTTCCGCTAATCCGCCGTCACAGCCGCTTCGTCCGCAGCCCTGCGCCTGTGTAGAACTTCAGCGCTTATCTTGCGGTGGGCCTTTCTATAATCCAGAACACCCACAAGCTCGTCACTTTGCGCACTTGCTACTACCGGTAGATGTTCCAAATCATATCGTCTCATATGTTCCATTACCTCTTCGAGAGGCTCGTCACGTGTGGTCTTATCGCGTATCGCCTCGCTAACATCGCAGGCCAACAGCCAGCCGGCAACATCCTGATTGGCAAACATCTCCCTGATACCCGCGATACTTATCATGCCCGAAAGGCGGCGCCGGGCATCGACAACCGGATAATAAAGATAATCCGTTGTGCTGAAGACCTCAAGAATCTGCGGCAGCGGCAGGGCCTGCGCTATAGTCACCGGTTTGTCATCCATAACATCTTTGACGGCGTAGGTTTTTATCAGGTCTTCCTCGGTAACATTCATTCCAACTTCGCCGGACCTTTTGACGCCTGCCTTAACGAGCATTGGACCAACTATCTCCATCAGGAACGTTGCGGTCATAACCACCATTATGACGGCGCGGCCGAGTTCGGCGTTGAACTGTTGGCCGGCAAGGATAGCCAGCCCAATAGCAACGCCTGCCTGCGGCAGCAGACATATCCCCAGGTACTTTCGAACCGCCGCCGGCGCCCCGGAATACCGCGCCCCTAACCACGAGCCCGCTACCTTCCCGCACGCCCTGCACAGCGTATAGACAACTATCATAACAACCATCCATCCACCGAGTTTGCCAAACTCCATATGTGCGCCTGCCAGCACAAAAAAGGCGGTGTAGACCGGCGGTGAGAATCTCTGGACAAGCTGAAAAATACCTTTACTACGTCGAGGCGCCAAATTGGCAATAGTTATCCCAAAGGTCATGGCAGGCAAAATCGGGTCGATGTTATGCGTCATCGAAATACCAACAACAAGCAAAAGCAGCGCTATAGCAAAGCCCAGGATTTTATCCTCGGCCTTGACAAACCTTAACAGATAAAACAGCAGCAGCCCTAACAGAGCACCAAGCAGTATCGAACCGACAATTTCACCAAACAGCAAAAGCGTGCTAGTCAGCGCAGAGCCATGTCCGGTACCCATCAGCGCTTGAGCACCTGTTACGGCACCGCGATAGAGCAGCAGTGCCAAAGCGTCATCGAGTGCCACTATCGCCAGCACCGCTGCGGTCAAAGGCCCACGTGTCTTATACTCCCACAAAACATTTACCGTCGCCGCAGGCGCCGTAGCCGAGGCAATGGCACCAAGCACAATCCCAACAGCAATGGCGATACGCAGGTCACCTGTTACGAACCAGCCGAGCACAGAGGTACCGACAGCCACCAGCAGAAAAGCAGCGAAGCCCTGCGAGAACAGAATGATGAAAAACTGTCTGCCATGCTTTCTAAAAACATCCCCGCGAAGTTCGCCGCCAATCATAAACCCTATGATACCCAAAGCAAACATTGTAAAGGGTCTGAGCTTTTCGATGTATTGAGGTGTTATCCAGTTGAGAACGTCGCCAAAAAGTATTCCGACGACAATACAGCCGACGACTTGAGGGATGTGCAGTTTCTGGAAAAGGCGTGCGCCGACCGTGCCGCCCAAAATAACCAGTCCGAATAGTAAGGCAGGATTCAAACTCTCCGTTGCCTCCGTACTCAAACTGGCAAGTGCATCAATCACGGCAGTCCCATTTTGGAAATTTCGTGTAAATTACGCGTGCTAAACACTACGTATATTATCGGCCTTTTGCTGCCGCTCCAACACCTCGGCGCTGAGAAATCGCCGAACAGCCCTACAATCCAGGATTCCGGCCAGTTTGTCGTCACCGGTTGAACTGACAACGGGCACGTGTTCTATATCAATCCGCCTTGTTTCCTCAAGAGCCGCAGAGAGCATCATATCCGGTTCCAGCTTCGCAACAACAGGCTCCATAATATCCAGTACTACAAGCCAGTCGTTCAGCTCCTGAGTCGCAAACGTATTTCTGATGCCGTCCAGTGTGATGGCCCCTATCAGCTTCTCATCTTTGTCAACAACGGGATAATAAAAACTCTCGGTGGTGCTCACCACTTTGATAACCTCACTTAACGACATCCCCGCAGAAACAGCGGGAACTTTTGTATCCATCACATCCTTAACAGTGTACGTCCTGATAAGGTCTTCTTCAGTGATGTTAAGGCCTACTTCGCCCGCTCTTTTAACACCAAGCCTGACAAACATCGGGCCGAATATCTCAACAACAAATGTAGTTGTCATCACAATGACTACGATGGCGTGCCCAATTTGTCCCGTAAACAATCGGCTGGAGATAATTGCCAGACCAATTGCAACACCTGCCTGGCTCAGCAGGCAAAATCCGAGGTACTTTCGCACAACATTTGGGGCCTTGGACCATCTTGCGCCAAACCAGGAACCACACGCCTTGCCGGCCGTTCTGCCAACAAGGTAAACAATGACCATCACAATCATCCAGCCCGTTATTTCTGTAAGGACGAGATGGGCGCCGGCCAGAACAAAAAAGAGAACGTAAATCGGCGGTGCAAAGTTTTTCATAAGGTCAAATGTTCTTTTTCTTCGGCGAGGAGCGACATTGGCAACCGTCACACCCAGTGCCATCGCGGCGAGTATTGCGCCCAGATTTAACAGCATCGATATGCCGATAACGAGCAACACCGAGGAAGCTATAAAAATAAGGGCCTTGTCGGAATCTGTGATGCGCCTGAGCACAAAGCTGAGCAGCAACCCCATCGAAATACCCACGATAATGGCCCCCCCAATTTCAAAGCCGGCTCCCAGAACAGATGACAACTTTGACCCCCGTGTTTCGCCCAACAAAGCGACTGCCAGACTCGACGCAACTCCGTAAAGCAGCAGAGCAAGACCATCATCCAGAGCCACAATTGCAAGAACAGTTGATGTCAGTGGTCCGCGGGTCTTGTACTCCCACAGGACATTAACCGTCGCCGCCGGCGCCGTCGCAGAAGCCACCGCACCGAGAATAAGTGCTATGGCAATTGAAGTGCTGACGTCTCCGGTGAAATACAACGCTGCAAATCCCGAAAGCAGGGCAACAAGAACAAATGCCGCCAGCCCTTCCGAGCAGAGAATTATAAAGAACTGTTTACCGTACTTGCTGAATTCTTCGCCTCTCAGCTCGCCGCCAATCATAAACCCGATGATGCCAAGCGCAAACATATTGAACGGCGAAAAAGTTTCAACAACGTTACGGCTGATGAGGTTCAGTCCCGATTCCCCCAGCAGCAAGCCTATGACGACAAAGCCCACCACCTGCGGTATCCGCAGTTTCCGGAATATATCGGCGCCAACTGCCCCGCCGAAAACAGCGATTCCTATAACCAGTACAAGATTAAGCTCTTTACTCTGTGTCCAGATACTACCCAACAAATCGCTCATCGCTGTTTTTTCTCTGCGAGACAGCTAAAAAAATCAAGAGTCCTACTTTTCGTTTTCCACGTCGACAGGCCAGTCATCCGTCCTGAACGGCGACGCGGGCAGACCCTCTTTGTTGACAAGATTCGGCTCCGCTTCTTTGTGCCAGGCAAACCTTACGGCAGCCGGCTTAGATACCTGGCCGCTGGAGACAACAATCGTATCGCCGTCGATTTGTGCCTCGGCTTCGACAAACTTTTTGTCCTGTCCTGCGATAGTAAACCATGTCAGAGCTTTGCCGTCCGATGAAGCCAGGCCGCTGCCGCTGTGCTCAAAACTGATACGCACGCTGCTGCCTTCGACGGACATCGACTTATAGAGCGGCCCGGAATACACCAGATTCTTTCGGTTATAAGTCTTCGCCAACGCCCAAAGTGCAAGCCGCCTGCCAACGTCCTGCTTATTCTTCGGATGAATATCCTTTATATTTCCGACATCCACCGTCACCGCCATACCGGTATTCGGGATAGCAAGTGCCGCTGTCTGTGCCTGCCAGATGACCGGCAGGATGCGCGGGTCTTCATCCCCGTATTGATACGGCGCTAACTGGACAAAGTAGAATGGCATACGCCCCTGTCCCCACACATTTCGCCACCCGTTGATAAGGGCCTTCATTTTCTCATAGTACATCATACCTTCAGTGTGATTAGATTCGCCCTGGTACCAGATTGCACCGCGAATTGCGAACGGAACAATGGGGTGCACCATAGCATTGTAAAGGCCGGTCGGCTTTCCGCGGCTGCTCAGCTCGTGCTTCGGCAGAGCCGGCATCGCTGGAACAGGCTTATTTGCAGCAAGGGCCTTTCGACAAGCCTTTATCCATTTTTCAAGCGGCTCAAGCTCCTGCGCAACGGCGGTGTTAAATTCGCTGTCGGCCTGCTTTATCTGCTCCACAATTTCGCGAAGCTTTGGCACCGTCGCAAATCCCACAGGAGGAGTCCACGGCTCGATACGAGTGCCGCCCCACGAGTTGTTTATCAAGCCTACGGGGACACCAAGCTGCTTGTGAAGCTCTCTGCCGAAAAAGTAGCCCACGGCGCTGAAATTAGCTACGGTCTCAGCACTGCACTGGGCCCACGAACCGGTACAATCGCGCCGAGGCCGACCGGACGCATCACGCTGAACATGGAACAAGCGAATATCCGGATAACTCGCCGCCGAAACTTCATCCTCTCCATTTACCGAACTTCGCAGCCGAAACTCCATATTCGATTGTCCAGAGCAGAGCCAAACCTCGCCGACCGCAATGTTCTTAATCTTAATGGTGTTGCCGGCGCCGATGGTCATCTCGTACGGCCCCGGCCCTTTCGGCGACTTCATCTCAAAGTCCCAGTTGCCCTGTTTATCAGCCACAAGGTCCCACTGCATACTGAGCCAACTGACGCTGACGGTAACTTTCTCGCCCGGCTCGGCCCAGCCCCAAATCCTGAACTGGCTTTGCCGCTGAAGGACCATGTTATCGCCTATTATCGCAGGCAGCCTAACATCAGCCAGGCAGGCACAGGCGACAGCCAACACCAGCACCAACGACAGGGCTGACACAATCGGCCGGTCAAAACACATTCTTCTGCAGTTCATCTTTCGTCTCCATAAAATAATTTCCGCATACACCGAAGTCCACTTTCCAAATTCCAGCGGCCTACTTACACACAAAGCCGGGATTATAACACAATCGCTACCGGTGCCGCCACAGCAAAAAATCAGTTACAGCAATTTTGCGATTTTGCCTTTTTATGCCCGCAAGATTGTTGTATAATGGTTTGATTGATGTCCAGTGCTACTGGAGAAACAGAATGATTGAGCAGCACAAGCGCGGCCTGCTTTGGCCGCTGATTTTCGCCTTTGCCATCGTGCTCGTCACGATGGCTGGCTGCCGTAAGAAAGACAAGCAGGGCTCCTCTGCGTCCCCTCAGCCAGAGCCTCAACAACAGGCACCGCCCAGACCTGACCCAATCGCCAAACAGAACTTGGCCGAACCAGCACCGCAACATAGCGAACCGATGCAGCAACAGCCGCAATCCAAAGCGCCTTACAAACCGAGACTGAGCGATGTGGTTCGAACCGCCAGAACCTGGGGTCCTGTCTACAGGGCCTGGTACGGAAGAACAGCTCGCGACTTTACTCTCACAGACATCACCGGCAAAAAGCACAGCCTCAGCGACTACCGCGGAAAGAATGTTATGCTTATCTTCTGGGGCTACTGGTGCGGGCCGTGTATAATGGAAATTCCCCACCTGATTGCCCTTCGCAACAGCGTCAGCCCCGATAAACTGGCAATGCTGGCCATAACAAGCGACCAGCCGTCTTTGGCGAAAAGATTCGCCGCCGAAGCGCGGATGAACTACACGGTTCTTCTCGACCCGGGCGGACTCCCGCTGCCCTTCAATGCTATATATTCGATACCGTCCAGTTTCTTTATCGACCCCGCGGGGAGGATAAAGCTGGCTACGACCGGCGTGCTGTCGTTAGGCGAGATGAAGGACATAAAAGAGGCTGAGTAATCAAAAGACTTTCGGTTCCTCACAAGAATTTGTGCACAAGTCTTTGGACAGTGAAAAAGCATTCTTTCGCATTGTAAAACTCCTGTAAAACCACCCGACATTTATTTTACAGGTATTTTACTTTGTTCTCAATCGACATACCTTCATAATAGATTCGGTACCGACAACCTGGTTCGCAAACCTCTGACAACCAATAAAACTGCAATGCTGTGAGGCAGGATATGCAGAACATAACTTCAACTCAGAGCACCACCCGGCGGCAAAGACAGTTGTCCGCCGATTCAAGCAGATAGTCATAACTGTCCAGATCGATATCGCCAATATAAATATCAGTTACAGCCAGCGACTGTTGTTTGGATCTAACCATTTGTTCTACCGTATCAAAATCAATTCCATCTGCATGATTGATCAAGAACCGCAAAGCCTCATTGACAACTGTTTGATTTTCTTTAGCAGCTAATTCGAGGATTTTCAGATACTGCTTATTGGCCTGCTTGATACCATGTTGGTTACGCAGGATATCATAGGCGATTCTGAACTGACTTGAGGGGAACATATCATCTTTGTAGCGATAGTTCTCAAAGGCCCCGGGTTTGCGGACAAGGGTATCTATGACGTGGCGATAATTGATGTAATGGCCGTTTTCGCCGCGTAACCTGGGCAGTATTCTGAAGCGTTGGGGGAGGCTTTGCAATAAAAAGAATGCTTAAAATGGCTTTCCCGTTTTCTTAAACCTTATTCTTCCCAAAGCCAGTTTTCGGAAAATACAGCAAAATCATCAAGACGGACGTTGCCGTCGCCGGTAAGGTCAGCACCGCCGCAATCGTCACAGACCGTATCCGACCAGCGGACAGCAAAGGCGGCAAAGTCAGCCAGGTCTACATCGCCGTCAGGCTCAAAGTCACCTGGAATGAATGACCCACTCTCGAAGCTATACGTGGTGATTGTCGGCTCACCGCAATCGTCAAAGACATGAATCAGCCGAATATCCTGAGCTTGCAATTCGTCGAGTATATTTTGAGACATACCGGGTTCAAGCTGGGGTTCGAAAAGGAAATCCTCGCACCAATTGTGGTGTTCTGGGCCGTAGGTTTGCGAGTAGTAGCCATGAAGAACGATGGGCTCAGTGGTGTAGCCATCGATAACAGTCTCAACAAAATGCGAGAGAGCACCGGTGCCAGCCACGACGACCTCTATGTAATAAGAAGTTGAAACCGAAATGTCGCCTGGTCCATAGAATGTGCGTTCCCGCAACATAATGCTCCCTAGTACCTCTTTCCATAAGCGGATCTGGTCCGTCGTCGTGGTTCCATTTTCTGAAGGTACGGCCTTGGTATACTCACTATGTAGGAACAGACTCCAATCATGAAAGTCATGGAGTGTCACCACAGGACTAGCTGTCGGCGAAACTTGTGTGGGCACGTTGTACGTATACAATGAATATACCCTCGGGTTCGCCAAATGATGAAGCGTCCAGCCATCAACCGCGTCCTCCCCATCAAATGAGTGGAAGGCGTATGGCAAAAGGGGCAGCTTTGCTTCGAGGGTGCGTACGCGACCATCGGCTGCGTACTCGATATAGGCATCGACATAGAAACTCTCATCGAGGTTTTCCGGTGTGAGCCACATGTTTTTGGTTTCAAGTATCCAACGTGACTTGAGGCGATGAAGAGCAAAGACATCAAACATTTCGTACTGGAAGGTGCAGTATTCTACGGGTTCGTTAATCAGGAATGGGGTGGTTGCGGTCGGTATGTCGCCGGTTGAGGGAATCTGGCGAATCTGTTTGACGACCAGTCCACCTGAGGGCAATGCAGCACCGCCGGGGGCAACTTTCTTATACTCAAAATCAAGAATGTAGTCATTCGTATCGGTCACCTGCTCAAACTCATCAGCCGCGGCAACAAGCAACTGACACAACTGGAGATAATCTTCCTGCCAATCCATCACCGTATCACCAAGGATCACCAGATTCGAGGCTCCAACCAGTGTCAGCGTTATGTTAGGATCAGAGTGATAAACAGCGCTAGCTTCCTCCGGTATGGAACCATCCTGGGGATTGGCGACCGAGGTTGCGCCGTATTGAGTTACCAGTTTAATATTGCGGGTGCTCTCGGACTCTTGCTTTTCCAGCGTGGCTACGCCGTTGGCTAACTCTATCTCATCCGGGAAGGAGTGATGCACCAGAACGGCCATGCCGACTTGGTCCTCATCCACAGCGTGGCGCAGGCGTTCGAGGAAGGCATTATCGTTGTAGAAGCTGGCGAAGACCTTGCGGATTGCCCTGAAAACGCCACGCTCATTGGCCTTATTAGGGTCACAGATGCAAGGCCCATCGTCATCACCATCCAAATCATCAGCTAAGCAGCCGCTGTAGCTGTCGTATAGGCCCGCGCCTGTGAACTGCTCGCTGTCTTCAACATTGGTTGAACTTCTAAAGCGTATTTTCCGGTCCACATCGAAGCCGTACTGTGGATCCTGCAGGATGGTTTCAATCGCCTGTATCTGAGTTTGTGTAAAATTGGTGATGTAGGTGTTCATGAAAAGGCTGCGAATTGCGCTGAGGTCTGCTGACAGCGCCGCCATATCGGATGGGGGATATGTATAGCTTGAGAGCCGATTTGCGATCTCTTCGCGGATGGTGCTGCCGGGAGAGTTCTTCTGGCCTGGGGTGGCGGTACCGCCAGCAAAGAACTGCCACGTATCGCCGCCATCGATGGAACGGCCATAGGAGACATCATCGCTTTGCGACCCAAAAGCAAGGCCATCTATTAGGGTCGTACCGTCGTTATCATACAAACCGATATATTCACCGTCTTTCTGGAGCTTAAAATTAGTGTGGTTGCTGCCTTGTTCGACATCGGCGTCTGCCCAGAGGAGCAGAAATCCGTTCGGGTCGATAATGACACTGTCGCGCGGAACGAGGGTTTGATCGAGAAATTCATTCCACAGGTCGAAGGAAAGAGCAACAGCGACCGGCGAATTGTCAGGGACCGCCTGACGCAGAATACCGAAGTTGGCAGCCTTGCCGCCAAAGTACTGGATGTCTGGAGGTGACAGGTTGTTGGCGTCAGCACTGTAGGTGCCATAGAGGGCCATCGGTTGGATATTCAGCTCCGGCGGCTCCTTGAGCGCAAGGATCTGGTCAATTTGGTCCTGTGTTAAGAGCCCCTCAAGGTCTTTTAATCCCGCCTCACAGACGCCCGCATCGTTCCTGATGGATAGCAGGATAATGTGGCCCAGAAGCTGTTGGGTCTTATCTACATCTTCTGCTATAGCCAGGTAAACAAAAGGAACTCCATACGTCTGAGCAAGAATCGCCACATGGGAACTTGGTGTGGACGGCGTCAATGACACAATACCCGCAACAAACGGAATCTCAGCAGGGACATTGTCTGTTAGAAGAATATCGTTCGGCTCCAAGAGACCGTTCTGGTACGCAGCATCAATCTCGTCGCCGGCGAAGAATTTTAGCTCGCCCAACGCCCATCCTTCAGAGTAGCAAACGTTGCCGGGGGCCCATCTCGCAGTCGAGCTGATCGGGATACCCCGAGATTCAAACCACTCCGTGTTGGCTTCGGCCGTTGGGAGCTGCTCGTAGGTTGGAAAATAGAACGCTGTAACGTTTGGGTCAGCAATAACGTTCGCTTTGACGAGGTGGAACATATCGCGAATTTCTTCCTTGGCATAAGGGTCATAACGAACGAACTGGATTCCGTACTCCAGGATACCTTCCTCTGCTGGCATGATCACCGCACCTAAAGCCGCCTGCTGTCCCTGCTTATAGAGGAAGATCTGGTAGTATTCGGATGGGCTCGTCCCGATAAATGTGGCAATTAGTTCGGTGGCAAAGTCGAAGTGAAAC
>JAUWIU010000048.1 GCA_030608075.1 Phycisphaerae bacterium
CGTATATCGTATGTCGTATATCGTAGTTCGTGGTGTGGTGGTGATAGATATGGAGGTTAAGCGTCGGATTTGGCTTTTTCGGGGTTATTATGTTCGTGGTGTGGGATAAGGGTGATGGCGTAGATGATAACAGCGGCGGCGAAAAAAGCATCAGACTATACAAACGAGGGATTTTGCTCGCGTATTTTTGGGTAATTGTCCCAGGTTCTGCCCTGGAGGGTTCTGCCTGCTTTCTTTTTATTTACCCCGCCCCATTGTTTAAAAAAGAAGGATACTCCGGGCGTACTTTCACATCTTTTCTTGACGTCAAGAACCCAATGCTCGAGCATGGGTCTTGCGCCAGGGCCGGATTCGCCGCCCACGATTACCCAGTCGATGCCCGTAAGGTCGAGGTCAGGGACGGGAGCGAGTAAAGGCTCAAGCGAAATAAACTTTATGGCCGGATTGACTGCCCGCAGGTCATCAGCTCGCGACACGTAATCGTTATTCTCGATTGTGACGCCCATCCATATATTTTGTGACCATTTCAGTGATGGGGCAAGCTGGCGCAATCGGTCGGAGCGCTTCGTGAGAATTTGAAAGGTATGCCGGGGGTTTTCGTTCATGACAGTGAAGACATCGTGTAAGAATTCGGGTGGTATCTCTTCGTGAAAGAGGTCGCTCATGGAATTGACGAATACAACACGTGGTTTTTTCCAGCGATAAGGTTCGTTGAGTGCTTCACGATGCAGGTTTAATTTGAAGCCGCTTTTGTACCGTTCCTGGCCCATTGCCTGCAGGCGCCTGGCCATCCTTTCAGCGTAACAGTTCAGACAGCCGGCACTGACTTTAGTACAGCCCGTAACCGGGTTCCAAGTGGATTCCGTCCATTCTATCGCAGATTGTGTCGCCATTAAGTATCAGCCTTCCTGTATAAAACTAACTATTCTCTTACCTCCTAAAGTTACTTTGCCGTACCGCTGGGGCCTTGTTTCAGGAGGTTCATCCACTTTTATTTTACCTTCTTTTTCCAACATAATCAAAGCATCTTTATAGTTCTTCTTTGTGAAACGGGCTGTCTTCTGATGCTTTTCGTAGAGGTTGCTTGCCGTAAGCGTCTGGCCTTTGAATTCTTGGGTAAGTTGCTTGGCAAGTTGCCTAAGCGGTTGGTTAAAGTTGAGAGTCAACTGATTCTTCTGATCAAAAGTGAAGGTCGGCACTCCATCTGCATCTTTAATACTGTATCCATCCATAATCTCTTTCATCAATCTGAAACCTAAAGGATGCTTAGTTGCATGAATTAAATAATGACTCGTACGGTCCTGTTTTCTGTCTCTGAAACAGAATGGAAGCGTGTATTTGCCTCCTAGCTCATTTATCGCTTCGCAAAATTCTTGAATAATAGTCTCCTCTCGCTGATAGGGCTGCATACAAGACGTTCTTGCTCTTAATCTATCCGCTCTGTTCTTCCCGAAGAGATCGTTGATGTTCTTATCGACAGAAGCTTTTTGCAAATCCATGTTGATTCTTTTATAGTTAAAAAATAACGCGCATTCGGAGGCCCGGCCTTTTATAGCCACCTTTATTAAATCCAACGAAACTCCTTTATATCCCCAAGGATCCAGAAAAAAAAAGGTTGGCGGCAAACTCCTGCTTTCATATTGTGAGACTATTTCTTTTGAAACTGCAATGCTTGTAAATTTTGGAGGATACGCGAGAACATTTATTTTTTTGAGTTGCTGAACGCGTTTTTCCAACAAGTCAATGAATTTAACTTCTTTATCATTGAATTCGCCTATGAGTTTTTGGCTTATTTTGGGGTTTTCAATCGTCTTTTTAAGAATTAAAATTGGGGTAGATTCTGTGCCATCTTCATAATACCCCCGTCCAGCAAAAAGATCAATATACCCGATCTTTGTTGCACTCCCAGCAATTATATTAGCCCAAACATGAAAATATTTGGCAACGATTTGAGTCTTGACTTGTGATTGCTTGAGCGGTTCGTCAAAAAATTTCTGACCCATTCAATTCCTCTGAAGCTCATAACTCTCTTAACCTATTATCGGTTATGCGCCCAACAATACTGCAAAATTAGGCTCCGAGCAGGTATTCGCCTTTTTGCAGGTAGTTTTGGATGTAGTCTTTGATTGCATTTTCGAGGGGGGTTGGTTGTTTTTTGTAGCCTGCTTTTTGGAGCTTGGTTGTGTCGGCTTCGGTGAAATACTGGTACTGATTGCGGATGGAATCGGGCATTTCGATGTATTCAATCTTAGGGGGTTTCTGCATAGCGGCGAAGACGGCTCTTGCGAGGTCGTTCCAGGTGCGGGCCTTTCCGGCGGCGATATTGAACAGGCCGGCAAGGTGGGGATTATCCAAAAAGAACAGTGTCATATCGACGGCGTCCTTGATGTAGAGGAAATCGCGCATCTGCTCGCCGTGTTTGTATTCGGGGCGGTATGATTTGAACAGGCGGACAGTGCCCTCAGCGTTTATCTGGTCAAAGGCTTTTAGTACGAAGCTTCGCATGTGGGCTTTGTGGTATTCGTTCGGGCCGAAAACGTTGAAGTATTTCAGGCCGACGTTTTTTTTTAGCAGGCCTGCTCTGTGAGCCCAGAGGTCGAAGAGGTGCTTGGAGTAGCCGTAGATGTTCAAGGGTCTGAGGTTTTGTATTTTTTGCTCGTCGTCTTCGAAGCCGGCGGAGCCGTCACCGTAGGTGGCGGCGCTGGAGGCGTAGATGAAACGGATGTCGGCGTCGGCGGCCCACTGGGCCAGGAGCTTGGTATATTCGTAGTTATTTTTTATGAGGTAGGAGGCGTTTGTCTCAGTTGTGTCGGAGCAGGCGCCCATGTGCAGGACGGCCTCGACCGGGCCGGTGAGCTTGTTTTGGAGAAACAGAGCGAGGAAATCGTCTTTCTCGACGTAATCGGCGAATGTCAGATTGGTGAGGTTTTTCCATTTTTGGTCGCTGCCGAGGTGGTCAACGACGAGGATGTCGCTGAGTCCGCGGGTGTTTAGTGCGGCAATTAGCGCTGAGCCTATAAAACCTGCTCCGCCGGTAACTATGAGCATCGTAAAATCCCGTAAATGAGGAAATCAGGTTCCGTAAGGTTAATTCGAGATGATGGGCGTGTCAAATGTTTAATAAGGCTGTGACAAAATGGGGTTTGCGGGATTTTGACGTTCGAGATTGCCGCGCGAACCTGCGGTTCGCTTGCAATGACATTTTTCCGGGTTTGGCTCGGTCGTCGGATAAAAAAAGGGGCGAAAAGCAGCGGGAAAGCTAAAAGGGGCGAGACGTATTCAGCACAGGGCGATGTAGCTGGCGATGGCCAGAAAGAGAATGCGCCTTTTGGTAAAGGTAAACGGCAGCCAAAACTGGTAATAAAATTCTTTCATTTTCTTCAGTGAAAAAAAATAGTATCAGTTCGCTGGTTCTCAGCGCCCCTTTATTATAACCGAAATGGGGTCTGCAAGTCAAGGGAAATATATTTCGCGGGGCATAAGTATTTGAGGAGCAAAGGGTTATGTTGCGGGTGTGAATTGTCGACAGAGACGCACATTGAGGGCTTGTTGCTGTGCTATTTGTTGCTGTGCTATTGCGTTGGTGCTGCGTCGGTTGTGGGGATGCGTCGGCAATCAGGCCAATTTGTTTACCGCCTCGGCGATGAGTTCGGCTATGGGCATATGCTGTGGGCAGCGTGCTTCGGCAAGGCTGTAGTCGGTGGTGAGCAGTTTTTTTCTGATGCGGGCGGGGATTCGAGCAAAGAGCTCTCGTGCGTTTTGATGGTCGCCGTAGCCGTTGTAGTACATCAGATGACGCATGACCTCGCTGATGCAGGGCACATCGGGACATGCGTCGCTGCAGATATCGGCGCAGCCGGCGCAGTAACCGCTGCAGGTTGTGCGGGCGTATTCGGCGAAGACGTCCATATCCTCTTTGGTAAGTTTTGTTTTGTCGAGGACGGCGGCGACGTTTAAGGTCAAATGCGAGATATTGTCCCTGCCTATGGCGACACTGGTGAATCGCTTATCTGCGAGTACGGCCTTGATTTTTGCCTGGCCGAGGGTAAAGCCGCGTTTGAGGAAATGACCGACGACTTTTTCGTCCTCATCGCTTATGGGTTTCTGCTTGCGGGTCTGGGTTTTCATAGCGACCAGGCCGGTGCCGGCTTTGTGGCAGGCCTGGATTGCATCCTGCATTTCTTTCTTCTGCATAACTCGGAAGTTATAGGTTGTCATTACCACATCGATCCAGTCGAGTTTTGCGGCGGCCTGGAGGCAGGCGGGCATGTTCCTGTGAGTGCTGATGCCAAAGAATCGGATGAGGTTTCTCTTTTTTGCACTTTCGGCCCATTTTCTGAGGTCGTCGGTAAGCTCGGCGGGGTTGCTAATGTCGTGCATGCCGTAGTATAAATCGATGCGGCTGATGTTCAATTTCTTAAGCGACTGGTGGAGCCGTTTTTCGATTAAGTCGATGGTCCTGGGTTTTCCAGAGGTTGATGCCTTTGTTGCGATGAAGAGGTGTTTGCGAACGTCGGGGTTTTTGGCGAGGAATTTGGCGATACCACGCTCGCTTTTTTCTCCTCCATAGGAGTAAGCAGTATCCCAGTAGGTGACACCGAGTTCGAGGGCTTTTCTTAAGACGATTTGTTTTTCGAGGGCATCGAACATCATTCCGAGAGCAAGGATGGGGACCTTAACACCCGTTTTGCCGAGTGTTCTGGTGGGTAGTTTAATTTTTTGGATTCGGCGTGGGGCATTTGGGTCGGTGGTTTTTTCCTTTGCGTCGGCGGCGGCTGTCAGAGCTATTGAACCGCCCAACCCCGCGGCGCCGACTGTCCTGAGAAAGTCCCTTCTGTTGATATTGTCCGGTTTTTCTTTCATTTTCTTTTACTCCTGAGTAATTGCACACAACCATCAGCACTAATTATGGACTGTCAACTTTGGAGAAGCAGCCTGCTTTCAGCGCTTCTTGTTTCACCTTCAGCCGAGACGGCTACAGCCTTTCTACCGCTGACGGGGCATTCGTGTTCGCAGATTCCGCAGCCGATACACTTTTCAATATCAATAAATGGTCTTTGGAGACGGATTTGAATCTCCATTTTGCTGCCGGCGGCAGGTATTTCCCGGAACCGCTGGTCATGCGAAATCTCGATAGAATCCTGGGTATTTGCTATTATTTTCTTAGGGCTACTGCCGTCAACAGCACAATAGTAATCACCGGTGGCGAATTTGTCAAGGGAAAAATTTGCCTTTGCGGCTTGGAGCGTCGTTTGTGTGGCTTTTTTTACTGTGAAGACGGCGTCTCTTATTGTGCTGAAATATTCTCTGGTGTAGATTGCCTTCGGGCTGAGGGGGCAGTTTTCCTGACAGACAATGCAGGGCTTGTCCATTGCCCATGGCAGGCATCTGTTTTGGTCAATAAATGCGGTACCCAGTTTGATAGGTCCTGCGGTGGTGAAGGGGCCGTTCCCGAGTTTTTCGGCGAGGGTAATCGGCCTGATAGCAGCGGTTGGGCAGACCTGGCCGCAGGCGACACAATTCAACTGGCATGCGCTTGAGCCGATTCGGTTATTGAGCGCAGGCGTCCAGAGGCATTCGAGCCCTTTATCGATGCCGGCGGGCTGAATAACGTTTGTCGGGCAAACGCGGATGCACTGGCCGCATTTGATACATCGCTTTAAGAACTGCTCTTCGGGCAATGCTCCCGGCGGGCGGATGAGGGTGGGCTGGTAGTTCGGACCGAGTTTGTTTGCCAGCCTGAGGGCTGGGGTGGCGAAGATGCCGGTGAGCAGTGAAAGGACAAAGCCCCTGCGGGAGATGTCTGGGTCTGTTATCCGGCCTGCGAGTGAGGGGGTGGTTTGATAGGCAATTAGCTGGTCTGGGCAGTCCTGCCGGCAGTTAAAGCAAAGCAGACATTCGCTCGACCTTATGGCGGCTGCAGGCTCGCAGGCACCCTGGCAGTGCGTTTGGCACAATCCACAATCGCTGCACCGGGGCTGTGTCTTGCCGATTTGCCAGATTGCGAATCTGCCGAGTATCGCCAGCAGCGCACCGAGTGGACAGATGAATCTGCAGAAAAATCTGGGTATAACGAGATTGAGGAGAACGGCTGTGGCAAAGACGGCAAAAATCAGCCAGGCACCTTCGTAAAATCGGTCGGTTACTGAAACGAGGGTGAGAGGTCGGTCGAGTATGGGCAGCAGGAGAAGATTGAAAGAGCGGGTTACGAGCGGTATCGGGTCGAGCAGGCCTGTCTGCAAGGTGGCGGCGATAGAAGGGAAGGCGGCCATAGCGAGAAAAAATACGAGAACGAAGTATTTTATGGACTGGGCTTTTCGATATTTGTTGAGCCGGAGGTTTTGCGAGGTGGGGCTTTTGCGATTGGCGAGGTAGCCGACGAAGTGGTGGATTGAGCCGAACGGACATACCCATCCGCAGAAGAATCGTCCGAAGACGATTGTCAATATGACTGTGGCCAGC
Organism: Phycisphaerae bacterium; assembly: GCA_030608075.1. GTDB lineage: Bacteria > Planctomycetota > Phycisphaerae > Sedimentisphaerales > Anaerobacaceae > JAUWIU01. The sequence continues at coordinate 6,463 of JAUWIU010000048.1, forward strand.
GCCCACAAAAGTGGGCCGTAGAGCGTATGTGTGGTTAGTATGGTTGCGAGCGCCGCCAGCGGGTCGAGCTGGAGGAACCAGTTGACGGGCCAAGCTCGTAGCTGCCAGAATTTGTCGCCCAGGGTAGAGACGACGCAGAACCAGCCAAACATCAGGAAGAAAAAGCACTGACTTATTTGTCTGACCAGTACGATTTTCATAATAACCTCTTTAGTCTACTGCGGCGAATTTTGGTTTAAGAGATTGGTAGTCGGTGGTTCCTGCGCCGGCTTTTTGGGCTTTGGCGAGGTAGGGCAAATCGGACACGTTGAGATTAAGGAAGCTGGAGCCGAAAGAGTCGGCGGCGACCTGGTCACAACTTGCGATGAGCGTGTCGGCGCGTCGCAGGTCGGAAAGCGAGCCTCCTGTTGGGCCGTTGGTCATCATAACTTCGGTACCGTCAAGAATTACCAGTGTTGGCCTGACCATCATCGCCAGCTCGGCAATGATGGTGTTAATGTCCTGATGGAATATATTTCGGCGTCCGCCGAGCAGGCCGTACCAGTTCTTCATGGTCATTGAGGCACCGCTTCTGTGGTGGTCTTTGACAGGTGCGACGCCGATTAGTTTGTGTGCCTTTTCGAGGGGAGCGAAGAAGACGGGCCAGTTTTTAATGAGCCTGCCGCCGGTGAGTGTAGTGTGTCTGAAGAGATGATTGTTCGGCAGGACGATTTTGGCCCCTGCGGCCGTTGCGGCCTTGCTTATGCCGCTCAGCATAAAACCGCTTGCTGGGTCGTTGATGGGATTGTCGATGACGTAGACACGCTTTGCTCGTGCTGTTTTGAGGCAGAGGCGGACAATCTCGGCCACGAGCTGTGGATGGGTTGTTGCTCCAAGTATTGGTGACGAGGCAAAAGCGATGTTTGGTTTTATTACAACGGTTTCGCCGGGCTGGACGAATCTTTTTATGCCGCCGAGCAGCTCAATGGCCTTGTTGACGGTTTTTGTCCGGTTGGGTCCCTCGACGATGCTGATTGTTTGGCCTGGGAGATGCGGCAGCGAGAAGTCGGGCAGTGTTACGAGCTTTTGGGCGGCGGAACCGGGCAGCGGGGGTTTATCGTCGTAGGCGAGGTAGGAAACTGCGGACGCTGCGGCAATTGAGAAAGCTGCTTTGCCGGTGCGTGTGAGAAGGCGCCTTCTATCGAACGGTTTGTCTTTTTGCTCGGTCATCTGTTTTTGCCTTTGCTGCTTCATTGAGCCTGTTAAGAAGCGTCAGGGCGAGGTCTTCTGCGGAATTTTGATTTTGTGCTTCGTGGATACCGGCCACGAATGGTCCTGCCGGGACTATGATTTCGGTAGTATCGTAGAAGTCAATAATTCTGCCGTGGAGAGCCTCGTTTGATGCTTGTTTTGTGGTGCCGCCATTTTCGATGAGGAAATTATAATAGCTTTGAGCGACAGTCGCGGCTTTAAGCGAGTCGGGCTGTCTGCTGATAAAGGCGGTAACGGTTTCGTTGGGGAGTTTGTACTTTGCGGTAAAGGTATCGGTGAGGTCTTGAAATCCGAAAGCATTTGTCAGGTAGAGTTTGATACTGCCGGGCACGATATTTTCCGGTGGAAATAAGGTGGAGTCAGCGATGTCAGTGAGGTTATTAACGGGCAATCTTTTCCTGAGGTTATCGGAGATTTTTACCATTGCGGCGAGGAGAGGCTGCGATTCGGCCGAGCCAACCAATTCTATGTAGTAGCGGGCGTTCACAAAGTATAATGCGTTGGCGGTTCTATAAGCATAGTTTGGGTCTGCAATACCTAACGGAACTGCATCTACTCTCCTCTGTACGGTATAGACGGAGAATGCGTTTCTGGGCGCGGCCATATCATAAACAAAAAGCTCAGCCCAGAGGTTTTCGTCGTCTTTGCTTATGAAGCGCCGAGTAAGCAGTTTCGTGAATCCGGAGTCGAGATAGAGAGAGGCCTTTCCGTTGATTTTTTCGTAGAGGTTGTGGTGGCCGTAGACTTCGGTTTTTGAGAGAGGCTGGAAGTTTTCAGGGTTAAGAGAAGTCAAATCCAGCTCGTGATTCGGCACTACCTGCGGCCGGTGCGACGGGTAATGTGCTGGGGCCTGCTCTATGCCGAACCTGCTCATATCGTATTTGAACTGCTTTGCGAATACTGCCAGGCCGATAAAAAGGAGAATCGCCAATAAAAGGACGCTTATTGCGGATTCGAGAGGTTTTGTACGCCGGTTAATCGAGCCCATAGGCAACTCCAAATAACAGCAAATTGCTTGCGGCTGAAAGCTCAAGAGAATATAGTTATGTGCAGTACTTTTGTCAATATAGTAATCAGGCGGTTATCTGTTGACGCAACGGCACAATAGATGCTATAATACTGTGAAAGTAAAAAAAGGAGCGTAAAATGAGTGAATATTTGCAATATCCTGGTTTTGGCTGGACACCGGGGCCCGTGGAGATAATCGTTATTCTCGTGATTGCACTGCTGATATTCGGGCGACGGCTGCCGGAAATCGCCCGTAACATCGGCAAGAGTCTGACGGAATTCAAGAAGGGTGTCCACGAGGCGAAAGATGCTAAGAGTGATTTGGAGAGAGATGTTAAAGAATTCAAGGATGATATAGTGAATGAGGCGAAGGACGCTGCCGGGCTTAACGAGGAAGATACGACGGACTAACTCGGTTGAGTTGAAGGGCCTTTTGTTCGGACTTTACCAATCAGAATGGGTGATAAGAGCAAGAAATACGACCCTCTTGGAACCACAATGAGTCTTGGCGACCACCTTGAGGATTTGCGCAGACGGCTGATGTATGCGCGTGCGGGTGGGGTTGTGGGTGCTGTTATTGGTTTTTGCTTCGGGCGCAAGATAATAGGCTTTATAGAGATACCATATATTGATGCTATGGGGGAGGGAGCGCAACTGCAGACGCTTGCCCCTGCCGACGGGTTTGTCAGCTACGTGAAAATCGCGTTTGTCACCGGTCTCATTATTTCATCACCGTGGGTTTTCTACCATATATGGATGTTTGTTGCGGCGGGACTTTACCAGCACGAGAGAAAATACGTTTACCTTGCGGCGCCTTTTTCGGCGGCTCTGTTTGTTTGCGGTGCTCTTTTTTTTATTGTGGTTGTTGCGCCGATAACACTTGGTTTTCTTGTTAAGTTCAACGAAAGGATGCTGGGTGTCAGCTCACGATTTACTTTTCAAAAGTATATATCATTTGTAACTCATCTGATGTTAGTGTTCGGGGTGGCTTTTCAAACGCCTACGGCAATTTTCTTTCTCAACAGAACCGGGCTGGTGTCACTGCGGGCGCTGACAGGTTCGCGAAAATATGTAGTGTTAGCTGTCTTTGTGGTGGCGGCTATGGTTACTCCGCCTGATGTGGTTTCTCAGGTAACTCTGGCAGTGCCGCTGTATTTGTTGTTTGAGCTGGGGATATTACTGAGTTACTTGGCAGGGCGGAAGAAAAAGAAAGCGGCCCCGTAAGCTAAGTCGTACTGTCGCGGCGATAGCACACGGAATAGTCTTTGCTGATGGGTAAACATCAATTCTCAGGGGCAAATTCCGCTTGAGTTTGCACGAAAAAAAGCTTGTGTTATAGGACAGGAACTGTTAGACTACTAATTGCGGCTGTGCAGCGAGCTTTTTTGTGGGGCAGAGTTGTAGTTTTACGGAAGATTTTTTTAGGAGGACGGATTATGTTCAGCAAACGAGATTTAGTAACCCTTTTGAGTGCGTTTGGTGTATTTGTTTTGATTTGTACCGGTGTGGCCGGTGCAGAGGAGACGCCGGAGGTAGTTTCGATAAAGCACCTTGTCGGCTACGGGGAATCAGGACGATTCTGCGGCTGGCCTGCCAATGGGGGTATGTGGATTTGGGGCAGCGAAATCGCGGTTGCTTATGAGATGGGATGGTGGAAAGATACCGATGACGGCCATCACAGGGACGAAAACAGAGAAAACGAAGATGTTGTAATAAGGAGCCTGGACGGCGGTGAGACGTGGACGATGGAGAAGCATCCGATATTGGGAGGTTGCGACGTTCTGCAGCCTTCTCCCGGTGGGATTGATTTTAGCAATCGTGATTTTGCTTATAAAGCTCAGGGTGGACGATTCTATTTTTCTTATGACCGCGGCAAGAATTGGAACGGCTGCTATGCATCGCCGAGTCTTAACTGTCCACACTTGAGTGCGCGCACAGATTATATTGTCAACGGGCCGAGCGATTGCCTGTTTTTCTCGGCGTGCGATTTCGACCCGGACAGGGCGTTTTGTTACCAGACGACTGACGGAGGTTCGACGTTTGAGTTCCTCGGCTGGATGGGACCGGACGATGGCACGCGGTCGGTTTGTTCTTCTACCGTTCGATGCTCGGAGACAAAGCTTGTCTCTGCGATGCGTCGAAAGTATCCTGGTAACTGGGTTGACGTTTTCGTTTCACACAACAATGGTCGAAACTGGCAGTTTTTGAGCAAGGTAGCTAACACCGACAGGGGAGACAACAATGGCAGTCCACCGGCTCTGGTGAGAATGAATGACGGCCGGCTGGTGTGTGCATACGGATATCGGGATGAGCCGTACGGGATTCGTGCAAAGGTCAGCAGCGATGACGGCCAAACATGGTCGGGCGAGATTCACCTGCGCGATGACGGACTCAATTGGGACTTAGGGTATCCTCGTATGGTTCAAAGGCCGGACGGTAAGCTTGTCACGTGCTACTACTATTGCACAGCGCAACGTCCGCAGCAGTTTATCGGCGTGACTATCTGGGAGCTCGAAGGGACAACTATGACCTCCAGCGGCGACTTTAACCAGGACGGCGCTATTAACTTCCTTGACTTTTCGATACTTGTCGAAGATTGGCTCAATTGAGATATTTGGCGGATGGTAGCGGCTAATTCAGGGCCTGTACCGGTCAATATCGGTACAGGACCTTTGGTTGTATTGTGTATAGGTGGTCTGGGAAATAGCCGATAGCGTATGACCGGGGACATCAAGTAATTTGGCCTTTTGGGAAGAAAAAGACTTGCTTTATTGGACTCAAGCGGTTATAATATGAGCGTTTTCGGTTGGAACGGCTGTTTTGCCCACTGTGGGCAGGTGAAATGAACAATCAATTTTTCAGAAAAGGAGAGTCATTATGTGTAAGAAATTGATGTTTACAGTTTCTTTTGTTGTGCTGCTGGTTATGGTTGGCATCGCTTCAGCAGTGGAGCTGAAGGTGGACTTTGGGAACACGGGTACGTTAGGCGATAACGACCCGCCTGATGCGGTTGGCGTCTGGACCCAATGGGCCGAGACAAGCGGCAGCAAGACTATCGAGGGCATTACGTTCACGCTGTCCAATGGCGGCCTTACCGGCGGTCCCAAAGATAGGAGCTGGGAGGCGAGCGGCGACAATCTGACTGAAGACAGCCTCAGTCAGGAGGACCCGGGCAGTGGCGGCTGGTATCAGGTCGAAATCACCGGCCTTACCGCGGGTGCCGACTACGTAATGCGGAGCTATCACAACCTGAGCTGGGAGCCAACGTTCCCCATTGGCAGGGTCTCGATGAAGCTGAACGGCACCCAGGTGGGTACATGCAGTGTGAGCAGCCAACAGCCCTATACGAGCGCCGGCGTCTGTGAGCACGCGTTCACCGCCAGTGCCGGTAGCGACACCTTCAAGTGGGACTTTCCAGACGGCACGGCGTTTTTCAATGGTTTCATCCTGAAAATGGCGGCACCTCCGGTACCGACGATTCAGTTCGCTTCGGATTCATCCGGCGACCTGGAGACCGTAAGCCCGGCGCTGATTGAGGTAGTTCTGACCAGCGGTGATCCCGCTGAAACCTATACGGTAGACTATGCCGTCGCATCTGGCGGTACGGCTGTCAAAGGCGACGACTATACGATTACAGAGCCTGGAACATTGACTTTTAATCCAGGCGAAACCAGTCAGACCATTAGTATTGATATAATAGACGATGGGCTGGACGAAGACGATGAAACGGTTATCGTCCAATTGTCGAATCCCACCACCACGGGCAGCGAGGTGGCGCTGGGAG
>JAUWIU010000021.1 GCA_030608075.1 Phycisphaerae bacterium
AAAGCGCGCGACCACCTCCAAAACACACGGCCTAGACTCCTGGCCCGCGGAACGGGAAGGCCTTTCCTGACTACCGATACCTGCGCAGCGTGGAGGGCCGCTGAACTTGAGGCAGACCTCGTCATAAAGGCGACAAAAGTCGATGGCGTTTACAGTGACGACCCTGAAAAAAACCCGGATGCCCGGTTGTTCGAGAAATTATCCTATGCCGACGTCCTGAACAAAAACCTCAGGGTTATGGACCACGCGGCAATAACTCTCTGCCGCGACAATAGTATCCCGATTATTGTCTTGAACATCTTCGAAAAGGACAACATAATAAAGGCCGTCTGCGGCCAACAGGTGGGAACACTAATTTCCTGAATGCGGAGCTTATCAAATGCCTGGCAGGGAAATAATCGCTGACTGCAAATCCAAAATGAAAAAAGCCACCGAAGTTCTTCACGATGATTTAAAAACGGTCCGAACCGGAAGAGCGTCCACGGGACTGGTCGAGAACATAAAGGCCGATTATTACGGTACCCCTACTCCATTGAAACAAATGGCTGCTCTGGCAACGCCCCAGGTTGATATGATTGTCATAAAGCCGTTCGACCCCGGCTCGGTAAAGAAAATCGAAAAGGCAATCAAAGCCAGCGACCTGAGCATCGCACCCATCGTCGATGGGAAACTCATCAGACTCAATATACCACCCTTGAGTGACGAAAGAAGAAAGCAGCTCGTTGCCCAGGCCAAACAAACCGGAGAGCAGACAAAGGTGAGCATCCGCAATATACGAAGAGAAGCAAATAAGCTTCTCGAAAAAGAGCAAAAAGACAAGCTCATTACCGAGGATGATTTGGATAAGGGCAGGAAACAAATCGACGATATCACCAGGGACTACTCGGACGAGGTTGACGCGACGGTCAAAAACAAATCGGATGAGATAATGCTCGACTGATTCCGACAAATGTACAGTTCGTAGCTCGTGCCTTTTACGTTTTTGTACCCGTATGCTGTTTGGTTAATGTTTTTTTGATTCCCAAAACGATTTTTTCAGGGGGAAGCACAATGCAGCCTCAAAAGGGTCTGGGAGCCAAGCCTCGAAAAAAAACCAGAAAAAAAGCCCTCAAGTTGATATTGGCACTTATCGTTGTTTTGATTCTGTCGACGTTTTTTGCTGTGCCGGCGTTTGTGTCGAGCAGCAAAGGCCGAAAAATAATATTAGCTAAAATCAACAATTCGCTCAACGGCCGGGCGGATTTTGCCAACCTTTCAATGAGCTGGTTTAAGGGCGTCAAGGCCTCCAACGTTAGTTTCGACGATAACGCCGGGCAAACCTCACTAAGGGTGAAGCTGGTCGACACAAAACCGCACTACGCGTCCATCTTGATGGGCAGTCTGTCGTTCGGCAAAACGATAATCGATGAGCCCCGGGTGAAGATAAATCTCCAAAATCGCCTGAACAAAACGGCCTCTGCTGCTCGGGAAAAACCTTCACCTGAAAAAAAACCGCAGCTAATCGTCCCCCCGCTCAAAAGAATCGAGCTTGTTGTCAATAACGGCAGTTTGAAAGTAACCGGTCGGCAGGCCGAGACTGTTGAGATTTCGCAGGTCAACGCACACGTGAATTTGCGGCCGCCTGGCCAGAAGACCGATTTCGATATTGATATGGCGGTACTCGGTAAAAATACCAAATCGAATCTTCACGCCGATGGCCGAATCACCCCAAATAAGCGGACCGGCTGGAGTCTCAAGGGAACCACCGGCGACTTGACCGTTCAGATTGATGATTTGGACGTCGACTCCCTGACGCCCCTGTTGGCACTGGCCGGCGTTGATGTTGAAGCAAAAGGCAGAATCTCAGCCGATGTCAAAAGCCAAATTAAAGATGGCCAGGTCGAGAGTTTAAGCGGAACCATCAAGGGCAGAAATCTGGACGTAACCGGTCCGGCGCTAAAAGGCGACAGGTTCAGCACCGAAGACCTGGACGTCGGCGTAAAACTGCGCAGCGACAGGCAAATGATAAATATCGACCAGTTCGATATTCACAGCGACTGGCTAAATGCCAGGATAAGCGGAGTTGTCCCAACAACCTTCCAGTCCCTGGCCGAACTTATAAAACCCGGTACAGATTACGCCTTAAATGGCACCTTTCAATGCGACCTGGCTCAGGCCATGTCACAGATGCCGCGAACATTTGGACTCAAAGAAGGACTCAAAGTAACTTCAGGACAGCTAAGCGGCAGCGTTGAAACATCTACCGAAGCCGGCAAAAAGAAAATTTCAGGAACTGCAAATCTCGTCGGGCTAAAAGGTTTCGTGGACGATAAGGCAATTGCTCTTTCAGAGCCGATGGAGGCAACAGCCCAAATAACTTCAGATAAAACCGGAATAAAGTATGACAAATTGGCCCTGTCGGCTCCCTTTGCAAGAATCAACTGCACCGGCACCAGTAAGTTACTCGAGTACGACGCCGACATAAACCTGGCGGAGTTCCAGACCCAGTTAGGCCAGTTTGTAGATATAGGCCCATACCAAATGGCCGGCCGGCTTTCGAGCACCGGCAAAGTCTCAAGCGACAAAAACAAAGTCACCGCCGTTGGCTCATCAAAGGTCAAGAATCTTCGCTTAACCAGAAACAAGGTAAGTGCGTCAGAGCCTGCGGCCGACATTGATTTCGCCATCGATATCGACCGACAGGCCGGCACTATTGAGGTCAATTCTATTGAAGCTGCCGCAACACTTGGCCGCTTCCACATAAAGGATTCGATTATCCCAACAGCCAAAAAACCGGCAAAACCAATGAAGCTGACCGTCTCGGCAAATGATGTCGACCTGCAAAAGCTTCAGCCGTTTGCCGTACTATTCGCGTCTTTTCCTGAAGAGATGCAAATGGCCGGCACCGCACAATCGACAATCTCCGTCAGCTCCCAAAAAGACACCTACAGAATCGCAAGCGACACCACAAAAATCAAAAACTTCAAGCTGCACTACCCAGAGCAGCAACCTTTGGAGCAGCGGGAAGTTGAACTCGTTTTCGATGCCGAGGTTAATCCAACTAAAAAGACCATCGCCGTGAGCAAATTTCAGTTAACCAGCCCCAAAATAAAGATTAAGGGCGATTTTAAAAAAACCACCGAAAAAAACGAGACCAAATTACAGGGCAAGGCCGATTGCCAATACGACTGGGCCGCCGTCAGCACCCTCGCTGCACCGTATTGGCCCGAGGGGCTAAAAATTGAGGGACAACAAAAAGACACGATAGAGTTTTTCAGTAAATACCCGGCTGATAAGACCGATGGCCTGCTTGCCAACCTCAACACTAAGGGCAAACTCAGCTTTGAAAAAGCAAGCTACATGGGATTGAACTTCAGTCCCACCGAGGCCGACCTTCAGGTCAAAAACGGATTCTTTACAATCGCGCCTTTCTCAACCACAGTCAATGGTGGCCAATTCAACTTTGCCGGCACTGCTGATTTCAAGCAGGACCCGACCCTGTTGAAAACGCCAAAACCTATCCAAATAGCTAAGGAGATTCACATTAATAAAGAAATGGCCAAGAAGCTTCTGATGTATGTGAATCCAATTTTCGCAGACATTTTTGACGTAAGTGGTGTGGCGAATTTCCACTGCGAACGCCTCGCAATACCACTGCCTAAACCGGATAAACAGCACATTGAAGTTGTTGGCACCATCTCGGCGGACAATCTGCGACTACAGGCTTCCGACTTGCTGGGCCTTATCCTTTCTGTGGCTGACACGAAGATGAAAGAGCAGAAAATGACAATCAGGCCGACAAGATTTGTCCTGCAAAATGGTTTTCTCACGTACGACGATATGCAGGTCGACATCGGCGACAATCCGGTCAATTTCAAAGGTACTATCGGCATAGAAGACAACAGTTTGAATATGACAGTCACTTTGCCGTATACTACCACCGGCCGAACTGCCAGAATCGGGAAAGTTATCAGCGGCGAGAGAATATCCATCCCGCTCAAAGGAACTATCGACAAGCCTGAGCTTGATTTGGGCAAGCTCCTCGAACAACAGTTGAAGCAGCAATTGCAGCAGGAACTGCAAAAGGCACTTGAGGGATTATTCAAATAACTCACCTTTGCCAGGGATGCTTAAACTTGAAAGGAAACCGCCATGCTTAAGAAGATTTTGTCGGCACCGACCGAAAAGGTCGGTAAGGCCGGGCGTTTTGCAATCACGCAGCTCAAATTGTGGTCGCACTGCGCCAGACTGCTCAGGAAAAACCGGGCCGGCCAGCAGGCCGCCGCCCTGTCATATCACACCATCTTCGGAATTGTCCCGCTGGCTATCGTAACATTGTGGTTCTTCCAGTTGTCACCGACATACAATGATATCGGCCAGAAGCTAAAGGGCTTCATATATAAAGAGGCTCACTTCACCGAGTTCAAAAGCCCCGCATCGGAAAACCAAAACTCGGAAAAAACCGTGGCACTGACGGACTATCTCGACGGACTGATAGCGGAATTCTTCAAAAGTGCAAACAAGGGTTCCATCACCGTGGTCAGCGCGGTAATTGTCATCTGGGCGGCATTAGCTTTGCTTTCGACGATAGAAAGGGCGTTCAACAATATCTGGCACGTCCCCAGGGGCAGAAACTTTTTGCACCGAATGATAAACTACTGGGCGCTGGTAACGCTCGGCCCGCTGCTGATAGCCGTAGGCATATACATCGCCACAAAGTCCGCAACCCTGGGCCGCATACAGCAGACCATTTTATCAAATGTTGCCCCTACGCTTTTGTCTTATCTTGTATCAACCGTCGCGTTCTTTTTGCTTTACTTCGTCCTGCCAAACACCAAAGTAAAGGCAAAGTCCGCTATCTGGGGCGCCGCTGTAGCTGCACTGGTCTGGGTGGTGGCGAGAATCCTCTTCGGATACTCCGTAACCCAGTGGAAACTCTACAGTACGCTTTACGGCGCATTGGCGCTGATTCCAATAACCGTGCTGTGGATTTATATCACCTGGCTAATCGTGCTGTTCGGCCTGCAGTTGACGTTTACCACCCAGCACTTAAAAACTCTCGACGCCGCCGAGATTGCCGCCGCAAAAAAGACCGAAGAGTATTTCATAGCCAATGACCTCACCGCCATCAATATCGTGCGCCAGGTTGCCGCTGGCTTTGAGGCAAACAGCGCGCCCGTCTCTTCGGAGATCATCTGCAGCAAATTAGATATACCCGGTGAATTCGGCAGCAGGGTACTTGACCACCTCGTAGCCACGGGAATCCTCATAAAAAGCGCCGAGCCCAGGGTCGGCTACATCCCCGCCCAGGACCCGGCCAACATAAAGCTGTCTGAAATTGCCGACGCCGTCGCCAAGGCAGGCTTCGGACAGCCGGAAGAGCTCGACCAGATAAGCCGGTCCCAGCGAAGTGTATTAGCCCAGTACAACCTGAAACAAATTTTGGACCCCAAGGAAACAGATTAAGAGGCTCTAACAAAACCCAGTTTGTCATTTCGAGCGAAGCCGAGAAATCTATCAGAATGGCTCCGCGAAGTGGCTCCTTGTATTCCAGTCGGGTTTTGTTAGAGTACTAAGTTATCTCAATCAAAGTGGTGACTGCGCCATAGATAAAAAACAGGCCAAAAGCGAGCAAAGCTAAGGCACAGACCAGCAATAACACCCGCTCGCTGCGGGCACCCAGCAAGGCTGAGCCTTTGAAGCTCGCCCACGACACTGCCTGCAGCCAGACACAATCGCACAGCCAGTGGACAATGGCAAATAACGCAAAAGCCCAAACCCCCAGACTCCTGGCGCTGCTTGCCAAAGCCAGCCCCACGGTGGCCCACCACAGCAGAAAATAAGGATTGCCTGCCGATAGTATTAGACCGGCCAAAATCGGTCTTTCCTGAAGGGCTTTTCTGCCGGGGCCGCGACCGGTCTTCAGCTTGCCCAGCATATCAATTGCCATTATCAGCAGAAACACGCCGCCGGCCAGCCCGATTATTATCTGGGTCCTGGTTGATTTCAGCAGCTTGTCCATTCCCAGTATTATCAGAATCATCACCGGAAATTCGATAATGGCGTGTCCGATGGTCAAAAGTGCACCCGCATACCGGCTGCGCCGACCTATTGCGATGGCCGTGGCTGTCACCGGCCCAGGCTGCATCACCCCTGAGAATGATATCACAAATACCTTTAATAAGAAAAACAGCAGGCCCACAAAATCACCCGGTTTTACTTCACAACTTTGTTACTGGTAGTCGGCTGTTTATTCGCCGATGATTTTCACCAGAACTCTCTTCTTTCTTTTCCCGTCGAATTCGCCGTAGAACATCTGCTCCCAGGGGCCGAAATCGAGCTTGCCGTCGGTAACGGCCACAACAACTTCCCTGCCCATAATGCTGCGCTTTAGATGTGCGTCGGCATTGTCCTCAAACCCGTTATGCCGATACTGCGAGTATGGTTTTTCGGGCGCCAGCTTCTCGAGCAATACCTCGAAATCCTGATGCAGGCCGGATTCGTCATCGTTGATAAAGACGCTCGCCGTGATGTGCATAGCATTGCACAGAATAAGGCCATCCCTGACGCCGCTTTCGTCCAAACACCGCTCAACCTGCGGTGTTATGTTGATAAACTCGCGCCGCCCTTTCGTCTCGAACCACAGTTCCTTTCTGTAACTTTTCATTTTACTTCGTCTCCTCGCTGCGCCAATATCATTATTTTTGCAGCACCTTTTGATATACCTGTTCGATGGTGTCGACCATCTTTTCCGGCGCAAATCTCTCTTTTACGGATTCCCGCCCGGCTCTGCCCAATGAATCCCTCAAATCCTTATTCTCTATCAATTCCGCACAGGCCTTAGTCAACTGCTCGACATTTTTCGGCTCAATTAATCGCCCCGTCTTTTCGTTCACCACTTCTCCGGCCCCATCGACGTCGAAAGATACCACTGCTTTTCCGCACAGCATTGCCTGCGGCAGCGCACGCGCAAGGCCTTCCCGCAGCGAACAGTGAACGAGTATGTCCGATGATTGTATAGCAACGGGAATCTGGCTTGGTGTAAGCAGGCCTGTAAATTTAATCCTTTCCGCAAGTCCAAACTGCTTTATCTGCTGCTTATAGTGCTCCGCAAGATTGCCGTCACCGACAAACAGCCACACCACCTTCTCAAATCGCCGCGACAGTTCCCTGGCCGATTCGATAATGTAATCATGACCCTTCAGCATAAAAAGCCTGGCGATAGTAACGAGAACTATTGCGTCTTCGCTGATACCGTATCTTTGCCGAAACTCACTTTTGACACCCTGACCGACCGGCTCCAAAAAATCCTCTTCCTCTACCGCCGAGTAGGCGGTAACAAACTTCTCCTGCGAACCAACGCCCGCCGCCGTTGCCTGAGCGGTCATCGCATCTGCAACGCTGATAAAAAAGTCCGTCCGCCTGGCAGCCGATTTCTCAACCGCGATGTAAAACCTGTTGAGCCACCGGCTCTGGTAAGGATGAAACGCCAGACCATGTATCGTGTGAATAACAGCCGGCCGACCTTTCGCTGCCCCCTTTTTCAAGCTGTAAGCGGCGAACCTGCCTAATATCCCCGCCTTGGCTGAATGAGTGTGCACAACGTCCGGCTTTATGCTCTGCAGCAGCTTCTTGATTTGCCGATAACTTAAAGCATCATACAAAGGGCAGATTGGGCGTATTAGCTTGTCGACCGTTATCACCCTGTATTTTTGGCCTCTGGTCTGATTAAATAGCGCCCCCTCGGGTCCTGTCGCCGGGCCCGTGATAAGCGTGACATCGTGTTCTCGCTCTGCCAGCAATCTGCAGCTAATCAGGGTATTCTCCTGCGCCCCGCCCAGTATCAATCTTGTTATTATATGAACAATCCTCAATATGCTCCCTGCACACGCCTTAGACGTACTTAATCCACATAAGACACAGTCCTTCCGCCGGCGCAATTGGACCGGCTGCAGTTCGATTCCTCGCTTCGAGAATCTCGCTTATCTTTTCCGCATCCCGTCTGCCGACGCCGATTTCAACCAAAGTACCTACCATATTTCTGACCATATTATACAAAAAGCTGTCCCCCTCCACATCGATATAAACCCGGTCTTCTTCTCGGGCGACATCGCATCGAAAGATTGTTCGCACCGTGTTCTCTCTTTTGTCCGCGCTTGAGGCAAACGACTTAAAATCCTTTTTGCCGACAAAAAGCCGCCCTCCTTCAGCCATTGCCGCCGAGTCAAGTTTTCTCGGCAGATGCCAGCAGTGTCTGATTTGCAGCACCGGACGAACCGGGCCGGTAAAAATCGTATAGCGGTATAATTTCCTTTTAGCCGCCCCTGTCACATCAAAGCCGCGTGGGACCTCAACCGCTTCGGCAACGACAATATCCGCCGGCAGTCTCGCCGTTATCGCTCGCGCAAGATTTTCGGTCGGTATCGGAGAATCAATCTCCACAAGAGCTACCTGACCGAGGGCACTAACACCGGCATCGGTCCTGCTTGCTCCGGCCACCCTCGCTTTTCCTCCGACCAAACCCTGGATTGCCTCGGTAAGTGCGCCTTGAATGGTTTTAAGTCCCGGCTGCATCTGCCAGCCGTGATAGCCGCTGCCGTCATAATGGATTGTTAATTTGATATTGCGAGGGGCCATTGTGCACGGTCAGAGAAGTCTCTCTGCGATTTGGACGGCGTTCAGGGCCGCACCTTTTCGCAACTGGTCGCCGGCCACCCACAGGTTAATGCCGCGATTCTCAGCTATCGACTCGTCCTGACGGATTCGGCCTACAAAGATGTCATCTTTGCCGGTTGCGTCTATCGGCATCGGGAAACGGTTGTTCTCTCGGTCATCGAGGACCAAAACACCCGGTGCCGTGCTCAGCAGGTCCGTGACCTGAGCGGGCGTGATTGGGTCGGTAAATTCAAGATTGATGCTCTCGCAGTGAGCCCTGAAAACAGGAATACGAATACACGTGCAGGTAATCGCAATATCCGGGCAGTCGAAAATCTTTCGCGTCTCATTGACCATTTTCATCTCTTCCTGGTTGTAGCCGTTCGGGCCCAGTTTTGAATTGTGGCAAAAAGCATTAAACGCAATCTGGTACGGAAACGCCTTGCACGTCGGCTCTTTGCCGTCCAGTATTTCTCGCGTCTGGTTTTCCAGCTCAAGCATCGCCTGGTGGCCCGCCCCGCTGGCCGCCTGATACGTACTTACCACCATCCTTTTCACCGGATTGGCCTTATGCAGCGGCCAGACCGGCACAATACCGATAATTGTCGAGCAGTTCGGATTGGCGATAATCCCGTTATGCTTTTGAATCTGCTGCGGATTTATTTCAGGAATCACGAGCTGTACGTCCGGCTCCATCCTAAAGGCCGAGGAGTTATCGACTACTACCGTGCCGGCCTTTACCGCCGCAGGGGCAAATTCCTTGCTTCTTGCCCCACCGGCGCTGAACAGCGCCACGTCAACCCGCCCAAAACTGTTCTCTGTCAATTCTTCGACAACGTATTCTTTCCGCTTGAACTCGATTTTCTTGCCGGCCGAGCGGCTGCTTGCGAGCACTTTCAGCGAATCGAATGGAAAATCACGCTCTTCAAGAATCTTCAGAAACTCCTGGCCGACTGCCCCCGTCACTCCTGCAATTGCCAGATTACAACCCATATTCAAATCTCCTCAACCACTCTCTGCATACATAACGAATGGGTAGCCAAAAACTGCAGCCGCCCACTCACAAATGACGCCATATTGTAGCACCTTCGCCGCCACAAAGCAATAGCCCCGCTGAACACGGGGCTAAGTCATTTATAGTAAAACTCTTACACACGTACTTTTATTCTTCTGGCACCGTCAGCACGACAAATCGCCTGTAGTACTGGTCCTGAACCAACAACAGAATGGTTCCACCTTTCTCGACCTGCTCCAACGCCATGTTGAACTCTCTGACATTTCGCACGGGCTCACGATTGACCTCCATTATCAGCGTCCCGACCGAAATGCCTACGCGAGAAGCAGCCGAGCCGGCCTCAACCTCCGTCACCACAACGCCGCTCAAGTCCTCAAAGCCTAACCGCTGGGCAAGGTCATCGGTCAGGTTCTGAACCGTCAGACCCAACTTCTTGAGCACATTTGACCTGCCGGGAACAAGTTGGTCCATCGGTGGACGTTCACCCAGCTTTAGCCTCAGACTCTTCCGCCTGCCGTCACGCAGCACTACTATTTTCACTCCTGTACCTGGTTTCATCATGGCTACACGGTTGCGAAATGCTTCTTTGTCTTCAACAGGCTTGCCCTCAAACTCAACAACAATGTCGCCGTCTTTCAACCCGCCTTTTTCTGCCGCCGAGTCCTCAAAAACCTGCGGGATAAGCACACCCTTCGTATCTTCCGGTAAGCCGAAAAACGGGGCCTTCTTCGGCGTCAGGTCTTCGATGGTTACACCAAGCCAGCCCCGCACAACCTTTCCGCTTTCGACAAGCTGTTCATAAGCGTGTCGGGCCATATTGATGGGGATAGCCAGTCCGATACCCATATACCCGCCGCTGCGAGTTACAATAGCGCTGTTAATACCTATCGCTTTTCCCTCGAGGTTAAGCAGTGGTCCGCCCGAATTGCCGGGGTTTATTGCAGCGTCGGTCTGAATGAAATCATCATAATCGGTCAGTCCGACGGTTCGGCTTTTGGCGCTCACGATACCCGCTGTAACCGTGTGGGTCAGACCAAACGGGTTACCGATTGCGACCACCCACTCCCCCACCTCCAGTGCGTCCGAGTCACCTAATTCCAGAGAAGTCAGGTTCTCTGCGTCGATTTTTATTACCGCAACCTCCGATTCAGGGTCTGTACCAACAACTTCAGCTTTGAACTTCCTCTTGTCCCCAAGAATAACCGTAATTTTGTCGGCACCGGCAATCACGTGATTATTGGTAAGGATATAGCCCTCGCTTGACGAAATGATAAAGCCGGACCCTTGTGTTAATCGCCGAGATTCCGACTTTGGCGAACGTTCACGAGGCAGCCGGCGGCGTGGTGAGCGACGACGGAAAAAATAATCGAAGAAATCATCCTCGAAGAACTGGTCGCCAAACGGCGACCTTCGAATCGTCTTATCCCGTGTAATTATCTTTTCAGTCTCGATACCGACCACCGCCGGCGAGGCCTTCTCGGCAATATGAGCAAAAGCCTTGCCCATCTGTTGAAGGCCGGTAATAGTACCTTTGTCCTCCGCAGACGCCCGCATCCCCGACATAAACAGCAGAACTACAAGCGACATTGAAACTAAAGAAAAGCACCGGCTTACTTTATCCTGTCTGAAACTTACTCTCTGCATTTCCAATCTCCCAATTCTCACTCAATCAGTCCAACAGCCAATAATTGACAACCAAGACATGCCAAAAAAACTTTTTTTGATAAAAACTATACGATTCTATCCTCGACAGGTTCACACCATCACACATTTTTCAGCAAACAACAAACCCATTTTTAACAAACACACTGAAAACCTACACATAACCCCAGGTCTTCACAAGCCGACAACTAACAACGTGCAGCGCTAAGCCTAACCGATTTCCTCGTCAATCCAGCCTAACAGCTCCTTCAGCTCGTCCAGCGTGATATCACCCATATGAGCAATGCGGAAGGTTTCCTCTTTGAGCTTGCCATAGCCATTCCCGAAAACCGTGTTGTGCTTTTCCTGGATGGCATTGATGGTCTCGCCAACGTTGATACCTCGCGTATTCTTAACCGCCGTCAGCGTATTGGACGCATATTTCTCATCACAGAACAAAGCAAATCTCTCTTTTGCCCAGGCCCTGACAAACTCGCCCATCTTCCTGTGCCTGTCCCAGACGTTTTCCATCCCCTCACTAAGCAGCCTTTCGCACTGATAGTTCAGGGCCATAATATGCGGGATGGCAGGCGTGGTGACCGTTTGATTCTTCGCTGCCGATTTCGCAAACGCCTGAAAGTCAAAGTAATAACCTCGCCCGGGTACGGCCTTGCTTTTCTCCAGCGCCCGGTCGCTCACCGCAGCCACCGCCAGGCCCGGCGGAATCGCAAAGGCTTTCTGCACCGATGCAAACGCCACGTCCCAGCCATAATCGTCGAAACGTGAGGGAAGCCCCACCATACCGCTGACCGAGTCCACCAGCACCAGCACATCCGGATATTTCTCTCTCAGCATCTCGCTTATTTCCGCCACCGGATTTGTCAGGCCGGTGCTCGTCTCATTATGCACAATGGTTACGGCAGCGTATTTGCCGCTCGCCAATTTTTCATCAATCATTTCCGGCAAAGTGGCCTGGCCCCACTCGACCTTCAGCTCCTCGACATCCCTGCCGCAGCTTCTCGCTACGCCCGCCCATTTATCGCTGAAGGCTCCGCACATCGTGCACAGCACCGTTTCATCCGGGCCGACACAGTTGCGAATAGCTGCCTCCCAGATTCCCGAAGCGCTCGACGTGAACAGAAAGATGTTCTGCTCGGTAAAGAGAATCTTCTTGAGCATCGTGACTGTCTCACTGTGCAACTGCGTGTACTCGCCGAGTCGATGCCCCAGAGTAGGCCTGGCAAGCTGCTGCAAAACGTCGTCGTTGACCTTGACCGGCCCTGGAATAAACAATCTTGGTGGGTTCTTCCAATCTGTCATGTCACCTGTCCTGTAAAAAAGTTATAATTTGTAAATCGTCAAACCCGTATAGACCTTTGGGTAGAAGTAAGTTGACTTATGCGGCATTTTTTCGCCGGCATCAGTAACCTTCTTCAACTGTTCCAGCTTTGCCGGGTTCACAAAAAAGACAACTTGTTTCTGGCCGGCATCAATCTCCGCAATTGAGTCACTAACGCCGGTGTCGGTGCCTTTCACATATTCCACGTAGCCGCCACTTGTTAGTTTCTTCTCATCGATGCCTAACAGTGCCTCCAGAACAAGTTTATGCAGCACCGAAACATCGAGCCGCCTCCAGGCCAAACTCATATCAGATGCAACAGAATCCATCGCACGCTCATCTTTCAGAACGGCGGTGTAAAAAGCACTGTCACCCCCATAAATACCGAACGCGCTTTTGTTACTGTCGTTCTCGGCCTTCATTTGTGCAAGCATCTTTTCCTTTGCTTCTGTCTTGTTAGGCAATGAATCAAGCTTGTAATCTGTAATCTGAAAGTTGTCCTCAAGCCCGGCGAGCAATCTCCTCAAATCAAAGTTTTTGACGTTACCGACCAGCCGGTGAGTAGCTAAAACAACCAGCCCCTTCTGGCAGGTATTCGCAAAGGCAAGCATCTGATATGCAGCCGCAGCTTTGCCGCTCTCTTTGTAGTATGTCAAAGCAGTCTCGTAACGGTGATGACCGTCACCTATGATGCAGCTCTTATCCTGCATCATCTCTGCAATGGCGTCAATATCATCTTCGCGGGTTATCGCAAACAGCCGATGCCGAACGTCCTGCTCATCAACGAAATCAACGATTGCTCCCTTTTTAGCGACCCTCTCGATAATCCGCTCTACGCTCATTTCCTCATCCTCATAGAGCATAAAGGTCAGACCGAATCTTGCCCTGGTCGCCCGTTGAAGGTTTAGCCTGTCAACTTTTGGCCCGTTGAGCGTTTCTTCGTGCGGCCTTACCGTCTTGCCGAATTCTTCGAGCCGGCCCAAAGCAATAAAGCTGAACCGCCGAAAACTACTGCCAAACATTTGGAAATCCTGGATATAGGCGTAGATATGTTCAGCCGAATCCTGTCTCAAGATGCCTGTTTTTATCCACTTGTTCAGATAATCGGCAGCCCTTGTGTATTGATTGTTGCTGTTGTCATCAGAAGGGGTGGTTTTGCCTTTTATTATACGCACAATGTTATGTTCGTTTTGTTGATAAAGCTGTTCCTGCTGGTCCGGCCCGATGACATCGTACGGTGGAGCAATGCAACTGCCCACGTCACCGACCTTGCCCGGGTCGAACCTGAATGCTTTGAACGGCCTGATTTCCATTAGCTTCCGGCGAGGCCCTTTCCCAAGCTGTGCCAGCACTAAACCCTAAACATAAACCTAAATATTCTCGATAGTCGCAAAGGTTCAGATAATACGAAAACCAACCTGATTGTCAAGCCCACGGCACGCGTTTTCGTAAGACTTAACAAAGTGTGTGCAATCAATGCAGGAAATAGAACAGCAATAGAGGCTTAAAACCGCGCGCGTTACTTTGCTGTCCATTTTCGCAACGGATTGAATAGTTGTTGGCGGCTCTTGGAAGTGCGGGCCCGTTTCGTTCTCAGCGGAACCAACCCAGCTTTAATAGCAGACCTATGGCCTGGCTTGCGGGCTGAAACTAACTCGACAGGTCTCCGTCTTCTCTCATTTCAACCGCCACTCGTCAGGACAGTAATCGAGCCAAAGCCCGGCAAACCTGCTGTAATCAGCAAAGTCGACCTCATTGTCGCCGCTTAAATCAGCGTCCAGCCCAGTCCCGCTTTCAAGCCACTGGTCCGCCAATCTCACCAGGTCCTCGAAGTTCACTTTACATGCCTTGACCTTGTAGGCTACCGGACCTGCGGACCGAAAGTGTATCCAGCCGATATTCTCGCCCCAGGCCCATCCATCGAAGTTGCCTTTATTGTCGATAGTAACACCGCAGCCGGTCGCCTCGCCGCCGACTTTGGGATTGAAGTTTATCCATCCGACATTTTCACACCACGCAAAACCCGAAAGTGTGCCTGTATCATCATTTTTGATGCCGGTCTCTGGGTCGCTGTCATCCGGGTCGAGGTTTATCCAGCCGATGTTCTCCGCCCAGATAAATCCTGTCAGCTTTTCACAACTCACCGTTGCCCCAACACTTGACTCGCTCAGGTCCGGCTCGAAGTTAATCCACCCGACGTTCTCGCCCCAGGCGTACTGTGAACCGTCGTTATCGGGGTCGATATTCTCACCCAGTGGCACCTTCGCGCAAATTGCCAATATCGCTATAACACCAATCGTGTATATTACCTGTCTATACCTCATTGGCATCTCCTTTCGTGTTTATCGCTGCCCTCGTGCACTCGATGTTGCTGCAACACTCTTGCAGCAATTGAATTTCGGTGCATACTGTGCGCTTAGGAGTCGCCTTCCTCGACCTTCCAGGTGTATTCGACGTTGCCCTTGGACGCTCCTGTATCGTCACACTCGGTGTAAGTAACTTTAATCTCTTCGAAGTTTAGCGATACTTGTTCAGTCGGAACATCTTCACTCTGACCGCTGCCGCCGACATTGTATGAGGTTACCAGCACGTTTTTCAGCTCGTAAACAAGATATGCCACACGGCCCGCATCGGTATACGATGAGGTCAGGTGAATCTCGACCTTTGGAAACACTGTCCCAATGCAAAGGGCCTCAGCCAGCTTTGGACTTGCTTTGTCTATGGTTTTGACTATCAGTACGTCCTGAAAGGCAACGGCTCCTCTTTGTCTCACCAACCCGCTCCCTTCTACTGGTGCGCTATGTTTCTGGTTGAAAGATATCACATCTATCCATGATTTGTGGTCCTTGTCCTGGGCCTCGCCATCGACACCCTCAAATTTTACAAATATATCGCTTGGCCCTCTGTCTACTGACGGCACAAACTTGCCGCCTTCGCTCGTTGAGCTGTACAGGTCATAGAGCTCATTGAGGGTGTGCATTGTCGGGCCAAGAGGCGAAGTCGGCTGCAAATTACCCGCCGTCGCCAAAGCCAAAGCCAAAAGCAGCCCCGCCAACACCGATACACTCACTATCACATTCGTTCTTTTCTTTTTCGTTTCCATTTTTCCTTTCTCCTAAAAAACCATTGATATTTTTCTTAATCACATACCTTTTGCGTACTATTCCCACCCGATTTTACTCATAGTGCCACTTCTTTAAGGATTGCAGATTTTCTTTGCTCATGATGTCGAAAGCTAACTGCCAATTATGGTATACTATTTTGAGCCAAAGGTCAACGAAAAAAGCGTACGCGATGACTCGTTTTGGCGCGGCATACGCAAAAACCATCCTTGTGCTTATAATACGCGGTTTTTCGATAAGCTGACTTGAGATAGCCATTCTCTTTCTATCCTCACTTCCACCGCGGAAAGTACGCAATGTTGTGCCAAAGCGTGTTTGGCTGCTAAATTGTCCGTGCCGCCTGCACACAATCGGCGGTCTTGCCTTATTGTTGTTTAACGTAGATAATACGCGTTGCTGCACAAGCGCATGAATTACAGACGCCTTAAAAACGTCAAGCTGTGCCGGATAAGCAAAGTACAAGAGGAATCGGGGCATGCTTTTACAGCGTATCGACTGGTTTTTTATCATCGCTTTTTTTGCCATATCATTGTGTGTCGGAATTGTCGTTTCAAAGCGGGCAGGGCGGAGTTCTTCGGAATTTTTTCTCTCCGGCAGAAATATGCCCTGGTGGCTGCTCGGCGTCTCGATGGTAGCAACCACCTTCTCCCCCGACACGCCTAATTTAGTCACCGACATTGTCCGTCAGAACGGCGTTTCCGGCAACTGGGTCTGGTGGGCGTTTCTCCTGACGGGCATGCTGACGGTTTTTGTCTATGCCAAGCTGTGGCGGCGCTCGGCGGTCTGCACGGATATTGAGTTTTACGAGCTGCGCTACAGCGGTGCCGCCGCCGCATTCCTCAGAGGCTTTCGAGCAATTTACCTCGGCGTATTCTTTAACATTATCATCATGGCTTCCGTCACTTTGGCCGCGATAAAAATAGGCCGGGTCATGTTCGGTTTTACACCGCTTCAGACCGTTACTATCGCAGCAGCCGTTACGGTAATCTACAGTATGCTCGGAGGTCTTCGCGGCGTGCTGATTACCGATTTCTTCCAGTTCGCAATAGCTATGTTCGGGGCCGTTATGGCCGCCAAAATCTCGCTCAACCATCCGGCTATCGGGGGTCTTTCCAAACTCCTTTCCCATCCCAACCTTGCCGGAAAACTCGCTATCCTTCCCGATTTCTCCGACAGTAAGTTGCTCATTCCGGTATTTATTATCCCCTTGGCGGTGCAGTGGTGGAGCGTATGGTATCCCGGGGCAGAACCGGGCGGCGGTGGGTATCTCGTCCAGAGAATGTTGTCGGCAAAAAATGAAAAAAACGCCGTCACTGCAACACTTCTGTTTAATGCCGCTCATTACGCCCTGCGTCCCTGGCCCTGGATTATTGTCGCGCTGTGCTCGCTTGTGGTATTTCCAGATATTGCCTCATTGAAGGATGCCTTCCCGGCAGTCGACCCGGGTATCCTGCGCCACGACCTGGCCTACCCGGCAATGCTGACGTTTCTGCCTGCGGGACTGCTCGGCCTTGTGGTCGCCTCGCTCATCGCCGCCTATATGTCGACGATTTCAACGCACCTGAACTGGGGCTCGTCATACGTGGTGAATGATTTTTACAAGCGGTTTATCAACCCCAATGCCGCCGAGAAGCGTTTGGTTCTTGTAGGCCGAGTTTCCACGCTGCTGTTGATGGTCGCCGCCTGCGCGTTGGCTCCCTTGCTGGAAAATGCAAAGCGGGCTTTTGACCTTATACTCCAGCTCGGCGCCGGCACCGGCCTGCTGTTCATTCTGCGGTGGTTCTGGTGGCGGATTAATGCCTTCAGTGAGTTCACCGCAATGCTCGTTTCGTTTACTATCGCCTGCTATTTTGAATTCGTCCACGAAAAACTCGGCCTGCCTCCGCTGCAGGCCTGGCAGAAACTACTTGTCGGCGTCACCATTACCACCGGTGCCTGGTTGCTCGTTACCTTCATCACCAGAGCCACTGATGAAAAAACTCTCCGCAGGTTTTATCGCCTTGTCCAGCCGGGAGGACCGGGCTGGAAAGCGGTCCTCGAAAAGGCTCGCAGTGACGGCGACATACTTGACCAGGCCGGAAGGAAGTGGGACATGCCCGCAGGAATCCTGTGCATGTTTTTGGGATGCCTCGCCGTTTACAGCGCCCTTTTCGCCACCGGTTACTGGATTTACGGCAGACAAATCCTTGCCATAATATTGACCATCGTGGCGGCTGTATCGACTGCATTGTTGCTCAAGGCCTGGACTAAGCTTGACATAAAGTAAGGCATACGTCGCTTGTCAAATAAGCGGTATTTGCCGAGAATTGCAGGCGGGGTTTTACCGCAATTGAAATGCGGCAGGGCCAGGCCGGGTTAGCCAAAATACCGCCTTTTCGCCGGCTTCTGGAAATTGACTCTTGTATTGAGCCGACCATTCGGCAATCAATTTCCCGGCCTTTTCAACTTCTGTCAAGGCCCAGACGCTTCCGCCAAAGCCGGCACCAAAGGCCGAAGCCGCAACCGCACCCAGCCGGCAGGCGCTGTGCGCCAGAAAAACGGTTTCAGCCACCTGGTTGTCGAGGAGTTTTTCCGCCAGTTCCTGCGATTTAACTACCTGTTTACCAAACTCTTCAAAGTTACCCGCTGTTAGTGCATCACCCGCAGCCGGTATAATCTCTTCACTCTCGGCAACGAAATGCTCAAACCGGCTGAGCAGCTCGTCTGCGGAGAATGGTTCGTTGCGACTTTCTCGCAGAATCCTTCGCAGGCGGTCGGCCCCGTCGGCGCAGCCTGCAATCGCCGCCGCCAGATGCGCATCCGGGCGGCCGGCTGCCCTGTTGCAGACCTCGGTTGCGCACCGGGCCAACTTCGATATGCGGTTATACTTTTCCATCGCTGGGCCGGTCTTCTCCGCAGCCACCCCACTCGAAGCCACAGCGAAAACATAACCGGTCGGCAGCTTCACGGTGCGTTCAAGTCGTACAGGACAATAGGAATACTGGCTGAGCGTCCCGGCCCGACAGCAAAGAATAGCCGTGTGGTCCTCGCTGCCGCCGGATGTCCCTACACCCTCGTCGCCTGTAAGTGTGCCGAAGCTTTGACCGTTCTCCACAGCGGACAGATAGCCGGCAAGGTCCTCTCCCGACTTAATGTTGGTGCGATACTCTCGGCGAGAGGCCAGCTCATTAAACGCCGACAGAGCCAGGAAAAATCCCACCACCATAGCGCTGGAGCTGCTCATACCCGCCGCTGCGGGCAGGTCACTGACAAACGCAATATCCGCCCCGCAAAGACGCGCCGGAAAGTTCTTTGCCAAACGCCTGACCACCGTCGCTGCGTAGTTGCTCCAGTCCCCTGGCACCCGGCGAATCTGCCCGTCCATTGCCAGTTCCGCCTGCTCACCTTCACGGACATCGACAACGCGAACAATCCTGTCCCGCCGTGCGACTGCTGTCATACAGAAGCCCTTTTCCGCAGCGGCCACGATGCTGCGTCCACCGGCGTAATCGGTATGCTTGCCGAGTACCTCAATCCGGCCCGGAACAAAAAACGCCCGCACTGATGCTTCATTGCTGTGGCCCAGGTCCTGCAGGGGCTTTGCGCAAAGCCCGAATAATTCCGCCTTGTCTTTCGCAGCGGGCCGGCTCAGCCCTGCTTCGCCAAGCTGAGCCGTTAGCTCATCAATCTCAGAAAGACCTTGCACGGTCGGTGATTCATTCAAGGTACTGCCTCCGCTTTGCCGGTTCCGACACCGGCCTGTTTGCCGTCATAGATTAAATTAAAGGTCGAGTCGACATGAATTGATTATATATTGTGGTCCTCTTCGATGTGGATATGAACGTTTTTCCTGTAACCATCGGAGTCGCCGCGACTCATTTTATCGAACTTTCTCTGTGCCAGAAAGATTTTGACACCCACAATCAAACATCCGACACCTACGGCACAGAATAGTATCGCAAACAGTATTGCAAAAAGTTCCCGCAGCACCCAGATGAGGAACCCAAAGCCAATCAGAAGCATGCCCGCAACAAAGATTCCGCCGGCAAGATTGCGGGATGCCCGGGAAATCAGATTTGTGTAGAAGCGAAAACTCACAGGAAACGTCTTTGACCAATCAGCGAATTATTAGAAAAGCGGGTCCCTTCGAGAGACCCGCTCAATGTTACCGGCCTAATACATACCGCCGCCGGGCGGGCCGGCAGGAACAGGCTCTTTCTTTTCTGGAATCTCGCTCACTATCGCATCAGTCGTCAGAAGCAGAGAGGCAATTGAAGAGCCGTTTTGAAGGGCGGCCCTTTCGACCTTGGTCGGGACAATCACGCCGTACTCAATCATATCACCGTATTTTTTGCGCATTGCGTCATAGCCGAAATTCTTCTGTTTGCTTTCCATAACCTTATGAGCCACGATTGAGCCGTCCAGTCCCGCATTTTCAGCGATTTGCTTAATCGGCGCCACCACTGCCCTGCGGACAATATCGATGCCGATTTTCTCGTCGCCGCCGGCCTTTACCTTATCGAGTCCGGCCAGTGCTCTGAGCATTGGCACGCCTCCGCCGGGCAGGATACCTTCTTCAACGGCCGCTCGGCAGGCATGCAGCGCATCTTCCACGCGGGCTTTCTTTTCTTTCATTTCTACCTCAGTGGCCGCGCCAACGTTGATTTGTGCAACGCCCCCCGACAGCTTCGCTAATCTCTCCTGCAGTTTCTCGACGTCGTAGTCGCTCGTGGATTTTTCTATCTCATTTTTAATCTGCTCGATTCTGCCTTTGATGGCATCGGTGGTGCCGCCGCCTTCAATAATCGTGGTGTTGTCCTTGTCAATTGTAATCCTTTTTGCTCGGCCGAGCTGCGACAGTTCAAGATTCTCTAATTGCAGGCCCAAATCCTCGAAGATTGCCTGACCGCCGGTCAAGACCGCGATGTCACTCAGCATTGCCTTGCGCCTGTCTCCGAAGCCAGGCGCCTTTACCGCCGCCACCTGCAGAACGCCGCGAAGTTTGTTCACTACCAGCGTAGCTAAAGCCTCTCCCTCGACATCTTCGGCGATAACCAGCAGAGGAGCTGCCTGTTTCGAGACCTTCTCAAGAAGCGGAACGAGCGATTTTACGGAGCTGATTTTCTTCTCGTGAACCAGAATGTAAGGCTTCTCGAGCACAACGGTCATATTCTCCAGCTTGTTGATAAAGTGTGGGCTCAGGTAGCCTTTGTCGAACTGCATACCCTCAACAAGCTCGACGGTTGTTTCCAGTGATTGGCCTTCTTCCACCGTGATAACCCCGTCTTTGCCGACCTTGTTCATTGCTTCAGCCAGTTTTTTGCCGATTTCAACGTCCTGATTCGCTGAGCACGTGGCCACCTGCTCAATCTGCCTGCTTGACTCAACCGGTATGCTCATATCATGCAGTGCTTCCACGATGGCGTCGACTGCTTTGTCGATACCGCGTTTGACAAGCATGGGGTTGGCGCCGGCTGTAATGTTCTTAAGACCCTCAAGAAAGATGCTCTCTGCGAGAATTGTGGCCGTTGTTGTCCCGTCGCCTGCGACACTGGATGTTTTGGAGGCAACTTCCTTGACCATCTGTGCCCCCATATTCTCGTAGGAGTCTTCCAGCTCAATCTCTTTAGCTACCGTTACGCCGTCTTTTGTGACGGTCGGTGAACCAAAAGATTTTTCCAGAATCACGTTTCTGCCGCACGGACCTAATGTAATCTTTACAGATTGAGAGAGCTTCTTTACACCTTCGCAAATAGCCGCACGGGCCTCTGTACCAAAAGCTATCTTTTTAGCTGCCATTTTTCCTGTTTCTCCTTTTCATTCATTATTGACTTTCCTGAGTCCTCGACGGTAATGACTCACTCATTTTTCGATTACCGCCATAATATCCGACTCGCTCATAATTAGATATTCCTTTCCGTTGACCTTTATCTCTGTACCGGCATAGCTGGTGAAGAGCACCAAATCACCTTTCTTAACCTGCATTTGTTTTCGTGTCCCGTCGTCCAGCAGTTGCCCCTGTCCGACACTGACTATCTTTCCTCTTTGGGGTTTTTCTTTGGCGCTGTCCGGCAGGACTATTCCGCCGGAGGTTTTTGTTTCCGCATCGAGACGCTGAACAAGAACTTTATCTGCCAATGGTCGAATCTTCATTTTGCAATTACTCCTTTCAAAAAAACATCTATTTACTTTTCATTCCCGCACGCCCTTACCTGAAAATATCACATCCGTATTTTTTCATGAACAGTTTGTTTAACAGCGTGCGCAGGTCATCCATATCGACAGGTTTGTCGACAACGGCAAAAACGCTCAGTTGCAGGGCTTTATCAAGTATGGTTTTGCTGGCTGTGCTTGTCAGCAGGATGCAAGGGAGCAGTGGATAGCCCATTCGGATAATCTTGATTGTTGCCAGCCCGCTGCATTTCTGCCAATCCATATCGACAATTGTCGTGTGGATTCGCCTTCGCTCTATGACGTTGAGGAACTCATCTGCGTCCCTGGCCACAAGGAGGTTAACGCCTCTGGGCGCAAATATACTCCGCATCGCTTCAGGCCAGGCCCACTTCGCCTCACTGACGAGAACATTAACCTCACTCAGTGTTGGTCCGTTCAAAACCATCTCTATGTATCTCCGGTCACAGTCCAGCTCGGCGAATAAATACAAAATACCGCATAAATACCAGACTCTTGTGTGCATATTCTCATCACACTACTTTGAATGTGCAAATATTGTGCCAAAGCCCCTGTTACCGGGCGATATTTATGTAAGCTATTATGTTAAAAGAGGTTATAGTAAAACACTGCACCCAGGCTCATCTGCCAAAACCCTTGGTCCGGCACCGCTGCTTCTGCCAACTCGGCAGGCCGGCACGCTTACGACCGCATGGCAGACCACCACCTGAACATTGGCTTCGACACCCCTGCTCGGCATTCGATATCCGATGTTGCACATTGCTTACACTTTTCTCGGTGAACCCGCTCAATTCAGTGCGAGGGTTCGTCATCAGGTTCCTGCAAAAGAACGTGCAACCTGCAAAATCCTCCGTTAAAATCAACTCTGTGAAGTCTCGTTTGCAAAACTCAAGACCGATTATTCTTTTCCTGGCTGCTCGGCCAAAGTTCTTGTCCGCAAGCGCGGCACCGGTCCTGGTCGGCTCAGCTCTGGGATATGCAGCCATCGGCACGTTCTCGCCGGTGCTCTTTGTCCTGGCATTGGTCGCAATAATGGCCCTGCACGCCGGTGCAAACGTTGCCAACGATTATTTTGACCATACTTCAGGAAACGACTGGGTAAATACCAATCCCACGCCGTTTTCAGGGGGCCGGCGCTATATCCAACAGGGCATCCTTTCGCCGGGAGCAACCCTGCTTACTGCACTGGTTTGCCTGACGGCCGGTTCAATAATCGGAATCGTGATTGTCCTGCTGACGCACAGTCTTTTTGTTCTGATTCTCGGCCTCGTCGGTGTGTTAGGCGGCTACTTTTATACCGCCTCCCCCATTCGACTCGGCTATCGCTCAACCGGCGAGCTTATCATTGCCCTGTTGTTCGGGCTGCTTCCCGTGTACGGCGCGTACTATCTTCAGACAGGCAGAATTGATATGCCCCCTGTTTTGCCTGGTTGTCTCGTCGGGATTTTGATTTTCCTCGTCATCTTAATAAATGAATTTCCTGACGCTGGCGCTGATGCAGCTGTCAACAAAAGGACATTTGTCGTTTCTTTCGGCGTTCCAGCTTCGATTTGGATTTACCGAGTGACAGTCATCGCCGGGTTTGTCATCGCGGCGGCATTATTGATTTATTCCACGACCTTTTACGCCGGGCTGTTTTATTTTGCTACGCTGCCGATAGCGGCTGTTGCCCTGAAGTTCGCAAACGAAAAAGATTTAACCACCCCCGGCCTGTTCGGCGCCAGCCAAATTACTGTCCTTTTGCACACCGTCGGCTGCTTAGCCCTTACCGCCGGTTTTCTAATCACGGCCATCCGAAATCCGGCATCATAATCCAAAACCCCTGCGGGCAAAGCGGCACTTTTATCCGTTTATTCGATTGACCAGCTTGATTATTTCATCAAAGTCGTTTGCCACTTCTGCAGGCTGGTTGCTGAATTGACCCTGTCCTTGCTTATGGTAGTCGACCGTTACGTTGGGGTCTTTCAGCGGGTGTCCAGTCAGAACACATGCAATTCGCTCATCGGCGCCGATGACGCCTTCAGCCCGCAGATGCTTCAGCCCGGCGATTGACGCCGCCGAAGCAGGTTCACAGCCCAGCCCGTATTTTCCGACGATTGCCTTGGCGTCACAAATCTCTTCATCTGTTACCGCACGCACCACGCCCCTGCATATCTCAATAGTGCGAAGGCACTTCTTCAGATTCACCGGCCGCGAAATCTCAATCGCCGACGCACACGTGTGGGGCGAAAAACCCCTCGCCGTCAAATCGGCGTAGTATTCGTCGATTACCCCCTGCTCGACGTTGCCCTGATTCCAGAGGAGTCTTTTGTTATTTACCAGGTCGCTCAAGGTGGCGGCACCGGTCGCATTTATAATCGCTATTCGCGGTATCCGTTCGATTAGCCCAAGCTCTTTCAACTCCAGAAAGGCCTTGCCGAACGCGCTGGAGTTTCCGAGGTTGCCGCCCGGAACGACTATCCAGTCCGGCACCTCCCAGCCTAATTGCTCCATAATCCTATACATTATCGTCTTTTGGCCTTCGAGACGGAATGGGTTCAGCGAGTTGAGCAGATACATCCCCAACTTTGAGCAGACATGCTGAACCTGTCGCATGCAGTCGTCAAAGTCGCCGAGTATCTGTATCGTTTGGGCGCCGTAATCCATAGACTGGCTGAGTTTGCCAAAGGCAATTAGTCCGGAACCGATAAACACCGTGCTTTTCAGCCCACAGTGATGTGCGTAGAGGGACATCGATGCCGACGTATTGCCGGTCGAAGCGCACGCGCAGGATTTGGCCCCCACCACCATCGCATGACTGAATGCCGCCGACATGCCGTTGTCTTTGAATGAGCCGGATGGATTCAACCCCTCATACTGCAGATACAGACAGGCCGGCTTGACATCAACATAGGCTGCAATGGCGTCATTTCGCTGAAGGATTGTCTGCCCCTCGCCAATAGTCACCTTGTGCTTGTCTTTGCAGAAGTTCAACAACTCACGAAACCGCCAGACGCCCGAAAAGTCCAGGCGATTGTCCCTCCTCGCCCAGCGTTTACGGAAGTCGCTCAGTTTGTCGGGCACTTCGATTTTGTCCCAGTTATACAACACATCCAGGAGGTCGCCACAGTTCGGACATTTGAACAGCGCCTGTCCGCAGTCGAACTCTGCTCCACAATCCGGATTAATACACTTTTGATAAGCCGCTACCGCTTGTTTTGCCATTTAAAACAACTCCTTATGTCCCCGTCGCATCGGGTTATGCACCAATTGAAATTGTCTTATAGCTTTACTTCGTGACCCAAATCACCTGATTTGCTGCAATTATAAACGATTAGCGGAGCGATAGATAGAGAAATTGGGCAATCTGTGCCCATGATAGGAGGCCGATATTTGAAATTGGCTTTGATTGGGTTTGAATTGGGTTTGAATTGGCTTTGATTGGGTTTGAATTGGCTTTGATTGGGTTTGAATTGGGTTTGTTTTGGGTTTGTTTTTTCATAGCTGGTATCCGCATTTTTCTTCATAATCCTTTGTACATACACACTTTGCATCAATTTTAGCCTCTGGTAAATTGGGTTTGTTTTGCATAAAAAGAGTTGATTTGTAGAGCGTTCTCGACAGATGTAGAGGACAGAGGACAGTTGCTACTCTCTGAAACATAAATCCGAAATCCTAATATCGACCTGCTGCGACGAGCGCAGCACGGCGAGAATTCGAAACAATATCAAAATCTAAATGACCCACATTCAAAACGGTGTTTTTGCGTAATTTTGC
>JAUWIU010000011.1 GCA_030608075.1 Phycisphaerae bacterium
CATGGTTATAGACAGCCGGGACAGGTGTCACATCTCTTATCGTGACCGGCGGTACTTTCGGTTGAAGTACATAGTACAGGACGGGCTGGGCGGATGGGAGGACGTTCAGGTTGTGGATGACCCCGGTCCGATTGTCGACCCGGACGGCAAGGGCAAGGTGGGACGAGGCCGGTTTACCTCGATTGACCTTGACAGTAACGAGGACCCGCATATCAGCTACACCGACCTTGATGTCGGCTCTATGAAATATGCGAGGTGGAACGGCTCGGCGTGGAAGGTTGAGACGGTTTACTACGGGGTGGGCGGCTATCGTGCAATTCAGGGGACTTCGCTGCAGCTTGACAGCAAGGACCGGCCTCACATTGCCTTCGTGGACGCTACTGCTCCTGAGCGTTTCAAATGCGCCAGGTGGAACGGCTCAAGCTGGGACATCCAGACGATAGACCCGGCCGGCGGCAGCGACCATCCGACGATTATGGCGATAGATTCGAAGGACAATCTGCACATTGCTTACGGCAAGAAGTATGCGAGGTCGAACGGCTCGGAGTGGGTCATAGAGGTGATACCGAACGTCAGAGGCGGCGGTACATCATTAAAGCTGGACGAGAACGATGACCCGCATATTGCTCACACTCAAGACAATAATATGTGGTATCTGTACTGGGACGGGAGCGGATGGGTAGACCAGCTTGTGGATGGTTCGCCGGAGGCCGGCGAGGAGCGGTGCCTTGCCCTGGACAGCAGGGGCGTTCCGCACCTTACTTACTGGGCGCAGAAGTTTTACGATGAAAATCAATTGAGATACGCGACGATTGTCTGTCCCAGGCCGGACTGCGACGGCGACGGGTACGTTGACCGCCTGGACCTGCGCGTGTTGGCGGAGAACTGGCTGTGGACAGGTCATGCAGGGGACAACCCGGCGGACATCGGGTGCGACGGCGACGTTAAGTTCGATGATTACGCGATGCTTGCGGATGAGTTTTTGGGGGATACGGTTTTGATTTCCGGCGGTGAGTTTGAGATGGGCGACCATTGTGACGCGGGCTGGGCTGATGAGAAACCGGTGCATACTGTTTATGTGGATTCATTCTATATGGCGACCAGGGAGGTGAGCAACCGACAGTATTGCGCTTACCTGAACTCTGCGAGGTCGAAGCATCTGATTGAAGTGATGGCAGGGGTAGTTTATGGTATCAGCGGTAACGAGCCGTACTGCAATACGGATGAGGCAGATTCCGACGGCAGGATTTTGTTCGACGGCAGGTGGTTTTGGGTGGTTGAGGGCAAGGAGGAACATCCGGTGGTGGAGGTGAGCTGGTATGGTGCGGCGGCGTATTGTAACTGGCTAAGTGCGCGGCAGGGCAGGGAAAGCTGCTACGATATTTCCACGTGGAACTGCGATTTTTCGAAGAACGGCTACCGTCTTGCAACCGAGGCGGAATGGGAATACGCTGCCCGCGGCGGTTTGGCGTATTACGAGTACCCCTGGGGTAACGAGGAGGACGGCTCAAGAGCGAACTGGCGGGTGTCCGGCGATGCGTTTGAGACGGGCGTTTATCCGTGGACAACGCCGACTGGGTATTATGAGCCTAACGGTTATGGTCTGTACGACGCGGCCGGTAATGTGTGGGAGTGGTGCAACGACCTGTATGGCGAAAGCTACTATGCGGCAAGTCCTTATGACAACCCTCAAGGCCCTGCCGGTGGGCATTATCGTATTCTGCGCGGCGGTAGTTGGGGCGGCTATTCGATTCACTGCCGGGCGGCAACACGCTACGGCGAGAACCCGGCCTATCGGGGCAGCATCGGCGGGTTTCGTATCGTGTCAGCGGCGGTGTCACAGTAGCAGCGTTTGAGATTTATAAGTCCCTTTTCTTGTTCAGGCTGAGCTTTTTTTCGAGATTTGCACTTATCCGGGTATGATGGGCACGCACACGAAGGTCACTGGAGGCAGCCTTCGACCAAAGCGGAGAAGTCGAGAAAATTGATTATCCCGTCGCTGTTAAAATCGGCGTGTGGTGTGTACTCATACGCACCGCGCGTGCAGGGGGTGGTGACGGCGACGGTTTTGCCCCAGTAGTCTCGACCGCCGTTGTTTGGTATGGGTTTTCCGGAGGCGATTGCCGGTGAGCCGGGGCGAACCCGATAGCCGTCCACGGAATGCAGACCGGTGCCGCCGGAGCCGGGGTTCAACAGGAGCGGGTCAGAGGTGATTGCGTTGGGGTCGGACGGCCTGCCGGAATGATTGCCGTAGAACACGTTATTCTCAAAGATTGTATTATGACTGCCTGCCAGAGCATATCTGAACTCGCCATCTGCGTAGAAAATATTGTTATAGAAATGAGTATTAACAGGATAGTCGTCAAGATAATATGCAAGCTGTACCATGAGCACACTCATACCGCGACGGACATAAATGGTGTTATTGTATATCTTGTTATCCCGTGTCGGCCCGCCAAACTGGAAAATCCGTGCGCCGTCATTCTGACTGATATTATATCGCACTATATTATTAGAGTTGTCATCGCCCATAATCAGAAGCAAGCCCCCGTCGTTATCATGACTATAGTTGTACTGAAAGGTAGTGTTGTGACAGTGCCTGTCAGAATCAAAACTCTGACCATCAAGCGTCCCCTTGACATTACAGACTTCATTGCATTGAATCAAAGTATTAACACATCGATATGGCCATATCCCCACTGCCCTGTCACTTACACGCATCCTGGCGCCGTTAAGATAAGTACCCTCAATAATCGCCCCGTCACAGTCCCATATAACGATTCCATCGCCGGCGACGTCTTCAATGGTATTGTTACGGATAACTACATTCCGATTCAGGACAGTACCGTTTTTGTCGGATTTCAGCACAATGCCGTCCCGGTCGGTCCTTACTATGCGGCAGTTTTCGATTAAAAGGCCATCGAAATGGGTGGTGTGACTGCCGCTTCCCTCATTGTTGATATAGATTCCCATAGTATAGTTCTTTATGTTGTAATAGCCGTTCACATCGTGGATATAGAGATTCTTCAGGTGTACGTGGTGTGCCGTACCGAAATCGTCAATCTTAACCGCAACGCCCTTGTACTTGCCTCGCGAGCCGGCGGTGTTGGTGATTTCGAGATTGTTGATTTCCCAGTATTCCACGTTCTCCAGCAAGATGGTGGCGTAAACACCACCGCCGTCGATACGAGGCTTTGCCCCCAGGCCGTACATGTCGATAACAATCGGACCGGCATCACTGCCGCTGCCGTGGGGGGCCAGCTCTCCGGCATAACCTGAGCCTGCTTTGAACAGTATTCTGTCGCCTGGGCTGAATGTACGTGAGTTGACCGGGCTGAGGCTTTTCCAGGGCATATTTGGGTCGTTTCCCCTGTACGCATCACTGCCGGTCGCCGAGTCCACATAGAAAGTAGCAGCCGAGACGATTCGGGCGACACTCAACAGGACAATACAAGCTGAACAAAGCGGCCTTATATGCACGAAACTCCTGCTTTCTTTTGGCTGCCCACAAGCGAGCATCTTCCATCTGGGACCATCAAGCCGATATTCCCATATTCCTTCAATTTTCTTAGTTCCTCCTGATACGTTATTCTATAATACCAAACCTCGGTCGAAAATGCAAGATTCCCACTCCTTCGGCTCCGCTCAGGACAAGTTTCGCGGGAATAACAAGGGCGGGCCAGGATGACAAGAGGCGCAGAATGACAAGGGGCACAGAATGACAAGAAGTGCAGGGATGCCAACTGGGGGTGCTTGACAGAAGTTGGCGTGGGTCTTATCATTTGACTCGAAAGGGATTGATTTTCGGGAGCTGATAAGATGGCCAAATCAAAGAAGAGCTGGGAGAAGCGGCTTGCAGGAGAACCCGACCGGCTGACAGTTGATTTTGTGGAGTCATTGTCTGTCGACAGGCGGTTGTACAAATATGATATTGTCGGCTCAATCGGGCATGCCGAAATGTTGGCGGAGCAGAAGCTGATAACCCGGGCGGAATTCAAGGAGATTAAAAAGGCGCTTCTGGAAATAGCTGAGGAGATTGCGGACGGACGGTTCAAGTTCGACAAGACATTGGAAGATATTCACATGGCTATCGAGGCGGCGCTGGTGAAGAAGACGGGCGAGGTCGGCAAGAAGCTGCATACGGGGAGAAGCCGCAATGACCAGGTTGCTGCGGATATTCGGCTGTGGATGCGAGATGAGATAGAAACCCTGCAGGCGAAGGTCACGCTGCTTCAAAAGGCGTTTGTTAAATCAGCGGGTAAGTATGCCGAGGACGTGATGCCGGGTTATACTCATCTTCAACGAGCGCAGCCGATAGTTATCGCGGCGTATCTGTTGAGTTTTGTTGAGCAGTTCGAGCGTGACTTTATTCGCCTTGGAAACTGCCGGGAGCTGTTAAACATTTCGCCGTTAGGCAGTGGTGCGATAGCAGGCTCTACGCTGGCGATAGACAGGGAGAGCACGTCGAGGAAGTTAGGTTTTGGCGGTGTGAGCCGAAACAGTATTGACGCGGTGAGTGACAGGGATTTCTGCGTCGAGTTTATCTTCGACTGCGCGCTTATTGCGACGCATTTGTCCCGATTGGCTGAGGACTGGATAATTTATTCGACCAGCGAATTCGGTTTTTTGTCGATTGACGAGAGGTACTGCACATCGTCGAGTATGATGCCGCAGAAGCGCAATTGTGACGTTCTGGAGCTGATTCGCGGCAAAACGGCCAGGGTTTACGGCTCATTGCTCGGGATGTTGACTGTGCTGAAGGGCCAGCCGACCGGCTATAATCGTGATTTGCAGGAAGACAAGGTTCACATTTTCGCTGCGAGTGACACTGTGAGCCAATCCTTGGATGTGGCGCGGGCGGTGGTTGCGGGCAGCAGGTTTAACAGGAAGAAGATTTCAGCGAGCTTAGATGAGGGGTTTCTGGATGCGACGGCGTTGGCGGAGTACCTGGTAGTCAAGGGTGTTGCCTTTCGCGACGCGCACGGCATCGTCGGGTCGCTGGTTGCTTATTGCGAAAAGCAGGGAAAGAAGCTGGCTGAGCTTGGTCTGGATGAGTTGAGAAGGTATTCGGCTTCGATTAAGAAGGATGTATACGAATCAATCGGCGCGGCGAATGTTGCAGGTAGATATATTACCGAAGGCGCCGCCGGGCCGGGAGAGGCAAAGAAGCAGATTGCGTATTGGCAAAAGCGGTTGGGGCGATGAGTTCGAGTGAAGACGAGATAACTGCCTGGTTTGGAGAGCAGAGCACATTGTCGCCGGCGGATTTTCCCATCGGCATCGGTGACGATATGGCCGAGATTCGGCTGGGGGACGGCAGGTCGGGTCTCGTCACGACTGATATGTTAGTGGAGGGGGTCCACTTCGACCTTAGAGAGGCGACCCTGGAGCAGGTGGGATACAAGGCGATGGCGGTTAGTCTGAGCGATTGCGCGGCGATGGCGACCGTTCCGGTGGCGGCGGTTGTGAGCGTTGCGCTTCCAGGAGGTTTCGGCCAAGAGGAGTTGAAGCGGCTGCACTGCGGGATTACTTCAGCGGGGGATAAATTCGGATGTGCGCTTGTGGGTGGTGACATTACGAGCCGGAAGGGTGAAAGGATGCTGGCGATAAGTGCGGCGATGCTGAGCAGGCCGACCGGCAGCAAACCCGTCAGGCGGTCGGGGGCGAAGGTCGGCGATAGTATCTGCGTGACCGGCTCGTTAGGCGGTTCGGGGTTTGGCAGACATCTGGAATTTGAGCCGAGAGTCAAAGAGGCATTAGGAATTGCCGCCAAGGTTACTATAAATGCGATGATAGACATAAGTGACGGGCTGAGCAGCGATTTGAATCGAATCTGCCGGCAAAGTGGCGTGGGGGCTATTATAGATGCGGTGCGGATTCCGATATCGAATGAAGCGAAAAAGAGCAAAGAGCCTCTGAGCTCGGCGCTCAACGACGGGGAGGATTTTGAACTGCTCTTTACCTTATCTGAAAAAGACTGTGAGCGATTACTCAGGCGGTGGGACGGGCCGGTGCCGATTACGAGAATCGGCACAATTACGGACACCGGGAAGATGCAGATAAAGCGGCGAAACGGCAGGGTGAGTGAGCTGGAAGCTAAAGGATACGACCACCTTCGTGGTTGATTATTGGGATGGATTTCGAGGTTATTTCCAATTCGGCGGAGGAGACGATAAAGATTGGTCGGAAGCTCGGTCTGCAATTAAAGGGCGGCGAGATTGTTGCTGTTTGCGGGCCTTTGGGCAGCGGCAAGACGCATTTGATAAAGGGAATTGCAGGTGGTGCGGGAGCGATAGACAGCAAGAGCGTCAACAGTCCTACATTCGTTATAGTCAATGAGTATGCGGGCCGACTGGATATTTTTCATATAGACGCTTATCGGCTGAATTCGATTGGCGAGTTTGAAATGCTCGGCTTTGATGACTTTTGTTATCCGCAGTCGGTGGTTTTGATTGAGTGGGCCGATAAGATTGAATCAGCTCTTGCGGGAACGGAGTACGTTCGGATAGAGCTTTCTCATACAGGGCAAACAAGCAGGAAAATACGTGTCGAAAATACGCCGGCCTACATAACGCGTACATAGCATTTCATCGAAATTATCGAGCAGGCAGGTTGTTTTTCGATTTTTTTGTCCAGCAATGCGGCTTGTGCAAATATAATCGTCGAGACTAATCGAGGACAACTTCGTCCTGGTATGCAGGGACAGTTACCTTCCAGCCGGTTTGCTGGCGGACGTGTGGGCCGAAAGACTTTGCGCTGTCGGGCTCGCCGTGTACGACAAAGACTCGTCGCGGCGGGCTCTGAAGCTCCTGGAGCCATTTGAGCAGCTCATCTCTGTCGGCGTGAGCCGAAAAGCCGTTTACGCGCACGATTCTGGCCCTTATCCGGCGTTTTTCGCCGAGTATTCTGACCTGGTCGGCGCCGTCCACAATCGACCTTCCGAGGGTGCCGACGGCCTGATAACCGACAAACATTATCGTATTCTCGGGTCGGGAGATATTGTTGACGAGGTGGTGCTTTATTCTGCCTCCTGTGCACATTCCCGAGCCGGCGATTACCATAATTGTTCCTCTCATATTGTTGATTGCCTTTGACTCATTGGCGGTGCCGGCCAATTCCAGCCCGGGCAGAGAAAACGGGGATTTATGCATTTTGACCAACTTTTTCATATCTTTGTCAAATAGCTCGGGGTGATGCTTGAAAACGGTGGTAATTCTGGAAGCCATGGGACTATCCAGGAACACCTTCATCGGTGGTATGGCGCCGGCCTGCAGCAATTCATTTATGTAGTATAAAACCTCCTGAGACCGCTCGAGTGCAAAGCTGGGGACAATGATGTTTCCGCCGGCTTTTGCTGTTGAATTGATAACCTCGGCAATCAATTTCTCTATATCTTTGGTGTCATCGTGAGCGCGGTCGCCGTAGGTGGACTCGATGAGAACATAGTCGGCTTTTTCGAAAACAGTTGGGTCGCGTACGATGGGCCTGTCGGGTCTTCCGATATCGCCGGAGAACAGGATAATCCTTTGCTGTCCATTTCGGCGTACTTTTGTCCTTATTATAGAAGAGCCGAGGACATGACCGGCGTCATAGAAAGTCGCTTCGACTCCGTTGCCTAACTGCACGGACTGTCTGTATTCGACCGGCGAGAAGGAGGCAAGACTGGCCTGGGCATCTTCGGTACTGTATAGGGGAACGTAGGGATATGGGCCGGTCCTACCTTGCTTCTGATGTCTTTTGCGCTTGAATCTGGCGTCTTCTCCCTGTATTTTCGCCGAGTCCAGCAGTATGATTCGTGCAATATCTGCGGTGGCGGCGGTACAGTATATTTTCCCTTTGAACCCTTCTTTAACCAGCTTTGGCAGCAGGCCGCAATGGTCGAGATGTGCGTGAGTCAAAAGAACGGTGTCTATGTTCCCAGGCGGGACTGGAAACGGGTCCCAGTTCCTGGTTCTGAAGTGGCGTTCCTGATAAAGTCCGCAGTCGACAAGAATACTGGCGCCATTAGCCTGCAGAAGGTGCCGGGAGCCGGTAACATTCTGAGCAGCACCCAAGAAAGACAACTTTATTCTCACAACTTCACCTCATATAGCCGGGCAATAAGCAAATCTGAACCCTCAGCCGGGAATTATAGTTTCTCCGCCACTGTTTGGCAAGTCCATTTTATCTGGGTACGTCCCACTTTTACAAATTGGATAAAGGCGCAGTCATTTGAGATGGGGATGGCTGCGGGTTGCGTGAAGTTATTTTCCCTTTTTGGGTTTTAGCAGAAGGTTTTTCACATTGTCAATAATTTCGGCACCGGCATCTTTGCCTGAATCAATAAGCTTTCTGCCCTTTTTGGAGGCGATTTTGCCGAGGTCGGTGATTTTGCCCAAAGCCGAGTCCATCGTATCAACTATATCTTTGGGCAAAACGCCGGTGCCCTCTTTGGCCGCGGCGATTGCTACGGCAAGCAGGATTTCACGAGACAAGCCGCCTGTGTTGAGTTTGTCGTCAGCACCTAATTTGGTCATCCTGATGGGCGGGAGAGACAAGGTGACGGTATCGGCTTTGCCCGGTATGGGAAGCAGTTTGACCTTGACGGTGATATTTGTGATTTCGAGGTTATCGATTCGCAGCTTTTTGCCGGCAGGCTGCGACTGCTGCTTGTCTTTGGCAGGGAACGAGCTTATTACATCGTGCAGATTGTTGGACAGACCTTTTTGTTCGATGACGAGATTTACGCCATCAAGTTTAAGCGACTCAATTTGTACGGTATCAGTGCGCAAGGAGGCGATGTTTGCTGCTGCCGAGACATTATCAAGTTCGAGAAGGTTCTCATGAGCATAACCGGCCGGATTTCTAACGGTAAGCCCAGTAACCGCTACAGTGCCTTTAAGAATTGAAATGTCGACATCGTCGATATCGACTCCAACTCCAAGGGCTTTTGTTGCAGCGACTTCAACGCCTACTTTCAAAGCGTGCTCGCCGAAGAAATAAAAGGTTGCGCAGAGGATTATGACCACAACAAGCAGAGGCAAAACGGCAAACTTCAGGATTTTGCTGCTCATTTTCATCTCTTACCAAGAAAAGAGGGAGACAGGCGATTAAATCTAAACTTTTCGTCACCCAGTCTCCCTGCCGCAATGTGCCTTTATGAATGTCCGGCGAAACCGCCCATCTGCACTTGCGACATATACAATATACACCAAATCACAAGAATTGTAAAGTCAAATTAGTTTTTTTTGAAAAAAATTATGCTGACAGGTATGGGCAAATCGGCAGCACGGCCAGGCGCTCGTGCAGACCGAGGCTTGAGTTGACTGCTGCTGTTACCTGAGAGGCCAGTCGCGCGGGCAAAAATAGAGCCAATCATCGCCAAAGCTCTTCAGGTCGAGATAGTCAACGTCTCCGTCCTGGTCCAGGTCCGGGCCCAGCTCGCTTCCCGTCTCAAGCCATAGTTCGGCGAATTTTGCAAAGTCGTGGAACTCAACGATGCAGGCCTGGCCACCGGGCCAAAACCCTCCGATGAGTTCATAGCTGCCGGCGCTCATTAGGCCGACATCCGACCGGCCGATGGCTCCGCTCAGTATGAATCTTGCGCCGCTGCTGGTGCTTGCGCCGGCGTGTATAGTGCCGGAGCTCAGGTAATATCCGCCGGTTTGGGCCTGGGCCGACGGTGCAAAGTGCAGCCCCGGGTGCAGTGCTACCAGAAAGGCGGTGACAGCCAAGGCGGTGCTTTTGCCGGCCAAATTACAAAGTCGCTTCATAGTTCACCTCCGGTTCTTATCGTTGTGTGCTGGACTACCTTAGTTATATTCAATGACCTGATAGCTGACCCTGCGCTGTGGTTGTTGGCTGGACCCAACCATTGAATCGATGCTTATGGTAATCTGCGAGGCGGTAAGCGAAACCAGGCACGCGCCGCTTCTCATTGCACCTGCCTTATCACTGACAACAAACTGGCTGTTGACAACGGGGCTTAAAAAGACCACACTTTTGCCCGGGTCAATTGATGGTGAAAGGCTGCCAGACAACTCGTGCTGGCCCGCATCGAATGTAATTACTCCTCGCACCACCTGCTTGATTGTCGCTCCTGACGAGAAAGTTATTGTTTTGGCTGTCGCATCGCTGGCTATGTTCATACCGCCGCCCGCCACGAAAGCGACGTTTCCGCCTGGATTGGAAACTCCGTCTATGCTGACCATGGCGCCGATTTGTGCGGCGGTGACGATGTGCGGATTGTCGGTTCTGATAGAATGGCTCTCGCCGATGGTTATCGTCTTGGCAGAGGTGTTTGCGGTAATGGTCACGCCACCCTGCGGCACAAGGTTTATGTTGCCACCTGGATTGGCAACGCCCTCCACGCTGGCCAGGGCGCCGGTTTGTTCGGCGGTGACCTGGTGGGGATTATCGGTTCCGGCGGAGTGATTCTCTCCTATGGTGATGGTCTTGGTGATATTGCTTGGCGTTATGGTAAGGGCATCAGCGGCAATTATGTCAACATCGCCGCCGGGATTAGTGACGCCGTCGATGCTCGCCAGCCCGGCATTTTGTGCGTAAATCGCATAGGGTGCGGGCGTTATCTACTGACGTGGGCTGAGGATGTCATATTCATTTGGGTCTTCAAGCTCGCCGGCGCGTACGCCGACCTCGAGCCAGAGTGCCTGGCCTGCGAACACCGCGCCGCCGAAATCCAGTTGCACGGTGAACTGACCGTCGATTATGTTAAGCTCATCTACCTTTATTGTGTTTGTCTGCGGACTGCCGGCGTCGGGGGCGTCATAAAGCCTGAACC
Organism: Phycisphaerae bacterium; assembly: GCA_030608075.1. GTDB lineage: Bacteria > Planctomycetota > Phycisphaerae > Sedimentisphaerales > Anaerobacaceae > JAUWIU01. The sequence continues at coordinate 10,781 of JAUWIU010000011.1, forward strand.
AGAAATCATATAGCCCGTCTGCAGGGTAGTTGGCGTCATAGAGGTAACCCTGGTATGCGAAAGCCGTACCCACGGGCGCAGCGGCGGCAATCTGGGCCAAACAGACCGTCAAACCAAAAGCAATAAAGATGGCTGTTCTTTGTGTGGTTTTCATTTTTTTCCCTTTCAAAAAGAGTGTTTAGCAGCGCCGCTGGCTGGCGCGATTAAGACCCAAAGAACTCCGTGAAACCGACCAGGGACAATCGCCCGTTATCTGCCCTTCTTTTATCGGCTTGTAAGCGTTGCAAGTGTACGTTATTGTAGTTTTTTTGGGGAACTCTGTCAAGAATATTGAGGCTTGCGATGCCGCGTTTTTGAGCGCTTTTTTTTCAAAATTCTTGCATTTTCGGTGGGAATCCGGTATATTCGATTTGATAGGACATCTCGGCGATGTTGTGATGTGTTCCGGATGGGAGTTTCTGTGGGTCTGAAGGGTGATAGTCTGATGAGAAGGCTTGATTGCAAGGCCGTCTGGCTCGGTTTTCCGAGAGCAATTTTCCCCGCAATTATGGTTTCTCTTGCTTTGGTTACGCTGCTGTCGGGCAGCGTGCACGCGGCGAGGGTGGACATTGAGCAGGCCAAGGCCGTTGTCCAGGGCTGGCTGCGGGTGAGTCCCCGGCCCCTTGGGACGGTCCTTGGGCAGTCTGTCAAGGACGCCCAGGAATTCACAGATGATGATGGCAATAGCCTTTATTACGTTGTCGAACTTGAGCCGGAGGGCTTTGTAATTGTGTCGGCCGATGATGCTATCGAGCCGGTAATCGCTTTTTGTGCGGCGGGCCGGTACGACCACTCGCAGGACAATCCGTTAGGTGCTTTGGTGAATAGCGACATGAGAGCGAGAATGGAGCTTGCCCGCTCTCGCCGGCTGGAAGCAACAACGGCTGCGGCCTCGCGCAACAAACGGTTTTATCTGGAGTCATTCGCCGGGGACTTGCGTGCAGAGGGCATGGTATTGGGAGAAGGAATTGCAGCGTTTGGTCTGCCGGATTTGAGCGACCTGCGGGTGGCGCCTTTGACAGAGAGTAAATGGAGCCAGGAAGACGAAGGCGGGCAATACTGCTATAACTATTACACGCCGAACCATTATCCAACGGGATGTGTTGCCACGGCAATGGCGCAGCTTATGCGGTACCATCGGCACCCGACAGGCGGTATTGGGGTGCGAAGTTTCCAGATTAAGGTCAATGGAGCGGCGCAGTACTGGAGCACCAGGGGCGGCAACGGGACAGGCGGGGCTTATCAGTGGGATGATATGCCGCTGGACCCGGACCCCGGTACGACAGATGCCGAACGGCAGGCTATTGGGGCGCTGTGCTACGATGCGGGGCTTTCGGTGAGCATGAGTTACACGGCCGACCATTCGTCGGCAAGTTCCAAGGATGCGAAGGATGCGCTGAACGATGTGTTCGGGTACTTAGGTGGTGTGTATGCCTATAAGTCGGGCAATAACATTGGCAGCGGTCTCAAGGCAATGCTCAACCCGAATCTTGATGCGGGTTTGCCGGTGATGCTGTCCTTAGGCCGGACCGGCGGGGGACACGTTGTGCTCGCCGACGGTTATGGTTACAACAACTCCACGCTATATCATCACCTGAACATGGGGTGGAGCGGATCAGATGATGCGTGGTATGCGTTGCCGCTTGTGGACGCATATTATACTTATACATCCATCTCCGGGTGCGTGTACAATGTGTATACCAGTGGTTTAGGTGAGATTATCAGCGGGCGGGTGCTTGATATGGCGTCGAATCCTATTGTCGCCGCAGCGGTGACTGCGAAGGTTGGCGGGACGACGGTGGAGCAGACGACCACAAACGCCGAGGGTATTTATGCCCTGACAAATCTTGGCTCGAACACGAGCTTTACGATAGCGGCAAGCAAAGAGGGTCATGCTTTTAGCCAGAAGAATGTGTCGACCGGGCGCTCGCGGGACTTTCAGGCAACGAGCGGCAATATGTGGGGGGTTGATTTTGTTTCGCAAAGCGCAACGCCGCCGACGGCGTATGATAAGACTGTATCGGCTCTTTCGGGGACGGCTGAAACTGTCACACTCGATGCCACTGATGAAGGGTATCCCGACCCGCCGGGCCGACTGAGTTACACGGTAACATCATTGCCGGAGCACGGGATTCTGACAGACCCTCAGGCCGGCGAGATTGCAGAGGTGCCCTATACGCTTGGGGGCAACGGAAATACGGTCGAGTACCTGCCGTGCGCTTACTTTACGGGTGAGGACAGATTCGAGTTTGTTGCCGAGGACAGCGGCACGGCTCCGCTGGGTGGCGAGTCAAACACGGCGACGGTGACTGTCGAGGTGGACAATCACATCTATACGACGTATGAGCCTACGACGAATTCCCTGGCGTCCTGGCCGCTTTGGACGAGCTATCATGACTGCCGCACGCAAGTGATATACCTGGCCGGCGAAATCGGTGGAGCCAAGAGCATCACAGATTTGTCGCTGAACATTTACGAGGCACCGGGGCGGAGTCTGAATAACTGGACAATTCGGATGAAGCATACCGGGCAGAGCGAATATGTGGGTGTGCCGCAACTCGAAACGACCGGGTGGACGGTTGTCTACCAGGGCGACGAGGCAGCTACACCGATAGGCTGGCGGAAGTTTTTGTTCCAGACGCCCTTCGAGTATAACGGCCAGGACAATGTGCTGGTCGACTTTAGTTTCGATAACAGCTCTTCGGCGTCTGACGGGAGCTGTTTTGTGTCCGACACCGGCAGGACGCGGGTTGTGATAGTGCGCTCCAACAGCGAGCACGGCAATCCGCTGGATTGGGAGATTTCTACGGTGGGTAGTTATGCGGTAGCGACTGCGGTGCCGAACCTTAAGCTGACCGCAGAAGTCTCTGTTGAGCCGGTGGTGGGGGATTTCGATGTTGACTGCGGGGTTGATTTTTATGACTTTGCGACGCTTGCTTCGGCGTGGCTGAGTTCGACGGGGCAGGTCGGCTTTGATGAGCGGTGCGATATCTCCCAAACTAAAGATGGCCTAATCAATAATCTTGACCTCGGCGTTTTTTCGCAAAACTGGCTGGCAAGTTCCGAATAGTGGCTCTGCTCTTCTGGGACATTTTGTGTTTAGGCCGGAAGTTCTCGAACGAATGGACCGGGCGGGGGTTTTTCCATGGTTATGGACGGGATGAGAATTCACCACAAGGTTGCCGACGAGTCGGAGCGTATTATGTTCCGGCCTGCGTTTTCGCTGTCGCGAACAGTAATGCAAGACCTGAAGTCGTTAGGGTACAATGTGCCCTGACAAAGTATACAGTTGTGCCGGATGCAATTGTAAGGCGTCCTTTTGCTCAGGGTCGACACGGGCGTGAAAGTTAACCGACAATTTGTCCTTTCTGCAGAATAATAATTTTTGCTGTAATTGAACGGCAGGAGCCGAAGATACAGTTAGAGGCGGGCCTTTTGCGGTAAAGCCGATTAAGCCGTTATTTTCTTTAGGCACAGCAGAGACAAATGGTCAGGAAAAAAACAGGGGACCGGGTCTGCGATTATATATGGGTGGTTGTAATCATTCTGATGGCGACCGGGGCGGTGTTTGTCTTTTCGGCCAGCGCCAATCTCAGTCAGCAAGTTGAGCTGCATCGATTTTACGATTTTCCGGCGCTTCGTCAGATTTTGTTTTTTCCTGTTGCTGTTATTGTGATGTATATGGCTTCGGCGGTGGATTACCATCGGTTGGGGCTTTCGGCGGGCTGGTTGAAATCCCCGATGAGCTATTTTCTGGTTTTGAGTATAGCACTGCTTGTGCTGGTTTCGTCGCAGAGGGTTTACGCCAGTCTGCCGGGATTGATTCCGGAGATAAACCGGCACTTCCGGTGGCTTCGGATACCGGCCGGGCCTGTCTCGCTCAGCTTTCAGCCTTCTGAGCTGGCAAAATGGGTTATTATTATCTTTTTGGCGGGTTTCTGTGACAGGTTCCGTGACAGTATGGGTTTATACTGGAAGAGATTCATTCCGATTTGCGTGATAGTAGCTCTGGTGGTCGGATTGATAATTGTGGAGGACTTCGGCACGGCGGTATTCATATCCTTTTTGAGCTTTCTGATGTTACTAATTGCGGGGGTAAAGCTGTGGCACATTCTGACGCCGATACCGTTTGGGGCTGTTGTTTTTGCGGCGGCGTTGTTGCGCTCACCGGACCGCGTAAGCCGGATATGGGCATTTCTTAACCCCGAGAAATGGGCGGATTCGGCAGCTTACCAGGCGAATCAGTCGCTGATTGCCCTTGGTTCGGGCGGACTTTTGGGCAAAGGATTAGGCAAAGGGGTCTGCAAATACGGGCATCTTCCGGAGGATACGACGGATTTTATTTTCGCGATTATCGGCGAAGAGTTAGGCTTTGTGGGGACGGCAGCTGTGATTGGACTGTTTATTGCTTTTGTGTTCTTAGGAATTTTAGTGGTTGTACGGTGCAGGGAGCGGTTTGGCCAGTTGTTGGCGGCGGGGATTGTTTTGACGATAGGCGCTCAGGCGGCGCTTAATATCGGGGTGGTAACAGTGGTGCTTCCGACAAAAGGGATACCGCTGCCTTTTGTAAGTGCGGGTGGGACGAGTATGCTGCTGTCGGCCGGTGCGGTTGGGGTGCTGCTGAATATAGCGAAACAATCCGCCGAATCGGAAGTGCTGGGGGAACAATGATGAAGAAAAGGGCGTTTTTCTTTGCCGGCGGCGGAACGGGCGGACATATTTACCCAGGCCTTGCTGTGGCGGAGAAAATAGCAGAGCTTGACGTTGAGGCAAAACTCCACTTTTTCTGCAGCAGCCGCGAGATTGACGGGCAGATTCTGGTGAACACGGGTTTTGGATATACGTGCTTGCCGGCGAGGGGGTTTTCCATTAAGCCGGGCAGGCTGGTCGAGTTTTGCAAGTCGTTTTACGACAGCTACAGGATTGCCAAGGCGGCAATCGCTGAAAGTGAAAGTGCCGTGGTGATTGGTGCAGGCGGGTATGTGTCGGGGCCGGTTTGCTTAGCGGCGCATAAACTTAAGACTCCGGTCAAACTTTTGAACGTCGATATTGTGCCGGGCCGGGCAAACAGGCTTTTGGCGCGTTGGGCGGATGAGATTTTTGTTCAGTTTGAAGAGACGGCTGAGAGCTTTGCTAAAAGCGGGGCTGCGATAAGCGTTGTTGGCTGTCCTTTGCGGAGCGGGTTTGACAGGCCTTCGGCAGGCAAGGCGTTCGAGCAATTAGGGCTTGATAAGGATAAGAAGATTCTGCTTGTAACGGGAGCGTCGAGCGGCTCGGCGAGTATTAACGCTGCGATATGCTCGCTGTTAGAGAGGCTGAGCGATTTTTCGGATGAGTGGCAGGTAGTGCATCTGGCGGGACGGGACGATTTCGAGAAGGTCAAGGAGCGGTACGGCGATGTGAAGATTGGCCATACACTCTTGAAATACTACGATGATATGGCGGATTTGTTGGCTACCGCCCAGTTGGTTGTGGGAAGAAGTGGAGCGGTCAGCGTGGCAGAATACGCGGCGGCGGAGGTAGCCAGTATCTGTATGCCCTATCCGCATCATAAGGACAGGCAACAGTATTTGAATGCGGGGAAGCTCGTTCAGGCTGGTGCGGCGGTAATAGTTGATGATTTGACCGATGATGACGACAGGGATGAGTGGCTGTGGGAGGAATTAGAGAAGTTGATGAGAGATGACGGCAGGCGGCGAGAGATGAAAGCCAATTGCCAAATAGTGGCCGTGACAGACGCGGCTCTAAAAATTGCGGAGAGACTTCTGGAATAGGCGCAAAAGGGCACAAGAAAAAGGGATTGGCAAGGATAGGTAGTCGATACCGGATGCTGGATACTCAATGCTTGATGCAGGACGGCCGATGGTGGATGCTTGAGTCTTGGTGCTTGATGGTTGTTTAGCGTACAATGTATAAGATGGTGAGCGGAAAGCAAAAGGTTAAGAATTGAGAATGAAAGGGAAAAAAGATGGCTGTTAAGCGGATTACAATTCGAAGTGTGGAGATTGAGGATAAGCCGGGGACTCTGCAGGGACTTTTGGCGAAGATTTCTTCGGCGAATGTTGATTTGCTGTGCCTGGCGGCGTTTTCGGCAGACGGCGGTCGCGGAAAAGTGTACTTAAGCGCCAAAGACCCGGAAGCCTTTGCGGCGTTTGCACGAGGGGCTGGGATTGAGACAAACGCAGCAGCGGGTTTTGTAATAAGTGGCGGCGACAAAGCAGGGGCTGCTGCGGAGGCATTGAAGGCTCTTGCGCAGGCAGATATTAACGGAGTTGCCGGTGCCGCGATGGTATGTGACGGAGAGTATCGGATGTTGGTCGTGGTAGATGCCGCGGATGGCGATGGGGCGGGAGAGGTGTTAGGCGCTTAGCGTATCCTGCAGTTGCAATTTGGTGCGATGGGGTTGAGCTTTTTAGGGCCAGAAGGCGGCGACTGCGACCGTCAGCCAGATGATAAAGCCGATTGCGAGCTTGGTGGTTGTGCCGAGGAGTTGGCCGAGACCTGCTCCGAGGCCGGTGTGAACCGATTCGTGCATTTGTCTTCCGCCGAGGGATTCCAGTGCCCAGGCCCCGAGGCCTGCACCGATGCAGGAGCCGAGCAATGTGCCGAGGAAAGGGATGGGAATGATGAACGTTCCGAGGACGGCACCGGTGATGGCACCGATGATGGCGCCGAGCGAGCCGCGAAGGCGGGCGCCGGCTTTTCGGGCGCCGCCCATGCCGCCGAAGAACTCAATCAGCTCACCCAGGAGCGCCAAAACGGCTATGGCGATTAAAGTGTAGATAGAGAAAACGGCGTCGTCTGCGCGCCACCAGGCAAACAGGGCTGTGGTTATAACGATAAGCCAATTGCCGGGCAGCGCAAAAGGGACCATTGCCAGCCAAACGGCATTCAGCAGAAGCAGTGCGATTAACCAGACGTAAAGCATAGGTTAATTTTAGGAAAGAAATCGAAAAGGAAAAGAAAATTAGGAGATGGCACAAGCGTGAAATCGTCGGGGCAGGCTCGTTTCCATCGGTCTGTTTGGTCTTATTGGCGTGGCTATACTGACGGCTGCTGGCGCGATTACTGCGGCCAGATTAGGATTATTTCGTTTGGAGCTCTGGTCGTTTTACGGACAGGGCTCAGACACGCCAGTCGGCGTAGCCCTTTATGAATTTGTTCTGCACAATCATGCCAACGGCTGTCGGGATGAGCAATAATACGGGAAGGAGCCAATTGTAGCCATACAGCCAGTCGTGGATATTGTCGGTAGAGGGCTGCTGGATGCTCTCATAGTGATAGAACAAAGAGAGCATGCCTGTTACGATGAGGACGCCGCCGCCGAAACTGGTAAAAAGCATAACGGCGATTTTAAAGACGATGAATGAAATCATTCCGCCTGCGATAACGCCTATAATGACACCTGCCAATATGTATTTCTCGGGCAGCTCGAAGGCGTACCAGATACCTCCTGTTAGTATCCCGCCGGCGACTGCTCCCAGTGCGCAGACGGCCCATCGCATGAGCGGGACAGAGATAGCGGCCAGGATGAGAAAGCCGACCACACCACCCCAGATTTTGGTATCAAAGAACTGGTCGCCTAACCTCATGCCGGCGTACAGGCCGACCAGCGCAAAGCAAATAACGACGAGAACCTTGAATATGCGCCAGCCATAAAGCAGGTACACGGTTCCGAATGAGATTGCCAAGACCGCCTGGAGCCAGGACAGGGCTGTTACCTGCTCCCAAAGGAAATCGATAGGCTCAAATGGTGTATCAGAGGCGGATTCAGCCGAAGATGCGGCAGCTTGAGCGAGAATTGTCAGGTGCTCCATCATTTTTCTCCTGAGTTTGTTTTTAGTTGATTGCGGCAGGCCGCGATTAATCTGCGTAACAGTATTTCAGAATAAGTTATCGATTCAGGCGACTTGTCAATCATTTGTCGGGTCCCTGGTCGGTGTGGTGCGGGTGTTTTTTCGCTGTCGCCTTTTGCCCGACGGGCCGACAGAGCAAAAGCTGGGTAATTGTTCCAAAGGCTGTCATCGCGATACCGATGGTGCCATAAAATGATTGCCTGTCGTTAATATGTGTAATTGGGGCTGAACCCTTGTACAACAAGAGCAAAATCATGCCTGCAAAAATGAGCAGTGTCCCCAGGATGGTAGAGCACAGAGCAGGGATTAGGCGGGAAAAGAAGAAGCCGGCCGGGGCTAATGCGGTGTAGGCTCTTTCGATGATTGCTGCGATAAGGCAGCCTGCGGCGGCGGCGATGGTTAGCGACATAGTGTTTCTGCCGATTACGACAAAGCCGCAGGCGGCGCCGGCGAGCAGGCCTGCGACAGCGGCGAGCGGTCTTCTAAAGGCCGAGCCTGCGAGCCAAAGAAACAGCCCAAGCAGGACGCAGGTCAGGCCGGGGCCGACTAAGATTACGGGTTCGAGACCCGGTGCTGTTTGTTCAAGATTTTTTAGACTTTCAATCATAACGCCCTCGCGGAGCATTCCTTGGCCCCTGTTTTAGTTATCGGCCTATTGGAAGGATTTTCGTTAAATAGTTGGCTGCGGAGCGGGTTTGACGCCTGCAAATGGCGGTTTTTGGGTAATGACAAAGGGCCAGCAGCTAAATTCGCGCAGATGGTAATTAAGGGGAAGATGTTGAAGAGGCAGGAGGAGAAAGACGGAAAGGACTCAATTTTTTTCCCGAGCAATCGTTACTCTCAGCTCAAACCCAGCATTTAGAGTAAGGATTTTCTACGGAGAAATTTCTTGACGAGTTCGGCAGTTTATGGTACATAACCATTTGTTTTGATTCTCTGCAAAAGAGAGGCAAAACTTAAAACCTGGTGAGACGGAGAAAAGGGTAAGGAGAAGCTTTTCTCACCACCAGGTTTTTTATTGGGGTATAGCGGATTTGGCATCGACGTCAAGAAAACAGTCGTATGTGTAGTAGACAAAGCCGCCGGCTATTGTTTCGTACTAATGATTCGAACGTCATCAATATCAAAAACCGCATTGGCGACAGCCTCATCGGCGTTTAGCAGGTCCGGCTTGTCCGTGAGATATTTGCTGCCTCCTTCTCCGTATCTGCTGAAATCTTTCAGCCTGTACGCTCCAGTGCGAAATACCACACGTTCAACCGTCGGCACGCCAAATCTCGAGTTATACGGATTAGCCGTGTTGTCAAGCGCTTCGGCAAACGAAGCACGTGAAACAACCTTATCACCGTTTAATTGCAGGTCGTACTTGCCTGCCGTAGTGTCAACGGAAATATCAAACTTGAGCCATTTGCCAACAGAGAACGATGCAACATCGCTTAGATTTGCACCATTATTGGCCCTGACCTTGCCGCTCATGCCTTCAACCTTAATCCGCACGGGCCGCTGACCCTTATAATTCTGCAGCTCGATTTCAAGGCTATCACGTCCGATTTTCTGTGTACGCAAACGGAAGGTAATTTTAGCCTTTTTAGTCTCGGGAAATACGCGCACCGCCTTTGCATAGTTGTAAGGAGCTTTATCCTGCAGTCTGAGGACATTGTTGCCATTGTCTTTGACAACCGCCACCGGCACCCAAATCCCGCTGTAGATGTTCCAGTCGGTTACGATACCGCCGGGTTTCATATCTTCAAAATCATCATTAACACCCCTTTCGACCGTTCCTCTAATTGGTACGGGCACGCGTGCTACCCAAATATCTTCTTTATTTGAAGAATACGTCAGCCACATTGCGCCGTCGGGAGGTGTCCCGTTGCCGGGTATAATCCCACGTACGTATTGTGCGCCGCCGCCGTCCTTATTGGCGCCGCCGAAGCGCATTGGTGGTGTTTCACCCTGCACATTAAGAAAGTATGTATCGAAGTTCATACCGTTGTCGCTTGTAGTTACTGACAGTGGATGGCGCCACCTCGTATCTTTCACCGGGTTGTACACGAGAGCGTATCTGCCGTCCGAGGTGCGCTGACCCCATATCTTGGCGCCGCCATAATAGATATTCTCACCTTCACCCTGCTTGCTAATGTGGCCACGTTCCCATTCAGCTTGTTTGCCGACGTGGCCAGGTTCCCGTTTGCCGGTAACAGCCATCTTCTTCCATTTCCACATACCTACGATTCTGCCGTCAGCAAGATAATACCAGTCGAATGCTTTCAGATAGCGAGTTCTGTAACCTGAAAGAGCAAAGAACCCGCTGTTTTTGTCGCCGTCTTCTTCATAGCACTGCTGCATCATAAGTTTGTTGGCCAGAAATTCATCAATGGCTTTTACGAATCCCTTATCGGGTGCTTCTTTGTAGAATGGGTAATAAGGCGAGTTATCTTTGTTATATCTCTGGAATTCGTTGTATCGCACCCAGTAAATCGGGCCGTAATTGCCAGGTCCTTTTATTTCCCTTACAACCCTTCCGATACCTTTGCCATCGTTGGGTGTATGAGGCATACCATGAAAGCCACAGGCGATTAATCGTCCGTCGGATGCTACATACCAGTTCATACGCTGGTGTGAAAGACTGTACTGTAGTTTGTTGTTCTCTTTTCTGTTGCGGAACTTCTTGGCAGGGAAGATTGTTTGCGGTTTATGCCAGTTTCTTCCATCCTCGGACCATGTTACAAGAGCGTAGCAGGGTGGCTGGTGTTCGTGAGCAGGGCCGCTTTCATAGATTACCCAGAATTTGTTTTGACAATAACAAATCATTGGCTGATGGTTGTAAGTAAAGCCAATATTCTCGAAACCTGCATCCGGGTAGCTCGGCAGCGTTTCGGTTACACGCTCTGGATGCTCCCGATTACACCGGATGACCTCAAAATTGTGCACACCAACCACAGGCCTGAATCTCCCATCATGATAATTAGTGTCCGCATAGGGAGGGTCTCCTCCAGTGAATCGAGGAAGAAAATCCAGAACCGCAGACTCATCATCCTCGTCATTGTCACCGTCCTGTTCCGATGGCCTGTTGTCAAAATCGAAGACCATAAAATCCTTCGGAAGTCCCTCGGTGCTGTGGCTCAGGGCCGAAGCCGGAATAATTTCTTTTTCCCTGCCGGCCCATTGCCAGTAAAGATGCAAAAGCGCGTTCTTGCTCGAGGATACGAACTCAAGTTTTATCGGCGACTTTTGGCCGCGTGTCATATTTACTTTGCCGGTGTGAATGCCGCCTTGTTTTAGGCTGTCCATAACGACGGCATTGCCAATTGTAATACGGATACCGTCCTGTGCCTCGGCGATGAATGTCACTTCGCCGGTAATCGGGCCCTTAATGAAACCGTACCAGCGAGCCGCCCAATCGCGGCCCCGGCTGCCTCCCCATTTGTAGTCGACCGTCGGCAGAATATCTATCATCCCTGTTTCCGGCTCGTCAAAATCGTCGCTGTTGTAATACATCCCTATAAGGCCTTGGCCGTTTAGTATTTGCTGTCTGGCTGCCTTTTTCTCCTGCTCGGCAAGTGAACCCATAGCGTTCGGGACGGTACTGCGGGCAAGCAGCAATCCCACCACGGAAACAATTGCCAACATAAAGACCTTTACTCTGTACATCGCACTTCTCCTTGCAAAATGTAATACTGTGTCAACATAAGCAACTGCAAAGCCATTTGCTCGAATTGCCTGTTTTCCGATATAAGCCTGTTTAGCTAATATATCAAAACAGATTTTTTTACGCAAGCACAAATAATTTGGCGAACTCCAAACGCCCAAGCAGCAATATGACGCCCGGCCTGCTCAGCATAATATCAGAAAACAGCAACGTAACGGTCTGAGTTGTTTTGCTATGGGCATTCGGCTTTCCTTGAAACAGTGACATCTTTGAGCAGGTATTTTACACCTCTGGAGCAGATAAAGGGAGACAATTTGCTTGCTGTGAAGAGACAGTGTATAGGCGTGTCGAGTCAAATAAGAAAGTTTCTCACAGTTCTTTGGCTCGTTCCGGCCGAAAAAAATAGCCTGTGTGACAGGAGTGTAGTTCAGGCAGCAAGCATAACTAAAAGAAAAGGCTGGCCGTTGAATACCAGCCTCTTCAAAACTACTGTTGCCAAATGAGCAATAACGTGCGGAGCACGTTTTTGTAGCATCGATTGTTAGTAACGACGTTTGCTGCGACCACCACCACCATTGCGAGAATCGCTTCGTCCCCGTCCTCCGCCTCCGCCGCGGCCACCACTGTCAAAACCACCTCGTCTGCCTCCGCCGCTGCGATGGTCTGTTTTCTGCCGACCTTCTGCAACGTTAATGGCGCGTCCACCCAACTCCTTGCCGTTCATTTCGGTGATTGCAGTTTGAGCTTCATTGTTAGAAGCCATTCTCACAAACCCGAAACCTCTTGACTCGCCGCTGGCTCTGTCGCTCAGGATACTGACCGACTCGACCTGGCCAAAGGCTTCAAAAGCCTGACGTAATTCATCTTCGGTCATCTCTGGTGATAAATTCCCTACATAGATATTCATTACAGCTCCCTTTTCAAGTTTCTTTAGAAAGACTCATTAGCCAATCTTCGCGAATTTAACCCGTAGATGTGTTTAAGTCAATGATAAAAATGGCTGTATTTCGAGATTTGCATAATTTTTTCTCCGTGCTTGAGATTTATTAACCAAAAAAACGGAGAAAAAGACGTCCATATCCGTTCGCGCGATGTATGGGACATAGGGTTTCCCGTGACGAAGTGTTGACTATCCCCGATATTGCGAAAAAACGCTCAGAAACTTGCTTTTCAGACGGGGACAATGGTCAAGAACCGTAATAAAGATTGATGATAAACCGTAGAATACACATTTACGCCGATTTTTCCGGTGGGTAAAAACCTCGAGAAGCAGTAAAAATACTGGAATCTTCAAGACAGACCTGATATTCTATCGGAAATGAGGCTCAACAGCGTAGTTGAGCAGATATAAAGCCCAGATAAAAAGAAAACTGAAAATGAAAGGTAACTATCATGTCACATTGGACGCGACGTAAATTCATGAAAGCTGCTGGAGCATCTCTGGTGGCCTCGACGGCGCCTTTTATCATGGCTAAAGCCAGAAGCGCATCTCCGAACGAGACGGTCAACCATGCTGTTATAGGGGTTGGCGGCATGGGTTCGGGCCATGCGGGACATTTTGCCGGAATGAAAAACTGTCGGCTGGTGGCCATCTGCGACGTCGACCCGCAGCGCCTCGATAAAACGGCGAAAAATGTCTCGGAGCATGGGAAGGTGAAAAAATACATGGATTATCGAAAGCTGCTGGAAGACAAGGACATCGACTCGGTCAGCATCGCCACATGCGACCACTGGCACACGCCGGTCGCGCTGGCGGCGATTATGGCAGGCAAGCACGTATACGTGGAAAAGCCATCCAGCCATACGGTCCACGAGGCGAACCTTCTGATGAAAGCCGCCAAGCAATACAACAAGTGCGTGCAGCACGGCACGCAGCGCCGCAGCAGTACGGGTTTCATAGCGGCTGAAAAAGCCCTGCGACAAGGCATCATCGGCGAGGTCTATATGGCAAAAGCAATCAACCACCAGCGGCGGCGTAAAATAGGCCATGCCATGCCGACCCAGCCACCCACCGGAGTAAATTACGACATGTGGCTGGGACCGGCGCCAAAGGTTCAGTTCACGAAGAACCGTTGGCATTACAAATGGCACTGGTTCTGGGATTACGGCGGCGGCGACATTGTCAACGACGGCATCCACCACCTCGACCTCGCGATTTGGGGTATGGGCAAGGATAAACAGTATCCGACTCATATAGTCACGTCAGGGGGACAATTGTGGTACAACGATGACCACGAGACACCAGATACGCAGACAATCGTTTACATCTATCCGGACGCGCAAATCATTTATGAGATGCGGTTGTGGACCCCTTATGACATGGGAGGTCACGGCAATGCGACGGTGTTTTACGGCACCGAGGGTTGGCTGGAAGGGACCACGGCGCACAAAGGCCAAGAAAAAATCAAAATCCGCCCGGAAGATTACGGCGTGCAGCCAACCGAGGGCAACATGGACAACTTCATCACCGCGGTGCGGAACGATGACCCGTCAATGCTGAATGCACCGATTGAGGTCGGTGCGGTATCGGCGATTCTGTGTAACCTCGGCAACATCGGCACGCGGTTAGGTAATGCCTCGCTGACCTACGATGACAAAGGTAAGAAGATTACCCAATGCAGCACCGACTTGAGCAAGGCCAATGCAATGCTGACTAAGCAGTACCGTAAGCCCTACACGCTTGCCTACACGGGATAAGCGCCTATCAAGTGAGTGTTGAAGCTATCATTGCCGAGTGGTTACGGCTGGACCCCAGGTTTTGTGAAGTAATTGTTATGCAGACTATCTGGCACCGGCAAAAAGTGAATCATAGGGTAGTCGCAACGAGGATGGCTACAGCACTGGCGAGCCTTTTGGTGGTCGTTGGATGCCGCGACAAAGGTAATAGTGCAGGGCCTGAGATGACTTCAGGCCCTATAGCTGCCACGGCCGTTTCAACTGACGGAGTTCCAATTCATTATCGAGTGCAGGGAACCGGCACGCCGGCGTTGGTGTTTGTCCACGGCTGGTCTTGTGACAGCAGCTATTGGAATGCGCAATTGACTCACTTCAGTAAGCAGTATCAAGTGGTTACTATCGACCTGGCAGGTCATGGCAAGTCAGGGCTTGAGCGGGCAGAATGGACTATTACAGCATTTGCCAGGGATGTTGCAGCGGTCGTTAACAAACTCCATCTCAACCAGGTTGTGCTCGTAGGACACTCTATGGGAGCCGACGTCATTGTGGAGACAACGCGACAGATACCCCGGCCTGTGATAGGACTGGTTGTGGTAGATGCCTTTCGCAGTCTGAAAACGCAGACTCAAGAACAAATCAAGCGATTCATTATGCCCTTCCGTGCCAATTTTGCAGAAACGACCGACAGGTTTGTGCGGAGCTTGTTTGCGCCCACGTCAGAGCCTGACTTGGTAGAAGAGACCGCCCTGGACATGTCGACAGCTCCTCGCGAGGTCGCCCTGGCTTGCCTCGAGGCCTTACATCAATGGCGGAGTGAGGAATTAACAGAGGCTCTGGGGAAGGTAACCGTGCCAATTGTAGCCATCAATTCGGATATGAGGCCTTGCGATGTGCAGGGTTTTCAGAGCACCTTCCCGACTTTCAAATTCATAATCATGTCAGGTGTGGGCCACTTCGTAATGATGGAAGACCCAGAAACATTCAACCAGCTCCTTGCCGACACCGTGAAAGAGCTAAAGGCCGCAGCCACTCCACCGTAGTAATGCGTAGTAAAGCGTTCCATAAAATCGTCGACTAAGCTAACTACGCGACTTTAACTGTCAAGAATTCTTTCAACCTTTCCTTGGTCCACATCCATCACATACTGAATTCCGCTGACCTGGGCAGCCTCATTTGTCAAGGCCGCTATGTCATCCCTGGTTATGTGTTTCAGAGCAAACTTGCGACAACCAGCCATTAGCTGACGTAAGCCCTGGACCAGGCGCTCGTAGTAGGTGTAAAGCCCCAGGGCGCCGGTCGGGAGCTTTTCGAATTCCTTGTCGCCTAATTCCCTGCGGAGCATGCCTGAGGTCACAAATATTTCATCTTTCGAGCTGCCGAAGCGTTCGATGTACACCGGCACCTGGTGTTCATCAATCGTGCGTCCGATTGTTTTACCTACCATCGCGGCGGCTATTGGCGCCCGGGCCATTCCAATCAGCTTCACAAACGGTGCACCGAGAGCAAGTCCTTTGAAGATTTGGTCTTCAAAAGCAAAGCCACCGGCTAAAGCCAGTGCAGGCAGATACCCGTCCTTGCCGGCAATACGTTTGGCATACCGATACAAAAGCGAGTGCAGGTGCACAGGAGGAATACCCCACTCATTCATCATCCGCCAGGGGCTCATACCGGTGCCGCCGCCCGCACCATCGACAGTTAAAAGGTCGAGTTTGTACCGCGAAGCAAACAAAACCGCCCTTGCCAGGTCCGCGGGCCGATAAGCTCCGGTTTTTAGAAAGACGTATTTGGCACCGGCATTACGCAGCTCCTCCACCCGCTTGGCAAATGATTCCTTGGTTACCATACCCACGCGTGAATGCCTTTCAAATTCTTTGAACGCGCCTCGTTCAAAAGCCTTGATAACATCCGGGTCAGTCGGGTCCGGCAGGACCACATAACCGCGCTCGTATAACAGTTGGGCCTTTTTAAGGTCAGTGATTTTCACTTCCCCGCCGATATCCTTGGCACCCTGTCCCCACTTGAGCTCCACGCACTCAACTCCGAGTTTTTTCTATGGCATATTCCTGCACCCCAAGCCGGGTATCCTCAACGTTTGCCTGTACGATGATTGCGCCGTAGCCGTCTCGTTGATGGTCTTTATAGAGCTTCACGCGGCGTTTGAGGTCGGCAGTATCGACCACCCGGCCGTTCTTGATAACAGCCTCAGGGTCCATTCCTACAACGTTTTCGCCGATGGTCAGGCCGGTGCCTGCTAAGGCAGAGCCGATGGCCAGACCTTCCCAGTTGTTCTTGGCGATATTTGTCGAACCAATTCCCGGAATATGCCAGGGACAGCGATACTTTATCCCTTTATCATGACCGAAGGCAATTTCCAGGTTCACAGCAGGAAAGATGGCTTTGTCGCTATCTGGTTCAATGCCGTGTGCGCCCACAGCGGTTCCCATAATGTTGAAGTGTGAATAATCAACCGGATAAGTCTTTTCGGCAGCGGCGGTGACCATACCGAAAGGTTGTGGATAAATAACTTCGTGGCCGCGGTAGGCGCTCTTGCCTATCTCACACATACCGATACAGCCGTCCACACATGTAACACACATACCCGAGGCGGGTACAACCGAACCTTCTGTTCTGTTCTTTGTTAAGGTTGCCGCTGAGGCGTTTATCTTTGAAAACGTAAGTGACATTGTGTTTAGCTCCTTTATCGTTATTTATCTTTCTCTATCTCACACGCTACACAAGGGTCCATGTAGCACATCATATCGTCAAACTGTTCTTTCTCGATGCAGGGCGGAGTAAGATTTGCACAGGCCCCGCAAATTGCTTTTTCGGGTTCGTTGTATGTGCATCGAAGCTGGCAGGCCGGGCATACATACATGCAGCCGCCGCACAACCGGCATACATCAGATTTGATGTCAAACGGCGTACCGATGCTTCTTTTCTCGCCTCGATTGCGGAAACCAATGGCCTTGGCCATCATTTGTTCTTCGCACATTCGAACACAAAGACCACAAAGGATGCAATCTTCGTACTCTTGTCTGAAACGCTGTTGGCGAATACCGTGGGATGCAGCAAGGTCCTGGATTATTTTAGACTGGGGACATGAAGCCAGCAGCAGTTCCAAAATCATTCTCCGGGCCTTTAGCACTCTTGCCGATGCCGTTCGCACCTTGAGTCCTTCCTCGGCTGGATAGGTGCATGAGGAAACCAGTTTTGCCTTCGGTCCTTCTCCAATCTCCACCACACAAAGCCGGCAGGCCCCGTATGCCGACAGCCCGTCCATATGGCAGAGTGTAGGAACGGGAAACCCAATAAATCTTGCAGCTTCCAGCAGGGTGGTGCCTTTTTCGACCGAAACATCCAAACCATTTATTTTCAATGTTATCATGCCGACTTTTCCTCCACTGCTGCACATTTGGCCTCTTCGTTTTTGCTGCGCTGTGTGAACTCCAGGTCGCACCTCAGGCATCTTCGTGCCTCGCGGGTCGCTTGTTCGACAGTCAATTGTCTCTCCACTTCCACAAAGCTCTTTACCCTTGATTTGGCATCGAGCATAGCAGGTTCTACCCTTGCCACATCTTCAAGCTCTTCATCGCTGACCTCAGCAGGTTCTATGAAAACCCCCGGCAGTTTTACTTTCGGTGGCTCAACAAGTTCCCGACCGCAAACATACCGGTCTATGACTTCCGCAACTTTTTTCCCTGCCGCAATGGCATCAACAACAGTATTAGGACCTGTCACCAGGTCCCCTCCGGCGAACACTCCTTTACGATTGGTGCGAAGAGTTTTCCCCTCGACACGCAATCTGCCGCCCTTATCAAGTTCCAACCCCATAGAGGCCAGGCAATCGCTATCCGGTCGTTCGCCGATAGCCACTATCATGGTATCCAATGGAATCGTGAACTCGGTACCAGCAATAGGGACCGGTCTGCGTCGGCCGCTTGAGTCAACATCGCCCAGCCTGTTTCTGATGCATTCGATGTCAGCTAAACGTCCATTTGCCGAATCTATTCTCACTGGCTCAACGAATGTTTCGATTTTGACTCCCTCGGCCTCAGCAGCTTTGATGTAACGTATGCTTGTTGGCGAGACTAATGTTTCAAGCCTTATACCTTCCTCGAGAGCTGCTTCGACTTCTTCGGCGTAAGCGGGCATCTCCAGGGAGGTACGGCGGTAGAGCAGCGTTACACTTTTGACTTTTTTCTGACGAATAGCCACTCTTGCAGCGTCCACAGCCGAGTTACCGCCGCCAACGATACCTACGTGTCCCTCGGCCAGTTCCTCACCTCTTAAATTGAAGGCTTTTAGGAATTGCATTGATGGATAGACCCCTTTGGTGTCTTCTCCTTCAAGGCCTAATTGCCAGCTTTTATCTGCTCCTATTGCCAGGAAAACCGCCTTGAAGCCATCCTTAAATAGTTCATCGATAGTTACGTCGCGACCCAGGGCGGTTCCGCATCTGAGGGTAATGTTTTCATCAAGCAGCGATTCTATCTCCTTGCGTGCCACATCCCGAGGGAGGCGATAAGCCGGTATGCAACTAATAAGCATTCCACCAGGCTCATTGGCTGCTTCAACGAGCGTCACTTTGTAGCCAAGCAGAGAAAGATAATGAGCGGCCGAGAGACCGGCAGGGCCTGAGCCTACGATTGCTATCCTGTGAACATCCTTGCCCCGGTGGCTGGTTGCAACAGGTTTGTAAACCGAGGGGTCAATTCTATAGGTTATAAATCTTTTCAAGGCTCGAATCGCAATGGCTTCGCCCCCGCTCACCGCAAGGTTGCATCTGGTTTCGCACTTGCGACCACAAACCCGACCGCATACCGATGGGAAGGGGTTGGCTTCCCTGATAACTTTGTAGGCTTCTTCGTACTCGCCCTTTTCAATCAGGGCGACATAACGCCAAGCCTCGGTGTCCAGCGGGCAAGCGGCCTGGCAGGGCGCTCCCACCAGTTCTTTGCACACGAAAGCATCGCATTTTTTATCAATCACGTGCCGCCGGTATTCATCGTGGAAGTAACGGAGCGTGCTCAGAACAGGATTCGATGCCGTCTGCCCAAGACCGCACATCGTCGTGTCCTTCACCACCTCCGCTAATTCTTTCAGAAGGTCTAAGTGTCCGGGTGTTCCCTTGCCTTTTGAGACGTCATCGAGAATCTCGTACATCCGTTGTGTGCCCTTTCGGCAGGTGAAACATTTGCCGCACGATTCATCCTTCAGAAAATTCATAAAGTACCTGGCGATATCAACCATACAGGTGTTTTCATCCATAACAATCATGCCGCCGGAGCCCATGATTGACCCCACCTTGGTTAAGCTGTCGTAATCTACCGGCAAATCAAACATATCTGCAGGAATGCATCCCCCTGATGGTCCGCCCGTCTGAACCGCTTTGATTTTGGCCTTGCCTACCGGGCCCCCGCCGATATCGTAGACAATTTCCTTTATTGTCATTCCCATTGGTACTTCGACCAGGCCGGTATTCTTGATTTTGCCAACCAGGCTGAATATTTTTGTGCCGGAATTATTCTTGGTCCCGACCATCGAAAATTTGTCGGCACCCACCCTGAAAATTAATGGAATGTTCGCCCAGGTCTCAACGTTGTTAATTGCCGTGGGTTTGCCGTCAATACCTTTTTGTATGGGAAATGGCGGGCGCTGGCGCGGCTCACCCATCTTTCCTTCGATAGACCGTATCAGCGCCGTCTCCTCACCGCACACAAATGCGCCGGCACCTTTGACGAGGCTGATATCAAATGAAAAGCCGGTTCCGAGAATGTTCTCACCCAAAAGACCAAGCTGGTGTGCTTGTTTCAGCGCGATGTTCAAATGCTTGACGGCAACCGGATATTCATTGCGGACATAGACTATACCTTCCGTGGCCCCGGTCCCATAGGCGCCGATGAGCATTCCTTCGATGATGCTGTGCGGGTTTCCTTCCAGGACGCTGCGGTCCATATAAGCGCCGGGGTCACCCTCATCGGCATTGCACACAAGGAACTTGCCGCGTTTGTTTGGCTGTTTTGCCAGCATTTCCCATTTCAGGCCTGTCGGAAAACCAGCGCCGCCCCGGCCGCGCAATCCAGAACGCTTGACCTGCTGCACTACCCACCCGGCGTTGCCCTTGGAAAATACTTTCACCAGCACCGAATATCCACCAGCTTTGATGTAATCATAAATGCGGATAGGGTCAACCTTCTCATTCCACGCAAGAAGTCTACGAACCTGTTTATTGAAAAAAGGTATATCATCCTGCTTTTCCACCGGCTTGCCGCTTTCCGGGTCGACGAAAAGAATATCCGTAAGCACTTCGTCTCTTGCTGCGGCCTCGACAATACGTTCCATCTCTTTGGGACCAACTCTCGGGTAAAAGACCCGGCGAGGCTCAACAAGTACAGAAGGCTCCATTTGGCAAAATCCATGGCATCCGGTAATGCGCAGGCGGACCTTTTTGCTCAGGCCCTTTGCCAGAATCTCACGCTTGGCCGCACGGATAAGGTCGCCGGCTCCACTGGCCTGCCCGCACGTCCCTGTGGGAATAACTATGCAGGGATTCCCTTCATCTGTGGCATCAATAAGTCCCTTCTGTAATTTCTCCAGTTCGTTAATAGAAGATAATCTTAACACTTTGTGCCTCTTGGAAACACTTATGTTAAACAACCGGTTTCCCTTGGTATTATCTTGGTTAAACCAAATCCAAGATATGGTTTTTACATCCACGGCGCGAGCAAATCTGTACTATTCCGCCGCCTTCGACAAGCATTGGCACCATCGGCGCCGCACAGACGGAGCAGTCCGATGTGCTGGGAAATTCCACGCCACAATGCGGGCAAAGAAAACTCACAACCAAGCCTGTGGGGACGTCAAACTCGGAAGCAAAATTGTAACTACCATACAGGCAGGAAAGCCTAAGCCATCCTTGCTTGTGGTCAGAGGATACGTTTACCAGAATTGATGGGTAGCCGTCAATGGCAAATGTCTCATCTTTCAGGCTGTGATTGCAATGAGGACAACTTACATTGATGGGGAAGATTCGTTTATCCTTTCCCAGCTCAATTGTATCAAAACCTTTACGAGCCTCATCTAATAGTTGACCAACCCTTGATTTTCTGACCTTCGAGAAGTAATGGCCGTCGATAACAACCACCGGCCCCAGCGCGCATGCGCCTAAGCAGTTCACCGTTTCCAGCGTAAATTCCCAGTCGGGAGTTGTTTCTCCGGCTTTGATTCCTAACTGCTGCTCCAGCTCTTCCACGACTCTTGGCGCGCCCCGAACATGACACGCTGTCCCAAGACAAGCGCAGACAAAATGCCTGCCCCTTGGTTTCAGGCTGAACGAACGGTAAAATGTGGCGACACCATATACGTCAACCAGAGAGCGGCCGGTTTCTTCGCCTACTATTCTGAGCGACTTTTCGGGAAGATAGCCATATTCAGCCTGGATTTCTTCGAGAATGGCGATAAGGCCGCCCCTGTCCTCGTTATGCTTGTCCAGAATTCTTAAAATATCTTTCGAATCCACCTCTTTCCCGGCGTGGGTATTGTCTTTGTTTTTGATAACCGTGTCTGTCTTCATTCTATTGGTATTCCTCGCAATGCCACACGCCCCCTTCGGGTTTTGGAAAAACACAGGTTCGGCGGTTCTCACAATCGCTGCACAGTCCGATGAATTTGGTTGAATCTTTCTCCTTAGCGCCAGCAGAGCCTGTCGCCGCCAACTGCTTTTTTCCAGGAGTCTTTATAAAAGAGGCTTCTTCAATCTCGAACTCTTCGCAATAAAAGACAGGTTTGTCAGGTTCTCGTCGAAATGTGCAGGACGAGGCATTCTTGCAGCTCGAACAGAGCCCAAGGTATCTCATATCTTTTGACATGGCTAATTCCTTACTCTGCGCTTCGTGATTACCTGAGACATCGCAAAAACCATACCACTTGTTGAACACGGAAACGTACCGCCACTGACACTTGGCTCGAAAGCGAGTGCAGCGAGGAAATTTCGCACCTAATCGAACAGAATCAGTCAATTTGATGAAATGAATTTTTTTGATGCGACCGGTTTCAGCCCTGCCTTCGCAGGAGCAAGCTTGCCCCCGTGGAAACGGGGGTAGCACACAGGCGGGGAGATTTGAACCAGCGGGGAGAATTTACCCAGCGTTGAGAATTCAAAATGGGCAGCGCCAAGAAAGCTGATATGGGCAAAAAGCGATTTGACTTTTTCGCTAAGGCGGTTTACTTTACGGCAATAACCAAAGTAACCTTAGTTGACCAGCCGGAAAAAACAGAACTCGAATATCGCGTTATAGCGGTAAACAAGGCAGGCGAAGGCGAACCGAGCAATACCGAAATGGTTGTGCTGTAAAAGAACGGTGTTTTTGAGCTAAAATCGACGTTAGGCTCGGAAAATTGACAAACAGGCAGATTTTGCTTGTTTTAACGGTCTTTGTGTGTTATTATGGAATGTTACTTTAGGCCGCTGTGTTAGTGGTCTGGTCTTAATAAATTTTTGAGGAGGTAGAGTTATGAGAAGTAAATCAATTTTTGTATTTGCAATGGTATTGGTTATGTACTTTGCTGTGTCGAAAGCTCATGCCACCACTACTATCTTTGATGATGGAAAAATACATTATATCACCGACCAATATTACGACACTCTTGAAATAAGAAATAGTATCGGCGGGGAACCCACCACGCTTGATATGTC